>JBDHVD010000278.1:0-11360 GCA_039809525.1 Labilithrix sp. | reverse complement strand
GCGGGGCCGATGGCCTCGTTCGCCGAGCTCGATGTCGACGCCGTCAAGGCGCTCTACTACCCGCCCGCGGTCGCCCTCTCGCATACGGAGCTCGAACCGCTGGTCGAGCCGTCCCTGCGCCGGCTCGTACGCGCGACGCGCGACGTGCTGGGCGTCGCGGACTGCATCGGCCTCCTGTTTCATCCGGAGCCGCGGACGGCCCTGGGTCTATGGGTCGGATGCGACGAGCGCGTGCGCCTCGACCGCCTGACGCGCCGGCGCTTGACCCAGCTCGCGCTCCACATCGAAGCGGGCCTGCGCATCCGTCTGCATCCGGAGTCGGTCGTCGCGCTCCTCGAGCCCGACGGTCGGATCGTCCACCGCGAGCCCGTCCCGCTCGACGCGTCGTCGGTGACCGCCCGGGTCACGTCGATCGAGCGAGCACGGACGCGAAGGCACCGCACGGACTGGGCCGCGCTCGACCTCTGGCCCGCGCTGACCTCCGGCAGGCTCAGCGTCGTGGAGCGACGGGAGGGCGCTCGCCGATACTACGCGTTGATCGAGAACCCTCCGTCACGCTGGCCGCTCCGCAGCCTCACCCGCGGGGAGCTCGACGCCCTGTCGCACGCGTCGCGCGGCCTCTCGTCGAAGCTCATCGCCTACGCCCTCGGCATTTCTCCTCCGACCGTGTCGTCGCGGCTGGCGAGCGCGGCTTCGAAGGTCGGCGCGGCGTCCCGCGTGGAGCTCGTCCGAATCGGCGCCCTCCTCACGCGTGATCCGCGGGCGACCATCGGGGACGAAGCGCTGACCGCCGCGGAGCGCGACGTCCTCGTCCTCGTCGAGCGCGGCCTCTCGAACGCCGCGATCGCGCGGACGCGGAACCGATCCATCCGAACGATCGCCAACCAGGTCGCCGAGCTCCTGCGAAAGACAGGGAGCGCGACGCGACGGGAGCTCGTCGCACGCTCGCTCCGTAGCAGCGCATCGTGACGTAGAAACTTCTGACCATGGACCGACGCTCGCGTCAGGCGCGAGCATCGGCGCCATGACGCCATCGCGGCTCGCTCCCTTCGTGCTGCTCGTCTCGGCTGCTGCGTGCAGCGGCAGCGACTCTTCATCGACGTCGACGCCCGCACGCGGCGACTTCGTCTGCATCTACGGCACCGCAAAGTGCTTCCCGGACATTTGCGCCGGCTGCACGGTCGGCCCGGACGGCGCCTGCCCCCCGAAGGACGCCGCATTCTCCGAGGTGTGCAGCGAGGACTTCACCGAGCAGAACTGCCGCGATCGCGCCGTCGGTCCCGAACGGGTCTCGCCGAGCTCCTCGCAGCAGCGCTACACGCGCGACGTCCGCATCCTCCACGGCATCGCGACCTGCGCGAAGTTCCGCGAGGCGGGAGAGCAGTCGGCCTCGTCGGTCGAAGCAATCTGCACCGGCAACTGCGAATGACGCGCACCACCGTCCTCATGCTCGTCCTCGCGCTCGCGGGGCTCGGCTGCAGCAGCGACGACGACTGTGACGCCGCGGCGTCCTGCGCGCGCAAGAACGACGCGCTGATCACCAGCGGCAAGATCGTGCCGATCTGCGGGGCGCCGACGAAGAACGACGGGACGACCTACTCGTGGACGACGGATCAAGGGACGTGCACGTGCACCCTCGACCAGAGCCTCGCCGGAAGCTTCTGGCGCGGCTGCCGGTTCCGATGACGGGCTCTCCCTCACCCGACGAACCCTCGGCGCGGTGACGACGACTCGTCGTCACGCGCGACGCCGTCGCACGAGGGACCGCGCACTTGGCGCGCGCGATGCCGCTGGCGCGCCGGCTGCAACCTGCCTCGACGAACGCGCGCCGCGGACGGAGCACGCCGCCCCGTCGAGCCGGCCGCGCAGGAGTCGAGAACAGAATGAACATCCTCGCGAAGGCCCTCTCGCTCGTCGCCGGCGCCGCCGTCGTCGCCACTGTCGGGTGCTCCTCGAACGTCACGTCGCCCGGCGGAATCGACGATGCGCCCGCACGGGACCCCAGCCGCCAGTTCTCGAGCGAAGGGCTCAGCGTCGAGGAGCAGGCGGCGAACGGGGTCGCGGGCACGTTCGAGCGCGACGGCGCGGCGGTCCGCTTCCGCTTCTCGCGTGAGGGCGACACGCGCTCGCTCGTCCTCACGACGCGTGACGGCGCGCCGCTCGTCACGTCCACGTACGAGGCGGGCCTCGACACGTCGGTGTACTTCGGGGGCCGGGCGAAGGCCGTGGGCATGGTCGATGAAGAGCCGCGCATCGAAGGCGAGCGCGCCGCCTTCGACGAGATCCCGCGCAGCGACGCCCGCATCTTGCCCCTGCTCAAGGAGGCGCTCATCGCCGCGAAGGTCGACCGCGGGCTCTTCGCGCCGGACCGCGCGGACGAGGCCGGGGGCGTCCGCCCGCAGTCCTACTACTTCAACGGATGGTACTTCCTCGACGGCTACGACGACTCCTACAGCTTCTTCTCGTGGTCGTTCTGGGGAACGACGACCGTCGTGATGGCGAACGGCGGGACGAACCTCTCGTTCGGCGCCATCGACTGGAACGCGGTCGACAGCGGCGAGGTGCGCGCGTACGTCAAGGCGGGCTGCTGCGCCGGCGAGTCGATCGTGAGCCGCGGGTTCACCTCGATCAGCCGCCAGTGGTGGGGCGCGCAGATCACGGTCTTCAACAAGCTGCCGACGATCGCGGGAATGACCTCCTGCTCGACGCAGTGGGGCCAGACCGGCACCCAGTGCACCGCGTCCGCGAGCGGGACGACGTGCACGCCGGTGTTCGGGCCGGTCACCTCGTGCACGACCACGCCGTCCAGGCGCCAACGGCTCGTCTCCTACAAGTACTGAGCCGCGTCGAAAGTTTTGACCATGGCAAGAGGCCTCGCCCGGGTGCGAGCTTCGAGCGAATCCACGAGGAACGTCGAATGAAAGCTCTCCGCGTCGCGCTGATCACTCCCATGTTGCTCCTCGTCGCGTGCGTGTCGGCGACGCCGGTCAAGCCGGCGCCGATCGCGCCCGAGGAGGAGCCGAAGATGAAGGCTGCCCTCGTCGGCACGTGCCATGTCGTCATGACGCAGGCCCCGGGAGGCGCGCCGAAAGAGGACAAGGGCATCCACCTCACGTTCCAGCCCGACGGCAAGCTGCACTACCGGATCGAGTCGCCCGTGGGCGACGTCACGAACGACTCCACGTACCGCCTCGACGGTCGCAACGTCGTGAGCGACGGCATCTACAAGACGATGCGCGTCGACGAGTACGGCGATCGGAAGCTCCTCCTGTTCGTCTATGACATCTCGAAGATCTTCCACTGCACGAAGGACCAGAAGGTCTAGGTCGGAGGAGCCCGGAGATGCGTAAGGCCGTCCTCCTCGGTTCGTTCCTGGTCGCCCTCTCGTCGTCGTCCGCCGCGCTCGCGCAGGTCGAGACGTCACCGAGCGACGAGCCGGCTCCCTCGCCGCCCGCGAGCGCGCCGCCGGCGCCCGCGTCCCCACCGCCGCCGTCGGCGAAGGACGCAACGCCGCCCGCGCCGTCGGCTCGGTCGGAGGTCCCCGCGCAAGCCGATCGTCCCGCGGACGGCGCCGCTTCGGGCACGGCCTCGGATCATCGCTTCGAGCTCGGCGTACGGATTGGCATGCTCTTGCCGGGCGAGATGTCGCCGAGCAACTGGCTCCACCACGACACCCTCACTGCGCCGCTGTTCGCCGTCGATCCGCAGTGGCTCCTGAACCGCTACGTCGAGCTCGGCGCGTATCTCATGGTCGCGCCGCTCACGATCGATCGCGGCGCGAGGACGACGTACCACAGCGAGGTCGACGGCGCGTTCGCGAGCGGTGGCTTCGCGATGAAGGGGCGACTCGAGATCAACGAGGCGGTCCTCCTCCGCGGAGGCGTGAACCTCGGGCTGAACAGCGTCGCGTTCAGCGGAAAGTCCAACGGCTCGACCGTCGAGGCGAGCGGCACGGGCTTCGACGCCGGGCTCGTCGCCGACGGCGTCTGGCGCCTGTCGCGGACCTTCGGTGTCTCGGCGCAGCTGGGCTTCGTCTCGCAGGTGCTCGGCTCGGCGAAGGTGAAGGGGCCGCCGACCGCCGAGACCGGCGGGAAGACGGATCGCGACTTCCGCTTCTCGCCCATCGTCTTCCTCACCGTCGGACCGGAGCTCTTCCTGTGACGGACCCCTCGGCGTGAGGACGGACGTACGCCAGACGGCGTTCATCCTCACGACGCTCGTGACGGCCGCGTGCACGTCGGAGCCGCCGGCCTACCCCGCCGTCGTGGTCGACGTCGACACCGATCTCCCCGTGCCCGCGGTGATCGCGCGGATGCAGGTGGACGTCTTCGACGAGCGCGGCCTCTGGGTGGACTCTCGGCGGTTCGCGTTCTCGCGCCGAGAGGACGTCCCGACGAGCTTCGGTATCGCGATGCGCGACGATCGACGAGCGACGTCGATCCTCGTTCGCATCCGGGCGCACGCCGAGGGCGCGGAGCGCGACTACCTCGGGGAGCGCTTCGTGCCGCGCGAGAGATCGGCACCGGTACGCACGCCGTCGACGCTCGGCGAGCTCTGCGCGGACGCCACGGAGCTCCCGCCGAACGAGACGCGCATCGTGCGCGTCGGTCCGACGCCGTTGTTCCGGACGACGTGCGACCGGCTCGACAACCTCGCCGGCTCCGCCGCCGCGTACGTGACCATCACCGAGGCCGGTCGCTATCGCTTCGACGTACTTCCGTTGCAGGGCCTGCTCAGCCGGCGGCGCGTCTTCACGACGCCGACGCTCCACCTCGTGAAGGACTGCATGCAACCGACCAGCATGCTCGACTGCAGCGTCCTGTTCGAAGACGGGGTCGGTGGCAGCGCGTCGATCGAGCACGTCCTCGACCCAGGGCGGTACGCGCTCGTGACCGGCTCGTGGGACGCGGACTCCGTCGGCGACGTCGCGCTCCGGTGGTCGCTCGCGTCCGCCTGGGGCACGCCGGCAGCACCCGCGCTCGGGGCGACCGACGTCGATGATACGGCGGCTCCTCGAGCCCTCGCGCTCGCGGCCGGCGAGAGCCCCTCGGTCGAGCCGGCGCCCGACGCGACGATCGATCGACTCGTGCGGATCGAGCTTCGCCCGGGAGCGCCGGCGCGCGTGCGGGTGGTCCTTCGCGGGGCGTGCGCGGGGACCATGGCCCGCCTCGCGGTCGAAGGCGGCCACGTCGTGGCCGCCGCGAGCGCGACGTGCGTCGACGAAGAGGGCGTGCTCCGCCCCGTGCCGGCGGGCGGGGACGAGCAGACCGGTCCCGCATTCGCGGACGAGCCTTGCGGTCCCGACGACTCGGACGACGACGTGGTCTGCGTTCCCGGAGGTGCCTTCGTGCTCGGTGGCGGAGGCGCCCCGTTGCCGGGTGAGCAAGCATCGACGCCGATCCGCATCGCCGCCGTCCGGCGCTTCTTCCTCGACCGGCGCGAGTACACCGTCGCTCGCTACCGCGCCGCACGCAGCGCCGGCGTCGTGCTCGGCCGTCCGGCCGAGATCGGAGGGCCGCTCCCGAACGAAGGTCCGCTCGTCGGATCGTCCCGCGAGACCGCGGCGACGTTCAGCGAGGGCCGGCGCGATCGCGAGGCATTTCCGCTCAACCGCTTGCGCTGGGGGACGGCGCGCGACCTCTGTCGCTTCGCGGGTGGCGATCTCCCGACCGAGGCGCAGTGGGAGCGCGCGGCCTCCTGGGGGGCGGACGCCAAGCGATTCTTCCCCTGGGGCGATGCACCGGTGACGTGCGAGACCACCGTCGCCGGTCGCGATTCAGCCGAGCCGGTCTGCCCCGGCCGGGCGCCGCTCGTCGCGGTGACGAGCGACGAGCTCGCGAACGACGTCGGTGCGCTCGGCATCCTCGGGCTCGGCGGGAACGTCTCCGAGTACGTCCTGGGATCGCCGCGGCGCTACGACGATCGGTGCTTCCGCGGAGCCTCGGTGATCGATCCGCTCTGCCTCGAGCCGACCGAGGGCGGCCGCGTGCTCCGCGGAGGAGAGTGGAGACGTCCCGCGGGCTCCGTCGCGACCGTGAGCCGGCTCGTCGTGACGACGACCTCCGAGTCGGAGGCGGTCGGCTTCCGCTGCGCCTACCCTGAGAGGCCGCAGTGAGGGCGCCGCGCGCCCGCGCGCTCGTCCTGGCCGCATGCGCCGCGCTCGCGACGACCGACGCCTGCGCGCCCGCACCGCTCGCCCCCGAGGGACAGCTCGTCGTTCACGTCGATACCGACGCGCCGCTCGTGACGAGCGCGAACGAGCGGCTCGACGCCGACACGCGAGCCGGTCTCTTCGACACCCTCCTCGCCGACGTGCTCGACGGCTCGGGTGCGCTCGCGTGCGAATCGTGCCGGCGCCGGTTCAACGTGACGCAGAACGATCGCGACGCGGACGCGCTCACGTTCGGCGTGCGCCTTCCGCCCGGCGCGACGGGCTACCGGCTCCGCCTCCGCCTCTTCCCGCACGAGGCCCGGGTCGGCGACGGCCCGCGCGAGGACGCGGCGATCGACGGCCTCTACGAGCTGCCTGCCCACGCCGCGGAAGGACGTGTCGACGTCTCGGCCGTCCTCCGGTTCGATGCGGTCGGCGTCGCCGCCGATCTCTCGAGCGCGGGAGAGCCGATCACCCTCGGCCGCGCACCTCGCGTCGCTCCCCTCGTCCCCACGGCGAGGCCCGTGTGCAGCGACGTCCCACGCCCTGGAGAGGTCTGCGTCCCCGGGGGCGTCTACTGGGCCTCGCATGCCTATCTCACGCTCGACGCCGGCGAGGAATGGCGCGCCGTCGTCGTCCAGCCGTTCTTCCTCGACGCCGCCGAGGTCACCGTCGGCGATCTCCGCGCATCGGGTCTCGCGACGACGACCGATCCCCAGCGCAAGCCCGGCTGCACCTATCGCGACACCCCGGGCGACACGGACGTGCTGCCGGCGACCTGCGTGAGCGTGGCGCTCGCGCGAGCGTACTGCCGGGCGCGCTCCGCCGACCTCCCCACGCTCGCGCAGTTCGAGTACGTCCGCGGCCGCCTCGCGCACCAGACCTATGTCTGGGGCAGCGATCCGCCGACCTGCGCCGACGCCGTCTGGGGCCGCGTCCCCTCCGACGGCAGCGCCGCTCCCTGCGCGTCGCTCGGCGCAGGACCGCAGCCGGCCGCGAGCGGCGAGCGCGACCGACTCGTGCTCGCGGGAGGGACGATCACCGATCTGGCGGCGAACGTCGGCGAGCTCCTCGCCGATCGCCCCGCGAAGTCGTGTCGCGGACGCGGGGTCTACTTCGATCCGGTCTGCGGCCCACCCGGCGGCATCACCCTCGGCAGCTTCGCCGAGACGCTGCCCGAGACCCTGACGGCCTCCGCGCGCCGTTTCGGCGCGGAGGCGCCGCTCCCGGACGTCGGCTTCCGCTGCGCTCGTCCGGGCGAATGACGCATCAGCGGAGGTGAAGCGTGTACTCCGCGTTGCGGGGCAACGATCCGCCCGCATCTTCCCAGCCGTACTCGTACGTGCCGACGTGGAAGAGACGGACGCGCGTGTCGACGAGCACGCGATGCCCCGCGCGGCGCGCGCGCTCGCAGAACGCGTAGTCCTCGCCGAGGTACCAAGGGCCGCGCTCCGTCTCGACGACGAACGGGAGGAAGTACGGGACCACGGCCTCGCCGAAGTGCGCGTTGCAGATCGGCAGCTCCGGAGCCATCGCCTCGTAGAGCCTTCGATGCGTGCACATGAAACCTGTCCCCGCATAGCGCACCTCGACGATGCCCCCGTCTCGCCCGAGCGTGAGCGACGTCGTCCCGGGCGCGACATGGAGCGCGACCTCGCGCCTGCCCTTCTTCGGGTAGACGCCCGCGACGAGGGCATGATCGCTCCCGCAGAGGCGCTCGACGTCTTCCGGCTCGAAGACGATGTCGTCGTCGATCCAGAAGAGGTGCTCGAAGCCGTCCCTGAGCGCCCTCGTCGCGAGGATCGAGCGCGCGAAGTCGATGGCCGCGTATCCGCCGACGCGTCGAACCTCGATGCCGCGCTGCTCGAGCGCGCGCAGACCCTTCTCGCAGCCGCTCTGCGGCCGCCCGTCCGTCGTCGGCACGAGAACGACCGTCTTCTCCGCGCTCACGAGGAGGAGCCGCTTCCCGAGCCCGAGCCCGAGCCCGAGCCCGACCCCGACCCCGAGCCGGCGCCGGAGCCGGAGCCCGAGCCCGACGCGCTCCCCGACGAGCTCCCGCCGCCTTCGTTCCCGAGGGCGACGCTGCACGGCCCGGGTACCCAGCGATGGTTCGTGACGGTCCGCGTGTAGCGGCAGCCGTCGTCCGACGTCTCGGTGGCTCCATGGTTCTTCGACGTGCACTCCGCGAGGGACGCGTAGGCGTCGCTGCAGGACTCGCGCGGCGGGTTCGAGCCGCTGCTGTCGAGGCACCGATAGCCGCTCGCCTCGGTGTACACGCAGACGTTGCCGCCGCCTTTGCCGCCGCCCGCGCTCGCATCGGTCCCCGTGCTCGAGCTGCAAGCGGTCGCCGCGACGACGATCACCGTCGCCGCGACGCCGCCCTCGCGAACGAGGAAGTCCCTCACCGTGCGCTCGCCCATCCTCGCCCTCCTACGGTTCGCGAGAATCCAAGCTGCGGGCGGACGCCTGCAATGGTCATTTGTTGCGCGCGCAGGCTCAGTTCCCGCACGCCGTCGAGCAACGGGACTCCATGCAGGACGCCAGCGAGTCGAGCTCCCTCCTGCCGCCCGGGTACGCGGACGAGCAGGCCGACTCGCACTCCGCCGTCGTGCACTGCCTCGCGCATTCGAGGTACTTCAGGCACGCTGCATCGCGCGCGCATACGTTGTCCACGTCGCAACACGATCCCTGCATGCACGAGTCGCAGGAAGCGGTGGAGTACGCGAGCTCCGTCGAGCACGCCGGCGGCGGCGCGGGCGACGGGGACGCTTGCGAAGAGAGGCCGAGCGAAGCGGCCACGCAATCATCGACGTCGCTGCAGTTCTTCGAGAAGCAACGTGCCGCGCCGCTGAGCGCGTCGTCCGAGTAGACCTTCACCTCGAGGTAGCACTGCGCCTTGTCCACGCTGCCTCCGCAGTGGCTCGCGGCCTTCGCGTAGTCGTCGCAGAACTTCGTGCCGGCCGACGAGGGAGCAAGTCGCGCGCGCGCCTGCGCCGTGCATTCGCCGACGGCGGTGCCGGCATCGAGCTCTCGGCAGGCGACGCCGTCGATGCACGTGACGAACTCGCGCTCGAACTCGGGATTCACCTTCGAGAGGAAGAGCGCATTGGTGTTCTCGCATCGCGCCTTGCAGGTGTCGGCATCCACGGAGTTGTCGCACGTGACGTGACGGGCGCAGATGCGCGCGCAGGCGTCGACGTCCTCGAGCTCTGCCTCCTTCACGACGGGCGCCGGCGTGGGCCCAGGCTCGAGCTGCTCGCCCTGAGTCGAGGCCGAGCATGCGACGAGGAAGAACGGGGCAACGACGAACGACGCGACGAGACGAGACGAGGTCATTTTCAGTGGGTCTCCTTGTGCTCGAGCTCCACTTCAATGGCCGTGCCGCGTCGCCATCCTGGCCAAGTGCCGGAGATCTCGCGCTGCGGGTGCGCCCGTGACGACGGTTCGTCGCCGGCGCGACGAGGGTTCGTCAGCCCTTCGGCGACCGGAGGCCGACCGCGTCGAGACGGTGCGAGAGCGTGGTCCGCGCGATCCCGAGATCGCGCGCGGCGTGGGCGACGACGCCGCGCGCCCGGTCGAGCGCCTCGCGGAGGAGGTCCTTCTCCCGCTCGTCGAGCCGTGCGCGCTCGGACTGGAGCTCCTGCCACTTCGTCCCGATCGGCGCCTCGACCGCCACGGGCTCTTCGACCGTCGCCGGCTCTCCGAGATCCCGCGCGTCGAGGTGCGCCGGCATGAGCGTCGTCGCCTCCGGATCGCGTGCGACGGCGCGCTCCCGGGCGCGCAAGACGACACGCTCGAGCTGCCGGATGTTGCCCGCCCACGCGAGCCCAGGGGAGACGAGGAGACGACGCAGGTCGAGGGAGAGCGCCCACTCGCGCGCCGGATCTGCCGCACGCAGGAAGCGCTCCGCGAGCAGCGGGACGTCGCCGCGGCGGGCACGCAAGGGAGGCATCTCGATCTCGATGTGAGCGAGGCGGTGGTAGAGGTCCTCGCGGAGACGTCCTTCCCGCATCGCGCCGCGCAGGTCCCCGTTCGTCGCCGCGATGATCCGGACGTCGGCGCGCTTCGGCTCCTGACGGTCGTATCCGAGAGGACGGAACGTCCCGAACTGCACGAAGTCGAGGAGCAGGCGCTGCGCGTTGGCCGGCAGGTTGAGCAGCTCGTCGAGCACGAGCGTCCCACCGTTCGCGAACTCGACGAGGCCGACGCGCTTCGTCCCCGCCCCCGTGAATGCCCCGCGCTCGTGTCCGAAGAGCTCGGAGGTGATCGTGTTCAGGTCGTCGCTCGCGCCGAGCATCACGCGCACGACGGGACGGCGCTTGCTCGCCTCGGCGATCGCGTGTGCGAGCATCGTCTTCCCGCTGCCCGACTCGCCGAGCACGAGCACGGGCGCGGACGAACGCACCGCGAGGCCGACCTCCTCGCGCACACGGGCGAGCGAGGGGAATCCGAGGAGGTCGTCGAGTGCGATGGGCGCTCGCGCCTCCACCGAGTGCCGCTTCGCCTCGGTGAGCTCACCGCGCACGCGCTCGTTGCGCAGCTCCTGCTCGAGGAAGAGACCGAAGACCGTCGCCGCCGTGAGGAACAGCTCGACGTGCCGGTCCTCGACGACGCGCCGCCGATCCCGGAAGTCGACGTAGATGACGCCCCGCGCGCGCCCGTCCGGAGCGACCGCGAGCGGCGCCGCGAGCGCGGCGACGATCCCGAGCGAGTGCGCGCTCGCCGAGACGGGCTGATCCATCAGGCGATCGAAGCGCACGTAGCGCCCGGTCGCGAGCGCCTGGCGCACGAACGTCTTGCCGATCTCTTCTCTCTCGAGATCGGCGATCGGCCGGCGCTCGCGCCGACCGGCGACGGCGCGCGACGTGCCGTCGCCCTCGACGAGGAACACGATGCCGCGATCGGCGTTCAGGAGATCGAGGATGCTGTCGAGCCCGTCGGCCATGACCGCGTCCCCGTCGAGCACTCCGCACACCCGCCCGAGGAGGTCGCGCAGGTACGTCCACATCTTCTCGTGATCGAGCTCGGTCATGGCAGGTCCGTCGCCGTCATCCCACGCCCCACCGTCGCGCTCGCCGGCGGCACGACCGGCGAGGCCGGCGCCTCGCGCGTCACGACCGGCGCCGTCGCCGGGGCCGGCGGCCGCGGCTTCGCCGGCGCCGGACGCGCCGCGATCGATGCGGTGACCGGCGTGCTCGCAGACGCGCTC
>JBDHVD010000277.1:0-11369 GCA_039809525.1 Labilithrix sp. | reverse complement strand
GCCGTTCACCAAGGACGCCTGCTACTGCAAGGGCGTCGTCCTCAACTACGCCTTCATCCGCAGCGCCATCCAGCACAACCGCGTCGATCTCATCCCGTTCCTCTTCTGCGGGAAGGTCGCGCACGAGGACGTTCCGGTGCTTGCGCGGCGCGTGAACGACGGCGTGGTGAAGCCGCCGCAATACCTGCCGCCCATGTTCCGCGACCTCAACGGGCTCGCGATCTGGATGGCGTACTCGACGTTCTTCACGCGCCTCGGCGGCGACGCGATCAGCGACTACTACGCGAAGCTGTTCGCCCGCGCCGGTTGAGCGGCCGTCGGCGGTCATGCGTGATAGAAGTCGCGCGATGACTTCGACCACGGCCGCGCGCCTTCACTCCGTGGTGCTCGTCGCCGGGATCGCGGCGACCACGCTCTCGGCCTGCAGCGGTGGCGCCGACGAGAAGGGCGGCGCAGACGGCGGCGGGACCGAGTCCGTGCGTGTGGATCCCGACGCGGACGGAGGCTCGGAGCGCTGCGTGCCCGACGCGTACGTCTTCTGCCGATGCGAGGACGGCGGCAAGGGGGTGAAGAAGTGCGTCGAGGGGCACTTCGACCCGTGCATCTGCCAGTGAAGCGTCAGCGGCCGCGGAAGCTCGGCTTCTTCTTCGCCACGTAGGCGTTCAGGCCTTCCTTCGCGTCGCTCGACGCGAACAGCTCGGCCTGCAGCTCGCGCTCGAAGGCGAGGCCCTGCTCCTGGCTCATCTCCATGCCGCTCTGGACCGCGCGCTTGATCCGGCCGACGGCCATCGCCGCGCCGTTCGGCGGGCAGAACCCGTGCGCGTAGTCGACGACCTTGCGCAAGAACTCGTCGTTCGACTCCGCGCTCCACACCTTGTTGACGATCCCGAGCTCGGCCGCGCGCGCGACGCTCATCTTCGCGCCTTCGACCATGAGCTCGATCGCGCGCGACTTGCCGAGCAGCCGCGAGAGGCGCTGCGTCCCGCCGGTGCCGGGGAGGACGCCGAGCGCGACCTCGGGCAGACCGAGCGAGTGCTCGCCCGCTCGCGCGATGCGCATGTCGGCCGCAAGCGCGATCTCGAGCCCACCGCCGACGCAGTGGCCGTTGATCGCCGCGATGACGAGCTTCGGCGTGTGCTCGAGCCGGCTGATCGTCTCGTTGGCGTGGAGGCAGAAGTAGTATTTGAAGGTCGCGTCGGCCTCGCGGAGCATGTTGATGTTCGCGCCGGCGCTGAAGAACTTCTCGCCGTGACCGGTGATCACGAGGACGTGCACGTCGTTGTCGAAGCGCGCCTCGAGGATGTACTGGTCGAGCTCCTTGAGCATCTCGTAGCTGTACGCGTTGGCCGGGGGATCGTTCAGCGTCAGCACCGCGACGCCCTTCTCGGTCATGTAGTTCACGAGCGTGCCCATGGTTCTGTGACCTCCGCGCCGCAGTAGTAGCGCATGCCAGGCCGGTCACGGAAGCGGTCGAGATTGGCGAAACGCTGCGACCGTGATACTCGGAGAGGCAGGCTTCTTGCTTGTTCTGCTAGCGATGCAAGCACCCGACCTGAAACGGCAAATCAAGGATCTCCTGGTGTCGGAGCTGAATCTCGCCGGCAAGACCGCCGACGGGATCGACGACGAGGCGCCGCTCTTCGGCTCGGGCGGGCTGGGGCTCGATTCGCTCGACGCGCTGCAGATCGCGATGCTGGTGGAGGAGAAGTTCGGCGTGCGCGTGCCCGAGGGCGACGAGGCCCGCCCGATCTTCGCCTCGGTGAGCTCGCTCGCAGCGTTCGTGCAGCGCGAGCAGTCCAGCAAGGACTGACGTCCCGTGACGATCGCCGTCACCGGGCTGGGGGCGATCACCGCGCTCGGCGGGACCGCGCCGGCCACGTGGGAGCGCCTCGTGCGCGGCGACCGCGGGTTCCGCGAGCTGACGATCTTCGAAGCCGACGGCTACCGCAGCAAGCTCGTCGCCGAGGTCGACGGGATCGCCTCCTGCGAGGGGACGCCGTACTCGCGCACCGGCGAGCTCGCGCTCCGCGCCGCGCGCGAGGCGATGCACGATGCGGGGCTTCCGCGCGGCCTCCGCCTCGGACTCGTCGTCGGTGGAACGACGGCGGGCATGCTCGAGACCGAGTCGCTCCTCGCCGTGTTGCTCGGTCCGGAGGGCGTGGATCCGGTCGCGCGCGAGCGCGCGCTCTCGCGCATGCTGAGCCACCCGCTCAGCGCCGCGACCGATCGGCTGGCGCGCGAGCTCGGACCGTTCGTGCGCACGCGGTCGCTGTCGAGCGCGTGCTCGAGCGGCGCGAACGCCATCATGGTCGGCGC
The DNA here is from genome assembly GCA_039809525.1 of Labilithrix sp. Lineage (GTDB taxonomy): Bacteria > Myxococcota_A > Polyangia > Polyangiales > Polyangiaceae > Labilithrix. The sequence continues at coordinate 9,053 of JBDHVD010000277.1, read as the reverse complement.
GACGTGGATCGAGCTCGGGCTCGCCGACGCGGTGGTGTGCGGCGCGTCGGACGCGCTCTGCCGGGTGACCCTCGCGGGCTTCAACGCGCTCGGCGCGATCGATCCGGCGGGCGCGCGGCCGTTCGATCGGCGGCGCCGCGGCCTCACCCTCGGCGAGGGCGCGGGCTTCGTCGTGCTCGAGCGCGCGGAGCACGCCGCGCGGCGCGGGAAACGTGCAGTGTGCACGCTCCTGGGATGGGCCGCGCGATCGGAGGCCCACCACATCACGAACCCGGAGCCGACGGGATCGGCCCCGGCGCGCGCGATGGCCGCCGCGCTCGCGCGGGCGGGGCTGACGCCGGCGGACGTCGACTACGTGAACGCGCACGGGACGGGGACGCCGCTCAACGATCCGATGGAGTCGAAGGCGATCGCGCGCGTGCTCGCGGAGGAGGCGAAGCGCGTCCCGGTGTCGAGCGCGAAGGGGCAGATCGGCCACACGCTCGCGGCCGCCGGGGCGGTCGAGACGGTGCTGACCGCGCTCGCGATCGCGCACGGGACCGTCCCTCCCACGGGCGGCCTCGAGGAGCCCGATCCCGAGTGTCCGCTCGTGCACGTGACGTCCGCCGAGCGGCGTCCGATCCGCGCGGCGATCACCAGCTCGTTCGGGTTCGGCGGGATGGACACGGTGCTCGTGCTCGGCGCGCCCGACCGCGCGGCGCCGGAGCCGCCGGCGCGGAGGGCCGTGGTGATCACCGGCCGTGCGTCGGTGATGCCCGAGCCCGGGAGCGAGGCCGTCGTCATCGGCGAGGACGCGCTCGACGCCGAGCGCGCGCGCCGCCTCGATCGCGCGTCGCGCATGACGGTGGTGGCATGCGAGCGCGCGCTGGGCGGACAGCCTCCCGAGCAGGACATGGGCCTCGTGCTCGGCTCGGCGTTCGGCGCGCTCGACGCGACGAGCGCGTTCATGCGCCGGCTCCGCGAGAAGGGGCCGCGCCTCGCCAGCCCGGCGGACTTCCCCACGCTCGTCCCGAGCTCGCCGGCGGGGCATGCGTCGATCTACCTCGGCCTCGGCGGGCCCGCGTTCGTCGTCGCGGACCTCTCGACGTCGGGCGAGTGCGCCTTCGTGCAGGGCTTCGAGCTCGTCGCCGATCGCGAGGTCGATCGCATGTGCGTCGCCGCCGCGGAGGAGAAGAGCGCGATCGTCGACGCGGTGCTCAGCGTCGTCTTCAAGAACGTCGATCACGCGAGCGCCCCTCGCCGCGAGGGGGCTGCTGCGCTCGTCCTCGAGGCCGAGGACGCGCCGCGCGCGCCCGGACGACCGGTGCTCGCGCGCATCACGGACGTGGTCGCGTGGGCCGACGACGTCGAGCCGCTCGCGAACGTCGCGCCGCCGCCCGACGGTGCGGTCGTGGTGCTGGCGAACCCGAGCGCGCGTGCGCTCGCGGCGGTCGAGGCGTCGCCGTGGCGCGCCTGCCGCCGGGTGCTCGTCGGGAGAGACGAAGGCACGCACGAGGCGATGGGCGCGATCGCGATCGTCCGGGCCGTCGACGTGATCGTGAAGCGCGAGGCCCCCGCGGCGCTGTTCGCCGGCAGCGATCGCGGCTGGGGCTACGCCGGGATCCTGGTGCCATGAGGCGCGCGCTCGTCCTCGCGTGCGCGGTCGCGAGCACGGCGTGCGGTCCGCGCGTCTGGCCGAAGGGCTCGTACGCCACCATCCGCGGAGAGCGCGACCGCGCGATCAAGACCGCCGAGGTCTCGCAGCGCGAGTGGGCGCTGTCTCGCGAGCGGCTCGCGCACGTGCGCGCCGAGCAGCCGGCCCGGCCGTACGTCGAGCGCGTGCGCCTCGCGATCACCGATCCGCGATCCGGCCGGCAGTACCAGGCGCGGGGCGCGGTCGCCGTCAGCCCGGATCGCGCCGCGCGGATGATGCTCGTCGGTCCCGGCGGCACGACCGCGCTCGACGTCTGGGTGACGAAGGATCGCTTCCGCTTCGCCGTGCCGGGGATCCAGCTCGAGAAGCGCGGCGGGCACGATCCGGCGGAGGCGCGGGGGCTGCCGATCGGCCTCCTCCGCTGGTGGTTCCTCGATCCCCTCGGCGGGCGGCTGCTCATCGCGCACTCGGACGCGAAGGAGTCGGCGTGGCTGCTCCGAGACGGCGACGCCTTCGTCACCGTGCGCACCGACGGACGGCGCTTCCTCGCGGTGAGGAAGGAGGGCGACGCGCTCGAAGGGATCGAGTGGCTCGGCCGCGGGATCACGCCGCGCGCAGGCTCGCGCGGGCGCTACGTCGACGGGACGTACGGGCTCCGCGTGGACGTGGTCGTCGAGGAGGTCATGGCGGAGGAGCCGGATCCGGCGGCCTTCGCCGATCCCGACGAGGACCAGAAGGGGACGTCGCTGTGAGCGGCCGCGCATGCGCCGTCGTCGCTTGGGGCGCCTCGAGCGCGCTCGGAGAAGGGGAGTCCGCGTTCGCCTGCGCGGCGCCGGGTGAGCGAGCCCCGACGCGCGTGATGCGTGACGACGAGCTCGCCGCCGCGGGCCTCGTCCGTCCGTACTGCGGGCGCGTCCCGATGGAAGCGCCCGCCGGACGCGATCGCGCGACCGTCCTGCTCGAGCGCGCGCTCGACGCGTGCGCGCGCCAGCTCGACGATGCGCTGCCCGGCTGGTGGGAGAAGCGCGTCGGCCTCGCGATCGGGACGTCGAGCGGCGGCATGCGGACGTTCGAGCGGACGCCCGCCGATCAGGGGCTGCCGATCGAGGGCACGTACCTCGGCCCGGTGCTCGCGGCAGCGCGCCCGATGATCTTCGAGCCGTTCGCGCACGTGCTCGGGGCGTGCGCCTCGAGCACCATCGCGATCGGCCTCGCGCGCGCGTGGCTCCTCGAGGACGCGTGCGACGTCGCGCTGTGCGGCGGCTACGACGCGCTCGGCCCGTTCGTGGCGTCCGGCTTCGAGGTGCTCCGCGCGACGTCGGCGACCCCGGGGCCGCGGCCGTTCCGCACGCAGCGCGACGGGCTCGCGCTCGGCGAGGGCGCGGCGGTCCTCGCCCTCGTCCGGCAGCGCGAGCGCGCGCGCGCGTGGGTGACCGGCTTCGGCGCGTCGTGCGACGCGACCCACCTCACCGCGCCCGATCGCACGGGCGGCGGGCTCGCGCGGGCGGCGCGGCAGGCGCTCGACGACGCGTCGGCGGCGCCGGGCTCGATCGATCTCGTGAGCGCGCACGGCACCGCCACCTCGTTCAACGACGCCGCGGAGTCGCTCGCGATCGAGGCGGTCCTCGGCGGCGAGGCGAAGCGGCCGGTGGTGCACGCGTTCAAGGGGACGGTCGGCCACACGCTCGGAGCGGCCGGCGCGCTCGAGACGCTCGCGGCGATCGACGCGATGACGCGCGGGCTCGCACCGGCCTCGCACGGCGAAGGTCCGATCGAGCGCGACCTCCGCGTGCTCGACGTGTCCGAGCGCGGCGATCTCCGCACGTCGCTCAAGCTCGCGTCGGCGTTCGGGGGAGCGAACGCCGCGCTCGTCCTCACCCGCGAGGCGCCGCCGGCGAGCCCGCGTGCGCCCTCCGACGTCCACGTGTCGCGCGCGGTCCACGTCGACGGCGCGCGCGTCCCCGACGCGAAGGCCCTGGCCGAGCGCACGGGGTACCCCGAGGACCGGATCGCGCGCGGCGACGAGCTCGTCCGGCTCACCATCGCCGCCGTGGCCGCGCTCGAGGACCGTGTCGGGCCGTTGAAGGGCGCCGGGATCGTCGTCGGCCACGGGCTCGCCACGCTCGAGACGAACGCCACGTACCTCGCGCGCATGCGCACCGCCGGTGCCGCGCGCGCCGAGCCGAGGCGCTTCCCGTACACCACGCCGAACGCCTCGGCGGGGGAGGCGGCGATCGCGTTCGGGCTCACCGGTCCGGCCTTCGCGGTCGGCGGCGGGCCTCATGGCGGCATCGAGGCGATCGCCAGTGCGGCAGCGCTCGTCCGCGCCGGCGTCGCCGAGCGGATCGTCGTCGTCGCGGCCGACGAGGCCGGGCCGGCGTCCGAGCGCACCGCGCCGGGCACGCGCTCCGGGGCCGTCGCCGTCCTCGTCGCGCGCGAGCCGCTCGCCGCGCGGCTCGTGGAGGCGAAGGTCCACCTCGATCCGGCGCCGGTGGCGCCCTCTGCGCGGCCGAGCGCCCCGATGCACGCCCATGCCGCCCTCGTCCCGCTCGCGGGCGAGCGCCGCCCCGACGTCCTCGAGGCCGCGCTGCCGTGGGGAGGATTTGCCATTGCCCGCCTGTTCTGGCTCTAATCGCTGGAATCGCGCGGACCTCCGTGGAATGCGCTAGAGGTCTTTCCTGTTTCCGACCCCGAGACCCGAAATGAAGAAGCTGCTCGCCCTCCCGCTCGTGCTCACCGCGTTCGCCTCGGCGGGCTGCTCGAAGACGTACATCCCGAACACCGACGTGGAGGACTCGAGCGACAACCGCAAGGTCATCGCGTTCTGCGAGGACTACCGGCACGCGGTCGAGGACAAGGACGTCGGCAAGCTCCTCAAGATGGCGAGCCCGCGCTACTACGAGGACGGCGGCAACACGAACCCCGAGGACGACATCGACTTCGAGGGTCTCAAGGACTACCTGACCGCGACGTTCGTCAAGACGCAGACCATCCGCTACGAGATCCGCTACCGGAAGGTCACGTTCGAAGAGAACAAGAAGGTCATGGTCGAGTACAGCTACTCCGCGAGCTACCGCATGCCGGGCCTCAAGGGCGAGGAGTGGAAGCACACGGTCGCGGACAACCGCCTCGAGCTCATCCCCGAGGGCGACTCGTTCAAGATCCTCGCAGGCATGTAGCGCGCGGGCGCGCGCTGGAAGGGTGATGAGCTTCGTCCTCGCGCACGTCTCGGATCTGCACGTCTCCGAGTTCGGCGACACGTTCCACGACCGCCTGCGCGTGGTGAAGCGCAGCGTGAACGTCCAGGCCGTGGACTCCGGCAGGTTCGAGGTCGTCTGGGAGGAGGCCGGCTGGCGCGTCGTCCACGAGAAGGGCAAGCGCCGCGGCAAGATCGGCCTCGTCGATCCCGAGGGCTTCGCGCACCCCATCCCTTCGGTGAAGCAGGGCTCGGGCATGCTCGATCCCGTCGAGCGCGCCGCGGCGAAGGCCTGCCGGCTCGAGGCGCGCCGCGCAGCGGTCCTCGCGCGTCACGTGCCCGGAGCCGGCGCGCTGCGCACCCTGTTCGAGGGGACGCCGCGCAACTCGAACATCCGCCTCCTCCGCGCCGTCGCGGCGATCGAGGAGGCGAAGCCCGACGCCGTGGTCATCACGGGCGATCTCACCGACGACGGCGCCGGCTACGAGCTGATCGAGGCGGCGTTCGCTCGGTGGAAGGACAAGGGGATGCTCTTCGCCATTCCCGGAAACCACGACCTCTACCTGTTCCCGATGCGGGGGAGCAGCCGGCCGAAGCCCACGCACGCCACGAAGCGCGCCGCGTGGCGCGCGTTCGCCGGTCGGCTCGGGCTCGAGCTCCACGAGCACGGCGGCTGGGTCAAGTCGCTTCCCGCCGCGGACACGGTCATCGTCGGGCTCGACACGTGTGCGCGCCCCCAGCGGCGGTTCTTCCGGCACAACGGCGCCGTCGGCCCGCAGCAGCTCGCGTGGCTCCGCGACGTCGGGCAGCGCGCCGAATGGAAGCGCGCGCGGCATCGCCTCGTGTGCATCCACCACCACGTCGTCCCGCTCCCGCACGGCGTCGGCAAGCGGGCGCCCAGCGAGATCGGCATGCGCCTCGACGACGCGCGGTCGGTGGCCGAGTGCTTCGACGCGATCGGCGTCACCGCGGTGCTGCATGGCCATCGCCACGTGAGCGAGCAGCGCCAGCCGGCAGGCTCGAACTTCACCATCCTCGCGTCGCCCTCGCTCACGCTCGGCTGCCGGAGCGGCGACGATCCGTCGTTCTGGCGCGTCGAGCTCGACGACCGCATGCATGCCGATCGCGTGCGCGTGCCGGTCCAGGCGATCGAGCAGGACGAGGACCCGTCCGAGGCGCCGATCGAGTCCCTCCTCGAGGGCGCGTTCGACGTCACCAGCGAAGTGACGATCGACGTCGACCCGGACGACTGATCACTGCAGCGCGGCGTCGGGCACGGCGGCGTCGACCACCGGAGCCGGGGTCGGCGCGGGCGGGGGCGGCGGCGGCGGCACGAGGAACGCGCAGTCGGGGTGCGTCTCGGGCGACTTGACGACGTCGCAGCTCCCGTTCGCGATCGCGTCGACGCACGCCTGCGTCTTCACGCTGCCCGGATCCTCCGGCGCCGCGAGGCCGTGGAGGCACGCGTCGTCGTAGTAGCGGATGCACGCAGCGACCGCGCTCTTCGGATCGTCGCCGCGATGGACGGGCTGGCCGAGATCGATGCCGCAGGCGGGCGCGCTCTCGCACCGGACCTGCTCGATCCGACGGCACGTCTCGACGCCGACCGGATCGGTCCCGCAGGCGAGGGCGACCGTGCCGGCGAGGGCAGCGGCGGCCACCAGGAGCGCGAAGGCCCGCATGACCTCCTCCTCTACTACCCCCGTGCGCCCGCGGCCAAAAAACGGGTGCGGCGGCGGCCCCTCCACCAGGCGAGGAGGACGCGGCAAATGCGAGGTGTCGACTTGACAGTTATGGTGTCACGTATCAGATTCGTGGGGTGAGCGAGACCTCGTACAAGCTCGACGAGCTGGCGAAGGCGGCGGGGACGTCGCCGCGCACGGTTCGTTATTACGTGCAGCGCGGGCTGCTCCCGCCGCCGGTCTTCCGGGGCAAGGACAGCACGTACGGCCACGAGCACCTGGTGCGCCTGCGCGCGATCCGGAAGCTCCAGGAGGCGTACCTCCCGCTCGACGCGATCGCGGCCGAGCTCGAGGGCAAAGCGATCGAGGCGATCGAGCGCCTCGCGCACGCCGAGCGGGCGAAGAACGTCCCGGTGCCTTCGCCCGTACCGAAGCGGGAGGAGCACGAGGCGAAGGCGAGCACCTGGCACCACCACGAGCTCGGGCGCGGCCTGTCGCTGAACGTCGCCGACGACGCGCCGCCGGAGTCGAAGGCGCTCGCCGACCAGATCTTGAAACTGATTTCGAGCGTGAAAGAAGGAGCGTAAGCAATGGAGATGAACGCGGGTCTGAGGGGCGGGGCGGGGGCGGTTCCTCTCCTCGGCGTGGACGTGAAGGCGGAGGTGCTCGCGGGTCACGCGCGCGCCGTGGTGCGGCAGCGCTATCGCAACGACGAGCCGCGCGCGATCGAGGCGGTCTACACGTTCCCCCTGCCGTCCCGCGCGGTGGTCACCGGCTTCGTGATGGAGGTCGGGGGGCGGCGCCTCGAGGGCGAGGTCCACGAGCGCGAACAGGCGTTCAAGGAGTACGACGACGCGATCACCGCCGGCCACGGCGCGGCGCTCGTCGAGCAGGAGCGCCCGAACGTCTTCACCGCGAACGTCGGCAACCTCCTCCCCGGCGAGGAGACGATCCTCGAGCTCGAGTACGTCGAGCCGATCGCCGCCGACGAGGGCGCGGTCCGCTGGAGCATCCCCACGGTGGTCGCGCCGCGCTACATGCCGGGCGCCGCCCAGGGCGATCGCACCGGCCACGGCACCGCCGATCCGACCTCGCGCGTGCCCGACGCGGACCGCATCTCCCCGCCGATCGGGAGCGTCGCCTACGGCCTCGCGATCGAGGTCACCTTCGACCTCGGCGTCAGCGTCGACGTGGAGAGCCCGTCGCACGCGATCGTGAAGGTCCGCGAGGGCGACAAGACGATCGTCCGCTTCACCCAGCGCGAGGCGCCGCTCGATCGCGACGTGGTGGTGACCGCGTTCCCCACGAGCGCCGTGTCGAGCGTCACGCCGATCGCGAGCGTCGTCGCGCACCGCGCCGGCGGGCAGGGCGTGTTCGCGCTATCGATCGTCCCGGACCTCGGCGGCGGACAGACGAAGCGCGGCGGCCGCAACGACGTCGTGTTCCTCATCGACCGCTCGGGCTCGATGGGCGGCGCGTCGATGGACGAGGCGCGGACGGCGCTGCGGCTCTGCCTCCGCCAGCTCCGCGAGGGCGACCGGTTCGCGATCCTCGCGTTCGACGATCGGATCGAGGGCTTCGCGCCGGAGCTCGTGCCGTTCACCCAGGCGACGCTCCAGCGGGCCGACGCCTGGCTCTCGTCGGTCGACGCGCGCGGCGGCACCGAGCTGCTCGAGCCGATGCTCGAGGCCGCGCGCCTCGCGCCGGACGGTGTGGTGGTGCTCCTCACCGACGGGCAGGTGGGCAACGAGGACGAGATCCTCGCCCGCTTCCTCGATCGGCGCGGCGGCGGCGCCTCGCGCGTGTACTCGTTCGGCATCGGCACGAACGTGTCCGACGCGCTCCTCCAGTCGCTCGCCGACCGCACCGGCGGCGCCGTCGAGTCGATCCACCCGGGCGAGCGCGTCGATGACAAGGTCGTCGCGCAGTTCGCGCGCGCCACCGCCCCGCGCGTCACCGATCTGAAGATCACCTTCCGCGGCGTCGACGTCGGCGAGACCGCGCCGGGCGAGCCGAAGGCGCTCGTCGACGGCGAGCCGCTGTCGCTCTTCGGCACGTACGAGTCCTCCGGTCGCGGCGCGATCGAGATCCGGGGCAAGAAGGACGGCGAGAGCTTCTACCTCGAGGTGCCGATCGATCTCCCGGACCATGCGGACCGCCCGGTCGTGGCGAAGCTCTGGGCGCAGGCGCGCGTCCGCGATCTCGAGCGCGCGATCGTGACGGGCCGTCGCGCCGACACGATGAAGCAGCGCATCGTCGACCTGGCGAAGCAGCACCGCGTCTCGTCGAAGTACACGTCGTTCCTCGTCGTCGAGAAGCGCACGGGCGATCGCCGCCAGAACGCGATGCCGGAGACGCGCGTGGTCCCCGTCAGCGCGCCGGCGGGCTGGACGATGTTCCAGCAGAGGCAGACGCGCACCGGAGGCGTCATGCGCATGATGAGCATGCCGATGATGCCGCCCGGCGCGCCGCCGCCTCCGGCGGCCCGCGCGATGCCGAGGCCGGCCGCGGCGATGCCGCCGATGTCGGCGGGAGGCTTCGC
>JBDHVD010000276.1:0-11371 GCA_039809525.1 Labilithrix sp. | reverse complement strand
TCGATCGGCCCGAGCTCCGCGTCGTGGTGAACCGCGGCGGCCACCTCGAGCGCGTCGCGCGGAGGCTCCTCCATCACGCCGACGTGCGCGCGATCGCGGACAACCAGGGCGTGCGCGACGCGCTCGCACGCGGCGAGGCCGACGCGGCGATGACCAACACCTTCGAGGCTCCACGCTGGAAGGAAGGCCTCGGCGGGATCGAGGCGATCGGTCCGCTCACGCGCGACGTCACCGCTCTGTGGGTCCGCGCCGATCGCCCCGAGCTCGGCCAGGAGCTCGACGCGTGGCTGCTCGCCGAAGAGGAGAGCGGACGTCTCGATGCGCTCCGGGCGAAGTGGCTCGGCCCGGGCGGAGACGGCCCGACCGCGCGCCCGGTCGATGCGCTGCTCGCGGCGACGGCCGAGCGCCTCGCGCTCATGCCGTTCGTCGCCGCGGCGAAGAAGAAGACCGGCCGCGCGGTCGAAGACGCCGCGCAGGAACAGCGCGTCCTCGCGGCGGCGCGCGACGTGGTCGCCCGCGCGGCGAAGGCCCACGGCGTCGCCACGCCTCCGGCCGAGCGCATCGACGCGTTCTTCCGCGCGCAGATCGAGGCGGCGAAGGCCGTCCAGGAGGCCGATGCCGGCCCCGACTCGGCGCCGTTCTCGCTCGAGCGGGATCTCCGCCCCGCGATCGCGCGGATCACCGCGCGCATGGCGTTCCTGCTCGTGCGCGTCCCGAGCGGGACGTCGCGCGACGCCGTGCTCGCGCGCGCGAAAGAGGATCTCGCCGAGACCGGGCTACCCGCCGAGCACGTCGATCGGCTCGCGACGGCCCTGTCCGCCTTCGCGCCGCGCTGATCGCATCGCCTCGCTCATGGCGCGGCCTCGTCCGGCTCGCAGACGAGAGACGAACGCCCGTCCAGACCTCGGCGAGACGCGCTGCGCAGAGCCGCGTGCCGCCGGGAGCGACACCCGGACGACATCCCCCTGACGGGCTACCGCTCGGTGCCCTCGTCACGGCGTGCAGCGCGAAGGGGGGCAACGGAATCGAGGTCCTGCTCCTCGAGCTCCGCGAGCACCTCGTCCACTCTCCGCGAGACCGCGGCATCGCGCTCGTGCCCCGCAACGCGGGCGAGCGGCTGGCGATGGGCTATCTGCCCGAGGTCGCGTCGTCGAGCAGCCGCTCGATCTCGCGCAGGGTCTCCACGTCGTCGCCGATCATCTCCTTCATCGACTGGATGCGCCGCGCGACCACGCGCGCGATGCGGTCCTCGATCGTGGCGTCGGCGTACGCCCAGTAGACCTGCGCGAAGCGGCCGTCGCGATGGCAGCGCCCTTCGATCTGCGCCATCTGGATCGCCGACCAGCGGAGGTCGTGGATGATCTCCGAGCGCGGGACGTCCACGTGCTCGCCCTGGTGGAGCGAGATGCCCTCCTCGACGGTGAAGAGGACGACCGGCCGCTCGCCGCGCTGGAACGCGAGGCGCTCGGCCTCGCGCTGCGCCGCCGGCACCGCTCCGTGGATCGCCGCGCACGCGAAGCCCTCGGCCTCGAACGCGGCGCGGAGCGCGCTCAGCGTCTCGGAGAACGCGACCGAGACGGCGACCTGATGGCCGTTGTCGAGGAGCTCGCGCGCGAGCTCCACCGTCCCGGCCACGCGGATGAGCGAGCTCTTCTGGCGGAGGCGCAGGGTGGCCGCGAGCGCCGACTTCGGATCGCGGCCGCGCGGCGCGAGCTCCATCGCCTGACGGAATTCCGTCCAGGCTTGCTTGTAGAGTGCACGCGCCTCGGGATCGAGCTCGATCGGCGTGAGGATGCGGTTGATCTCCGGCCAGCCCGCGATGTCCTCCGGACGGCGGCGGAGGCCCGCCGGGGGCGCGCCCCGCTGCGGATCGAACAGCATCGCGCGGACCTTCGCGCAGTCGCCCGCGTCGCCCCGCCACTCCCACTTGCCGTACGCGCCGCGCTTCAGGCCGAGCCCCTGGTCCTGGCACCAGGCCTCGAAGTCGCGGAGATCGGCGGCGCGGCTGCCGGTGACGCTCGCGAGGAGCGGCGCGAGGTACGACAGCTCGAGCGGGTTCTGCCCGGCCGTCGCCGAGAGCCACAGGCAGAAGCCGGCCTCCGCGGTGAGCTTCGCCGCGAGCTTCGAGCGCGCGGCCGTCGGGTTCTTGCAGCGATGGCTCTCGTCCCAGACGATCACGTCGAATTCGGGCGCGGTGCCGGCGCGCGCGAGGCCCTTCTTCGAGCGGATCTTCTTCCGCGCCTCCGCGCTCACCTCGAACAGCTTGCCGAGGCGGTCGTAGTTGAGGATGACGATGTCCTTGCCGGCGTCGCCCATCGCCTCGATCGTGCGCCGCCAGTGCGCGACCACCGCGAGCGGGCACACGACGAGCACGCTCTCGATGCCGGGCATGCGCCGGATCGCGTCCCACGCGGAGATGGTCTTGCCGAGGCCGACGTCGTCGGCGAGAAGGAATCCCGGGCGCTTCGCCGCGTGGGCGGAGACGATCGCGCGGACGGCCTCGGTCTGGTGGGCGCGTGGCGTGATCGACGCGGTCGGCTTCGACGGCGCGATCGGGCCCGCATCGCGATCGAGCTCGCGCTGCACGCGCGCCTCCCACGAGTACGGCGCGGGACGGAAGGGCTCGAGGCCAGCCGGCAGGGCGGCGCCGCGGTAGACGAAGACGCTCCGCTCCGGCTCCCAGCGCGCGCCGTTCGCGGTGGCGACGCCGCGCATGGCGAAGGGGACGTCGAGCACGAACCCGCGCGCGGCGAACGTGCCGGAGGCCGGCGGCGCGCTCGCCTTGGGCGTCTTGCCGATCGAGACCGTCCGCTTCGCGCGCATGATCGCCATGGCCTCCGCTTGTACCGCGGGCCGGGCGGCGGTCGCAAAGTTCCGTCGCGACCCGGCGCTCGGCCCGAAGCCGCTCAACATGTTCGTCAAGGAGTGGAACGAGGGCTACGTCACGTTCGTCCCCCTCGTCGTCGTGCGGAACAAGGAGGAGTGGGCGAACGGCAAGACGCGCCAGGTGACGATCACGCTGCGCGACGCCGGCGGCAACGCGCTGTCGAATGCGTTCTCCCTCACCGTCGGGCTCGTCCCTCCGTCGATCGACGCCGACGGCGACGGACGCAAGAGCGAGGAGACCGGCGGCGACGACTGCGACGATCGCGACGCGAAGCGCTTCCCCGGCAACACCGAGGTCGCCGACGAGAACGATCACGACGAGGACTGCAACTACAGGACGTTCGGCCTCGTCGATCGCGACGGCGACGGCTTCCCCGACGCGCGCTCGTGCAACTACGATCCGAACGAGCACGCGTGGTACTGCGGGAACGACTGCGACGACACCAATCCCGCGGTCTATCCCGGCGAGATGGTCTGTGATCCGCGCTCGCCGACGACGATCTTCGTCTGCGGCACGAGCCGGACGCTGCCGAACCGCTGGACGCGCGATCCCCGCGAGCCCGGCGGCTTCTGGGACGCGTACGACTGCGGATCGATCCGCGCGGGCAGCAAGTGTCTCGCCCAGCCGAACGGCCGCGGCGTCTGCCTGTGAGGTGACGCGGGCTCAGCGCGCGCGGCGGGTGCCCGCGCCGCGGCGGTGGTCGAGCGTCGCGAACGCCCGCGCGGCGACGCCGACGCGCGCGACCACCGCGATCAAGAAGAGCGTACGCAGCGGGATCCACGCGAGGAGCGCGCCCGCAGCCGCCGCGCCGACGGCGAACGACGGCGCGGCCGTGAGCGCGAAACTCGCCACGTAGTACGGACGATCGCGGCGCCGCCCGAAGGTCATCGGGATCGCGAGCGCGGCGAGCGACTGACCGCCGAGCAGGACGCCTCCGGCGATGGCGTCGAGCACGAGCGGCGCGAGGAACGACGGCGTCGCCGCCACCCACAGCGCGGGCAGGAGCGCGGTCCCCGCGGTGGCCCATGCCAGGACCACCCGCGCACCGGCGCGATCGATCGCGCGCCCCCAGTGAGGCGCGGCGAGCATGCGCGCGAGCGCCATCACGAAGCCGTGGAGCGCGACGCCGACGAAGCCGGTGTGGAGCACCTCGAGGAGGTAGACGGCGAAGAACCCGACGGTGAGGCCGCTCGCGAGGTGCCACGCCGCCTGGTACTCGATGAACGCGCGCGCGGCGCGGTCCGAGAGCGGCGCGAGCGCGTCACGGAGCGTCGGCGGGCGCGCCGCGGGATCGGGCGGGGCCTCGTGCTGCCGCGCCATGAACACCGCCGAGATCACGCCGGCGATCGCCGCGACGACGGCGAGGCACGAGAGCGCCGGTCCGACCTTGGCCGACGCGCGTGCGTCGTCGAGCATCACGCTCGCGAGGACGGAGGCGATCGCGCTCGCCGCGGTGCACAGCGCGATGCGCCGGCCGAAGTACCGCCCGCGGAGCGGCGCCGGAACGACGTCGGCCATCCACACCTGCCAGGCGTGGTTGCCGAGCACGGCGAACACGCTCGAGACGGCGACGATCGCCACGAGGCCGAGCTGCAGCGCCGCCCGGCCGGTCACGACCAGCGGCAGCGCCGCGAGCGCGAGGTACGCGAGACGCGACAGGAGCACGGTCCCGATGGCGAAGCGCCGCGCCGATCGGGTCGCGACGAGCCATGCCGCCGGGACGTGGGCGATCTGCGAGGCGAACGGCAGCGCGCTCAGGACCGCGAGGAGCAGCGGCGAGCAGCCGACGTGCAGCGCCCACCCGGTGAGCACCGCGCCGCCCGCGCACGCCGACACGATCTCGGCGAACATGCCCTCGATCGAGCAGGCCGCGAGCGTGCGACGCAGCACGCCGCCGCGTGGCATCGCGGGCGCGCCGCGGACGAAGGTGGGGGCCGCCGCGAGCGCGTCGCGGAGGACGGGGGATACGGCTGGTTCTGGCAACTGCGGGTACTGCGGTTACGGCGGTTACGGCGGGTGATGAAGACGAGCGGACGTCAGCGCGCCTGCTGCGCGCCGCCGGGCTGCATGCCCATCTTGGCGCGGTGCTCGATCATGTTCTTGAGCTCGTCGGGCTCGAGCGACTGGTTGATCGCCTGCTCGAGCGAGATGAAGCGGCGGAGGTAGAGGTTCAGGAGCGACTGATTGAGCGTCAGCATCCCGAACTTGTCCTGGCCGACCTGCATCTGTCCGTAGATCTGGTGCACCTTGTTCTCGCGGATCAGGTTCCGGATGGCGACGTTCGGCACCATGATCTCCATCGCGAGGCACCGCCCCGGCGCGCCGTGGCGCGGGAGCAGCTGCTGCGTGACGACGCCCTGGAGCACGAACGAGAGCTTGTTGCGGATCTGATCCTGCTGGTGCGGCGGGAACACGTCGATGATGCGGTTGATCGTGGAGACCGCGCTGTTGGTGTGCAGCGTGCCGAACACGAGGTGACCGGTCTCGGCGATGGTGAGCGCCGCCTCGATGGTCTCGAGGTCGCGCATCTCGCCGACGAGCACGACGTCCGGGTCCTGGCGGAGGACGTAGCGGAGCGCGCCCTTGAACGACTGCGTGTCCGCGCCGATCTCGCGCTGGTTGACCACCGCCATCTTGTGGGGATGGAGGTACTCGATCGGGTCCTCGATGGTGAGGATGTGGACGCGCTCCTCGCTGTTGATCTTGTCGATGATCGACGCGAGCGTCGTCGACTTGCCCGAACCCGTCGGACCGGTGACGAGCACGAGGCCGTTCGGCTTCTTGGCGATGTCCTGGATGACGGGCGGCAGCCCGAGCTCCTCGAACGAAAGGATCTTGAACGGGATCGTTCGGATCGCGCCGGCGACGGCGCCGCGCTGGAGGAAGATGTTCGCGCGGAAGCGCGAGAGGTTCTTCACGCCGAAGGAGAGATCGAGCTCGCTCTCCTTCTCGAAGTGGATCTTCTGCTCCTCCGTCATGATCGAGTAGCAGAGGTGCTTCGTGTCGACCGGAGAGAGCGGCGGCAGCTTGAGGGGGATCACCTCGCCGTCGATGCGCAGGAGCGGCGGCGCGCCCGCCGTGATGTGCATGTCGCTCGCGCCCTTCTCCACCATCGCCTTGAGGAGCTGGTGGAGGTTCACCCGGAGATCGGCGCTGCCTTGAGTCATGTGCGTTCCTTTGCTTCGTCGCGTCGGCGCTCGTCGGCGCTCAGTCTGCCATGGTCACGCGGAGGATCTCCTCGGTCGTCGTGACGCCGTCGAGGACCTTCGCGATGCCGGACATGCGGAGGGTGAGCATCCCCTGCTTGATCGCCGCGGCCTTGAGCTCCGCGGTCGACGAGCCCTGGAGGACCATCTCCTTCAGGGCGTCGGTGAAGCGCATGACCTCGTAGAGCGCGACGCGGCCCTTGTAGCCGGTGCCGTTGCACGTGCGGCAGCCGAAGCCCTTCATCAGCCGGCCCTGCGCCATCGCGATCTGCTGGGCGGTGAAGCCGACCTCGTCGAGCGCCTGCGGATCGATCTCGATCGGCTGGCGGCAGTCGACGCAGACCTTGCGCGCGAGACGCTGCGCGAGCACGAGGTTGACGGACGCGGTGATGAGGAACGGCTCGACGCCCATGTTGAGGAGGCGCGAGATCGTCGCCGGCGCGTCGTTCGTGTGGAGCGTCGAGAGAACGAGGTGGCCGGTGAGCGCCGCCTTGACCGCGATCTCGGCGGTCTCGAAGTCACGGATCTCGCCGACCATGATGATGTCGGGGTCCTGACGGAGGAACGCACGCAGGGCCATCGCGAAGTTCAGGCCGATCTCGTCGTGCATCTGCACCTGGTTGATGCCGTGCAGGTTGTACTCGACGGGATCTTCCGCGGTGCTGATGTTGGCGTCGACCTTGTTCAGCTCCGACAGCGCGGAGTAGAGCGTCGTCGTCTTGCCCGACCCGGTGGGACCGGTGACGAGCACCATGCCCCACGGCTGGCGGATCGCCCACAAGAAGTCCTCGAGCGGCTTGTGGTCGAAGCCGAGCTTCGTCATGTCGAGCTGCAGGTTCCCCTTGTCGAGGAGCCGCATGACGATCTTCTCGCCCCACAGCGTGGGAAGGACGCTGACGCGGAAGTCCATCTCGCGTCCCTTGCCGAGCTTCAGCTTGATGCGTCCGTCCTGCGGGAGGCGGCGCTCGGCGATGTCGAGCTGGCTCATGATCTTGAGGCGACTCGAGATCGCGTTCTTGAGCTTCAGCGGCGGCGTCATCTCCTCGATGAGCACGCCGTCGACGCGGTAGCGCACGCGCAGCTTCTTCTCGTACGGCTCGATGTGGATGTCGCTCGCGCCCTTCTTGATGGCGTTGAGCAGGATCATGTTCACGAGCTTGACGACCGGGGCGTCCTCGCTCGCCTTCTCGAGCTCGAGGACGTTCAGCTCCTCGTCGTCGCCGGTGAACTCGATCTCGTCCTCGTCGAAGCCGGCCATGACCTCGTCGTACGAGGGGCCCGCGGAGTAATAGCGTTCGACGGCGTTCGCGATCGCCGTCTCGCTCGCGATGACCGGCTCGATGTTGTAGCCGGTGAGGAACTTCAGATCGTCGATCGCGTGCAGGTTCGTCGGGTCCGCCATCGCGACGATGAGCGAGCTGCCCGCACGCGAGACCGGGATGACGCGGTGCTTCTCGCACTGGTCCTTCGAGACCAGCTTCAGGATCTCGGCGTCGATCTCGTACTCGTCGAGGTTGATCGTGGGGACGCGATACTGCTGCGAGAGGAAGTTCGTGATCTCCTGATCACTGATGAACCCCATCTTCGCGAGCGTGTAACCGAGGTTCTGGCCCGAGCGATTCTGCTCGTCCTGCGCCTGGCGCAACTGGGCGAGCGAAATCAGCTTTTCCCGAACGAGCAGCTCCCCCAGCCGGTTCTGGTTCGACATGCAGTCGTAAAGCGTCGATGATGCGAGGGGTTCCGTCAATGGGCTGCGGCATGGAACCCGATGCGATTCGCAGCATCTCGCAGCATCTCGCAGCATCCCACCTTGTCGGTACGGACGTGGCTCTCTTCGATCGCTTGCATCGCTTCTTCGGGAAAGGACGCCAGGCGAACGCGGCGCGAGCGGCCGAGCTGAGAGGCGACCTCGCGAAGGCCGCCGAGCTGTGGGGCGAGGCCGGGCAGCCGCACGAGGTGGCGCGCGTGATCCTGCTCCGGGGCGACGGCGAGACCGACGCGCGCACGCGGCTCACGCTCTATACGCAAGCGGCGAGCGTCGCGCCCGAGGGCACCGACACGAACAAGCAGGCGCGCCTCCGCCGCGCGAAGCTCCTGCTCGCGCTCGCGGGCGACGCCGCGGTGATCGCGGTCGCCCGGCACGAGGTGATCGAGGCGGCGAAGGACCTCGAGGCGATCGGCGAGCCGCTCGAGGCCGCGGAGGCGTATCGCCGAGCGGGCGACAAGGCGGGCGAGGCCCGCGCGCTCCAGGCCGCGGGCGACGTCGAGCAGCTCGAGTTCCTGCTCTCCACCCAGCAGCACGAGGAGCGCGTGTCGCGCGCGCGCGAGGATCGCGCGAAGGACGTCGACCTGATGATCGGCTGCGGCAAGCGTCGCGAGGCGCTCGCCGCGCTCGACGAGCTGCTCGCGAAGGCCGCGGCCGACGCGCCGCTGCGCGAGCGCGCGAACGGCCTCCGCGCGCGCAAGCTGTCGGCGCCGATCGTGCCGCTCGAGGCGGCCGGCGAGCGATGGCTCGTCGTCCTCGGCGACGAGGTGGTGCTCGGACGGAGCGAGGGATCGATCAAGGTGCCCTCGAACGCCGTGAGCCGGCAGCACCTCCGCATCGCCCGCGAGAACGGCGAGGTGGTGGTGCGCGATCTCGAGAGCCGCAACGGCACGCAGCTCCGCGGGATCAACCTCGCCGGCCCGCTCGTCGTGCGCGACGGCCTCGAGCTGAAGCTCGGGCGCGAGGTCCCGTTCCGCATCGCACCGTCGACCAAGATCGAGGGCGCGTTCGAGATCGTGGTGGCGGGCGAGAAGTACGTCGCTTGCCTCGGCCCCGCACGGACGCCGGTGGTGGGGATCGAGCTCGCCGCCGGCCCCGACGGATGGGTGGAGATCGTCACGAAGGGCACGCACGCGTATCTCGGCGAGGTCGAGCTCGTGCCGCGGGCGACGCTCCTCGTCGGCGACGCGATTGCGACGTCACGTGGCGCCGCGCCGGCGTTGCGCATCCTCGCGGGCTGACGGCGATGTCGCCATCCGCGAACACGTGACATCATCCGTGGGTGACGCCCGTCGAGCTCCGGTCCTGCGATTCCAGCTCGGTGACCATGCGCGCGATCTCCTGTCTCTTTGCCTTCCTCGCCGTCCTTCTCGTTTCGGGGGCCGCGCGCGCCGCGTACGCGCCGCCGGCGCGCACCGGATTCATCACCGATCCCGGCCACAAGCTCGGTGAACCAGGAGCAGAGGCCATCTCGGCGAAGCTCGGGCGGTATCAAGCGTGCTCGACGAACGAGATCGCCGTCTTCCTACCGACGTCGCTCGACGGAAACTCGATCGAGGACGTCGCGTACACGACGTTCAATACGTGGAAGCTCGGACTCGCAGCGAAGGACAACGGCGTGCTCCTCGTCATCGCCGAGGCGGAGCGAAAGGCCTTCATCGCGACAGGCAAGGGCGTCGGCGGTGACCTGCCCGACATCGAGGCGTTCCACATTCTTCGCGATCACGTCACGCCGAACATGAAGGGCGGCTACGTCTTCCGGGCGATCGACGAAGGGACCACCGCGATCGGCAACGCGCTCGGCGGATGCGCGATGACGGCGAGCGTGGTCGCGCAACCAACGCCGCCATCCTCGCCGACCGTGCTCCTCATCGAACGGATCGGTTTCGGCAGCCTGGTCTTCCTTTTCGGATTCTCTCTGGGGGCCGTGCTCGGAGGGGCCCGTCGCAAACGCATCGCCCTCGGCGCCGGAGCCGCAGTCGCGTTCCTCCTCACGAGCTTCACGCCGAGCTTCAGGAACGAGCCGCTCGATCTCGCGCCCGTCTTCCTCGCGCCGCTCCTCCTCGCGAACATCATCTCCTTGATCGTCCGGAACGCGCGTAGCGGTGGAGGTGGCGGCTCCTCCTCTTCGACGTGGACCGGGTCCGACGGAGGATCGGGCTCGTCGAGCGGGTCGAGCGGCGGAGGCGGGTCGACCGGCGGCGGCGGCGCGGGCGACAGCTGGTGAGTACGAGTATTCGGCGAGCGGTCGGACTAGAGTAGCCGCCGATGGGCTTCTGGGATCGGTTCCGGAAGAAGGCGCCGCCGGACGAGGGAGCGATCGCTCCTCCCGAACGCGAGGTGCAGCACGCTCCGCAGCCGAGCGCGCCGAAGCCCGAACCGTTCGCGCGGCAGGCGGAGAAGGACATCGCGCGGCTCGTGCGCGCCGGTCTCCCCGGCGGCCCGGGCGCGGACGAGGCGATCCACCTCCTCGCGCAGCTCCGGTCGACACCGGACGAGGCGCGCGCGGTCGAGGAGCTCGTGCGCACGTCGCAGCTGCGGGCGCTGCCCGAGGGGCTCCTCCTGACGCTCGGCTCGGTGCTCGTCGATCGCGGCGAGCTCGACATCGCGGCGCGCGTGCTGGCGCACGCGTCGTCCGCCCCTGCCCTCGTGCTCCTCGCCGATCTCGCCGAGCGGCGGAACGATCTACCGACTGCGCTGTCGCTCATCGAGCGTGTGCTCTTGCGCGACATCGACCATCCCGGCGCGCGCGAGCGTCACCGTCGATGGCGGAGCGCGCTCGGCTTCGACGCCGGCGAGAAGCCGATCGCCGCAGGCGCCACCGTCGTCGCGCGCGAGCCGGATGCGCCGTTCGATCTCCTCCGGGAGGTCGGCCGCGGCGGCGCGGGCGCGGTGTACGAGGCCGTCGATCGCGAGCTCGGACGCCACGTCGCGCTGAAGGTCTATCACCAGCCCGAGCGCGACCGGACGCAGCTCGCGCACGAGGCCCGCGTCGCGGTGCAGCTCGAAGGTCCCGGCATCGTGCGCGTGTTCGACGTCGATCCCGATCACGGATGGCTCGCGCTCGAGTGGGCGCAGGGCGGGACGCTGCGCGAGCGCATCCGCGACAAGGACCTGCGGCGACTCCTGCCCATCGAGCGCTGGGCGGTGCCGCTCGCGCAGGCGCTCGTCCGCGTCCACGCGGCCGGATGGGTGCACCACGACGTGAAGCCCGCGAACGTGCTCCTGGCGAAGACGGGCGGCGCGATCCTCACGGACTTCGGCACCGCGCGCCGCGCCGGCGAGCCGAGCCCGCCGGGCAGCCTCGGGTACGTGTCACCGGAGCGCCTCGGCGGCGCTCCCGCGAGCCCGGCCGACGACGTGTATGGCCTGGGCCGGGTCCTCGAAGATGCGCTCGCCCAAATGACGGAACCGCCGCCGAGGCTCGTTCACCTCGCGCGGCGGCTCGTGTCGAAGGCCGTCGACCGCCCCGCGGACCTCCGCGCGCTGGCCGATTGGCTCGCGCGTGAGGCC
>JBDHVD010000275.1:0-11376 GCA_039809525.1 Labilithrix sp. | reverse complement strand
TTCTGGCAGGACCTCGTCCACCGCGAGCACGTGATGCGCCCGCCGCCCGGGCGCGACTACGACGCGTGGAACGTCACGAACCAGGACTTCCTCGGAGGACGCGCGGCGTTCATCTGGACCAGCACGGCGTACATCCGTTACCTCGAGGACAACGCGCGCTTCCCGGTGGTCGCGGCGCCGCTGCCGAAGAAGGTCCGCGCGTCGGTGCCCACCGGCGGGACGTTCTTCGTCGTCGTGAAGCACGCGCCCGAGGAGGAGAAGGCGGCGGCGGCGAAGTTCCTCCGCTTCTTCTGCGAGCCGGAGAACGCGGCGTACCTCTCGACGCGCACCGGGTACCTGCCGATCACCGACGCGGCGGTGGCGAAGATGCGCGAGGCAGGGTTCTTCGAGAAGCACCCGAACGATCGGGTCGCGCAGGAGCAGCTCGCCGACGTCGACCCCTGGCCGTGGGAGCCGCTCCTGTTCCGCATCGAGCGCGACATCGTCGATCCGCGCCTGGAGGAGGCGGTGCTGCTCGATCGTGACGCGAAGACGGTGCTCGACGAGGCGCGCGCGCTGGCGGGACGTCCCGGATGAAGCCGCGCGCGCGCATGCACCCGTGGCTGATGCTCGGGCCGTCGCTCGCCGCGTGGGGCCTGTTCGTGTTCTTGCCGCTCGGGCTCGCCGCGTACACGAGCCTGTTCTCGTGGGACATGCTGACCGAGCCCGCGTGGGTCGGCGGCGCGAACTACGCGGCGATCGCCGAGGGCGGCGAGCTCGCCCGCATCCTCGGCCGGACGCTCATCTACAGCGTCATGGTGGTCGCCGGATCGATGTCGCTCGGTCTCGCGCTCGCGCTCCTGCTCGATCGCCCGGGACGCTTCTTCGGCTTCGTGCGCGGCGCGATCTTCAGCGCGTACGTCGTGTCGTGGGTCGCGGTGGCGCTCCTCTGGGTGCTCCTGCTCGATCCCGATCGCGGCGTGGCCGCGGCGGCGCTCCGGGCGCTGCACCTGCCGCGCATCGGGTTCCTCACCGATCCGAAGGCCGCGCTGCCGACGCTCGCCGCGGTCACCGTGTGGAAGATCACCGGCTACGCGATGGTCGTGTTCCTCGCCGGCCTGCGGGCGGTGCCGCGGTCGCTCCACGAGGCCGCCGCGCTCGACGGCGCGAACGCGGTCGCCCGGTTCCGCTTCGTGACGTGGCCGCTCCTCCGCCCGACGGCGGCGTTCGTCGCGACGACGAGCCTGATCGTGAGCTTCCAGGCCTTCGACGTCGTGCGGATCATGACCCAGGGCGGACCCGCGCGCGCGACGAGCCTGTTCGTCTATGCCGTCTACGAGCAGGTGTTCCTCAACCTGTCGGTGGGCCGCGCGAGCGCGCTCGCGGTCGTCTACTTCCTCGTCCTCTGCGGGCTCGCCGCGCTCCAGATGCGGGCGTGGCGGTCGCAGACCGCGCGCGAGGGGAGGCGGGGCGCATGAAGCGCGGCGGCGGATGGGCGACCGTGCTCGGCGCGATCGCGGCCGCGATCTGGGTGCTGCCGTACGCGTGGATGGCGTCGACGTCGCTGAAGCCGCTCCGCGAGATCGTCGAGGACCCGACGGCGCCGCTGCCGAAGCACCCGCAGCTCGACGCGTACCACGAGGTGTTCGCGCAGGTGGAGGTCGGGCGGACGATGCTGATCAGCGTCGCGGTGGCGGTGAGCATCGGCCTGCTCCAGATCGCGCTCGCGCTGCCCGCGGGCTACGCGCTCGCCAAGCTGAAGTTCGTCGGGCGGAAGACCGCGTTCGCGCTCGTCGTCGCGTGCCTGCTCGTCCCGCCGCAGGTGACGTTCGTGTCGGTGTTCCTGATGTTCGCGAAGGTCGGCCTCACGAACACGTTCGGCGCGCTCGTGCTGCCGTTCGCCGCGAGCGCGCTCGGGACGTTCCTCGTCCGGCAGGCGCTGCTCTCGGTGCCCGACGAGATCATCGAGGCGGCCCGTCTCGACGGCGCGTCCGAGCTCACCATCGTGTACCGGATCCTCGCGCCGCTGCTCCGGCCGACGCTGGTGAGCGTGTTCCTCGTGAGCTTCGTCTACCACTACTCGGACTACTTCTGGCCGCTGGTGATGACGACCGACGACACGGTCCGCACGCTGCCGCTGGGCGTCGCGCTGCTGAAGGAGCCGGGCAGCGGCGTCCGCTGGCACGTGGTGATGGCGGGCAACGTGATCCTGTCGTTGCCTGTCCTCGTGCTCTTCGCCATCGCGCAGAAGCAGCTCGTGCGCGGCGTCGCCGGCCGGGCGTGAGCCGAGGACGATCGCTCACTCGGCGGTGCACTTGGCCGAGAGGCTCGGCGTGATCCAGGTGAACACCGGCAGCCCGAAGATCGTGCGGTCGGGGATGTTCGGGTAGTAGCCGATGAAGTCGAAGCACATCTCGTCGCCCGTGCCTTCGCCGAAGCCGATCGTCGTGTCGCCGGGGTTCTTCCACGAGCAGCGCGTGCGCATCACGTCTCCGGGAGCGACGCTCGCGGCGATGGGGAAGTTCGCCTGGTTCTCGAAGTCGAACTTCTTCTGCTCGAACACCATCTCCGGCGCGCCCGTGCCGCCGGGGAGTCGCTCGGTCGACATCGCCGTGCCGCGCGTGTGCATGTGGGGCGAGGCGTTGAACATCTTCACGCCCTGGAAGCTCGACGGCAGCTCGTAGTCGCACCGGACGGTGTGCGAAGCGCGCGGGGGGATGGAGAACTTCGTCGAGCCGAACGCGATCACGCCGGCGTCGTTCGGCCGGAGCTGCTCGGTGGTGCACATCTCGTAGCCGCTCCGATCGGTCGCGCCCGCGAGGTTCAGCGCGTTGTTGTAGTGGAGCTGGAGCACCCAGTGGGTCGTGCCCGGCTCCTCGGGGAAGCCCGCCTCCGCCGGCAGCTCGAGGTTGTTGCCGCCCGGCGCCCAGCCCGCCACGAGCTTCCACGACGCCGAGCCGAACGCCTCGCAGGGGAACGGGTCGGCGCTCTCCGAGCTCGGCGCCTGGAACAGGAGGATGTGGTGGAGGATCTTCTTGTTGTCGACCTTCGGCGCGAGCGCGGTCACGTGGCGCTTCTTCGTGAGGTCGATGTCGACGCCGAAGCAGACGTACTGATCGAGCGCGCCGCCCTGCTGCATGGTGAAGGGCTTCGCCGCCTTCAGCACCGTGTCCGGCTTGCAGGAGAGCGGCTTGACGTCGTCCTTCGGTCCCGCGTTGGTGCAGCGCGCGTCCGACGGCTTCGCGCCGCCGGCGATCCACGCGTCGAGCGTCGTCGCCTCCTCGGCCGCGAGGCGCGGGTTCGGCGTCGGCGGCATCGGGCGGGCGTCGTCGTGGATGCGCTGCTTCACGAGATCGAGCAGCTTCTTGCCCGCGTGCTCCTCGTGCAGATCGTCGTAGGTCACGAGCGACGTGGACGCGCCGTACTTCGGCTCGGACGCGTGACAGGTCTGGCACTTCGACTTCAGGACCGCGTCGACGTCGCACGGCAGGCCGGTGGCCGTCTCCGCCGGGGCGCCCTCTCCGGAGGTGACGTCGTCGGTGCGCGAGGGCGCGTTCGTGTCCCTGGCGCGCATGCGCAGCCCGGCGGGGTCCGCCGTGCAGGCCGCGAGGACCGCGCCGAGGGCCATGGCCGACGAGAACATGAGCGTCGTGCGCGTCGTCATGGGCGGCGCTGGTGCAGCGGGCGCGCCAAGGAGGCCCTCGACTTGGTTGCCAAGTGAAGCGCCCGTGTTCTCGCGTGTCCGGCGCTCCCGGCAGGCCAATCCTGGATCCGGACGGATTCGGATCATGGTTTCGGGCACCCCAACCCGCGGCGGGTGGCTCGCTACTTGGTTTCCAAGTACGATGCCGAGCGATGCCTCGCGGACGCCATGCGGCCGATCCCGTGTTCGAGCAGCTGGCCACCGCGATCCTCGACGGATCGCTGCCGCCCGGCTCGGCGCTCCCGCCCGAGCGCGAGCTCGCCGAGCGCTTCGAGGTGTCGCGTCCCATCGTGCGGCAGGCGGTGCATCGCCTGGCGGACATCGGTCTCGTCCGCGTCCGGCAGGGCGGCGCCTCGCAGGTCGTCCATCCGAACGACGCACGCGACCTGCGCGTCATCGAGCTCGTCTACCGCCTCGGCCACGGAGGCCCGCGGGAGCTTCGCGAGATGATCGAGCGGCAGTTCCTCCACGGCTACGCCCTGCTCTCGCTCGCGTCGCGCCGCGCGAGCAAGGAGCGGCTCCGCGCGATCGCCGACATCGCCGACGACTACGCGTCGCGTGGGGCGCCGGAGGGGGAGATGGCCGCGTTCGAGCGGCGCTTCTTCACCGCGCTCGCGGACGCGACGGACAACCGCTTCTACATGCTCGAGACGAGCTGGTGGTTTCGCATGGTCGAGGACCGCCCGCACCGTCCCGCCGCCTTCACCGACGCCCAGCGCGCCGAGCTCTATCGCGAGATCGCGCGGAGGCTCGCGGAGGGGAAGGACGCCGCGGGGTACTATCTCGAGCGGCTCTCGCCGATCCTCGACATGCTCGGATCGTTCGCCTTGCCGGCGCGCTGAGGCTCTGAGCTTTCGGCCGTGAAGTCGGGAACTTGCCGCGCTGCGCAGATCCCGCTCGACAATCCTGCGATCGGGCGTCAAGGTTGGTCGCCCGGAAAGAAGCAGAAAGAAGGAGAGCGCCGGTTTGCTGCCGTTTCCGAAGCGGACGAAGAGCGACGAGATCGAGCTGGGCGACGAGGACATCCTCCTCGTCGAGTCGGACGATGCGGTTGCCGTCGACATCGACATCGACGTCGCGCTCGACGTCGAGCTGGAGGTCGCGCCTCCGCCCTCGGGCCGCCATCGGCTGCCGCCGGTGACGGCGCCGCCGCCGAAGCTCCCGCGTCCGCGTCTCGTGAGCAGCCCCGCGTTCGAGGACGACGTGGCCGACCAGTGCCTCGCGACGATCGCCGCCGAGGCGTCGCGCGCGCGCCTCACCGACCGCTTTCCCGCGTCGATCGTCCCGCCTCCGGCGCGCATGCCGCCGCCTGCGCCGCTCCCTTCGTTCGACGACGACGCGATCGCCACGTCGCGCCTGCCCGTCGTGACCGTGCCTCCGCCGCGCGTCGCCGTCCCGTACAGCCGCGACTCGGTGCCCGGCGTCGCCGCGCCGCCGTCCGGCCCTGCGCCCGCGTTCGTGCGGACGTCGTCGTCCTCGCCGCCGTCGGCCGCGTCGCCGGTCGCGCCGGTCGCGCTCACAGCCGTGCCCGAGCCGACGGTGATCGTCGTGCGGCAGCCGCCGCGCACCGCGTGGATCGTCGCGTCGGCGGTCGTCGGAGCGGCGTGCGCGCTCGGCGCGATGCGCCTCCTCCCGTCGGGCCCGTCCGCGTCGCACGCGAGCGAGCCCGCGCCCGTGGTCGCGAGCCCGGCGCCTCCGCCGGCGCCGTCGCCGATCCTCGCGCCGGCGGTCACGGCCACGCACGCGAACGCCGCCGCGCCCGCGGTGGTGAAGTTCGCCGAGGGTCAGGGCGTCGCCATCGTCGCGCCGGCGATCGCGCCCGCGGCCCCGCCCGCGCCGGCGCCGACCCACGCCGCCGCCCACGCGACCGTCGCGTCGAAGACCCCGAGCCCGGCTCCGGCGCCGGTCGCCGCGAAGCCCGCCGCCAAGACGGCGTCGCTCGGACCGAAGCTGCCGGACGGAAGCATGGCGCTCGGCGGCGCGCAGCCCGAGCCGGCCAAGGCCGCGCCCGCGCAGCCCGCGCAGCCGGCGCCGGCGCCGGCGGCTCCGCCGAGCCCCGCGAAGCGAAAGCTCTCGCCCGAGCAGGAGCTCGCCGAGGCGCAGCTCAAGGCGTCGATGAAGTGACGTCCACGCGCTTGCTCCGCATGAGCAGCGCGTACGCCACGCCGGCGCCGCCCGCGCCGACGAACCACGCGTAGTCGTAGAGCACAGCGAGCGGCTTCACCACGAGGCCGATCCACGCGAGCCCGCAGCCGATCCCCGTGGCCACGAGCGCGTGGGGGTTGAAGCCGCGGCCGAACGTGTAGAGGCCGTTCCGGCGATAGAGATCGGCGAGCTTCAACTTGCCGCGGCGCACGAACCAGTAGTCGGCGACGAGCACGCCGGCGATCGAGCCGAGGCCGCCGGAGTAGCCGAGGAGCCACTTGAAGATGTACCCGTTCGGATCCTCGATGAGCTTCCACGGCACCATGAGGATGCCGACGATGCCGGTGATCAGGCCTCCGGTCTTGAAGCTGATCGCCCCCGGCTTGATGTTCGCGAAGTCGTTGGCCGGCGACACGACGTTCGCCGCGATGTTCACGCCGAGCGTGGCGACGACCACGGTGAACATCGAGAGGCCGACGAGCCAGCGCGACTCGAACTTGCCGACGAGCTCGACGGGATCCCAGATCGGCTGGCCGTAGATCTCGGCCGACGCGCTGGTGATCACGATGCCCATCAGCGCGAACACGGTCATCGTGGTCGGCAGCGCGACGACCTGGCCGACGGCCTGCTCCTTCTGCGAGCGGCCGAAGCGCGTGAAGTCGGGCATGTTGAGCGAGAGCGTCGACCAGAAACCGATCATCGCGGTCACGCTCGGGACGAACACCGGCCAGAACTCGCCGAGCGAGTGGAACTTGCCGGAGTCGCGCATGACCGCGCCGACGCCGTTCGCCTTCGAGATCGCCCAGATCACGAGCGCGGCGGTCATCACCAGCACGTACGGCGCGGCGATGTTCTCGACCTTCCGCACGAGCTCCATGCCCTTGTAGACGATGAGGATGTTGAGCCCCCAGAACAGGAGGAAGCTGATCCACTCGGTCGGGTAGTGCCCGCCGAAGAGCCCGCCCTCGGCCTTGCCGCCGAGCATCGTCGGCCAGCCCGCCCACAGCGAGCGGAAGAGCGTCTGGAGCGCCTGCCCGCCGATCCACGTGTTGATGCCGAACCAGCCGCACGCGACGATCGCGCGCATGATCGCGGGGACGTTCGCCCCGAAGACGCCGTAGCTCGCGCGCGCGAAGACGGGGAAGGGGATGCCGTACTTCGTGCCCGGATGCGAGTTGGCGAGGATCGGCACGAGGACGATCGTGTTGCCGATGAGGATCGTCACCAGCGCCTGCCACCAGTTCATGCCCGCGCTGATCAGCCCCGACGCGAGCATGTACGTCGGGATGCAGTGGGCCATCGAGATCCACAGCGCGGCGAACGTGTAGGTCGACCACGTGCGCTTCTCGATCGTCGTCGGCGCGAGGTCCTCGTTGTAGAGGGCCGGATCGTCGAGGACGACGCCCTCCGCGAGCTCGATGCGTCCGTCGGGGCGTTCGGTCTGCTCGGCGCCGCTCATGGTGCGTGCGCTTTACACCGACCGCCCGATGGCGGCAAAGCGCCGGCTCAGGGCTCGAGCGCGACCCACGCGGGCAAGGGCGACTGCACGCCGGGGTGCCCCGGATTCGGCGGATGGATCTGGATGTTTCCGCCCACGAGGCCGCCCTCGACCTCGTAGACGATCGGGCCCGAGACCTTGGCCGCGGGATCGTCCAGCTTGCGGAGCGTGAAGTGGTACGTGTCGACCATGCCGCCGTTCTTCGGGCTCGGCTGGCTGCCCGGCTCGCCGTGATCCTTCGCCACGACGTCGAACCAGTAGCCGTCCTGCCATGCGCCCGTGTCGGCCACGCGCCACTCGGCCGGTCCGCCGAAGTAGATCTGGTTCATCGTGAAGCCCTTCTTCCCGCCGGGCTGGCCGGGTCCGGGCTCGTCCACGTGGCGGCAGAAGATGTACGCGGGGCGGCCCTTCGCGTGGCTCATCGTGCCGTGGTCGACGTGGTTCCAGTGGCCCTGCACGCCGCCCTTCTTCATCGGCTTCGCATTGCCGCCGTAGTTGTCGTGCCCGTCCGCGGCGGCCTGAGGAGGCACGACGCTCGGCTCGACGATGAAGCCGCCGCCCGTGATCCAGCAGCCACCCTCCGCGGGCGATACGCAGTCGTCGGTCTCTCCGTCGGCGATGCACGCGCCGCACGCCGACGCGTGCGTGCCCGGGGCGCAGCTCGGCGCGGTCTCGCAGACCTTGTTGCCCTGCGCGTCCTTCGCGCACTGCATGCCGCCGCCGGTGGACGGAGGCGCGGGGGCGCCCGCCCCGCAGTACGGCAGGTCCGGCATGTACCCGCACTCGCCCGGTCCGGCCGGGTGCTCCGCGTCGGCGGGAGGGGCGGGGACGTCGCCCGGACAGTCGGGGCTCGTCGCGCCGGGCGGGCACGCGTACGGCGTCGCGCTCTCGCCGCCCGGCTCGTCCGCGGGCGCGCTCGGCGCGGCCTCGCCCGCATCGCCGTCCTCGGCGGGCGGCGTCCCGTACGTGCGGAGGCCGAGGTCGCCGTCCTCGGTCGAGCCCGCCGTCTCGCGCGCGGGGGCGCCCGCCTGCGTGCAGCGCGTGACCTCGCCCATCGGCACGTCCGCGCGCTCGCAGGTCCAGCCGGAGCCCTTCGCCGGGCCTCCGTCGTCCGCGCTCGAGCACGCGGCGGAGGCGAGAGCGAGGGCGATGAGGGGCAGCGAGCGAGCGAGGTTGCGGCGCATGCACGCACGACCTGCAGCGCTCGTGCCCGCCGGCGTAACTGCACGCGCGCGCCGCTTTCGCGGTCGCGCGTCCGCGGTCGGCCGTCCTCACCGAGTGGATCGATCGGCCTGGAAACCAGGGTTGCCGATGCGGACGAGCCGCACGCCGTCAGCGGCGGAGCACGTCGCGGATGGTCTGCACGATCTCGCGCGGATCGACCGGCTTCGCGAGGTGATCGTCGAAGCCGGCGGCGAGCGCGCGCGCGCGATCGTGCTCGGAGGCGTGCGCCGACACCGCCACCGCGCGGACGTCGAGCCCGCGCTCGCGTGCATCGGCGCGGAGCCAGCGGACGAGGGCGTAGCCGTCCTCGTCCGGCATGGCGATGTCGCTGAGGAGGACGGCAGGCAGCGCGGCCTGGACCAGCTCGCGCGCCTCGCGCACGGAGGCGGCGCTCCGGACGCGCGCACCCGCGGCGACGAGGACGTGCTCGACGAGGTCGCGCGTGTCGTCCTCGTCCTCCACCAGCACGATGTCGACGCCCGCGAGCGGCGCGGGCGGAGCCACGCCCGACGCCATCTCGGCGGCCGCGATGGCCGACGCATGGACGGGCAGCGTGACGATGAACGTCGAGCCCCAGCCGCGCCCCTCGCTCGCGGCGGTGACGCTCCCGCCGTGCAGCTCGACGATGTGCCGGACGATCGCGAGCCCGAGGCCGAGGCCGCCGTGCTTGCGGGTCGGGGAGCTGTCGGCCTGGCGGAAGCGATCGAACACGAACGGGAGGAAGCCCGGATCGATGCCGACGCCGGTGTCGGCCACGCAGAGCGAGAGGGTCGCCGCGTCGCGCGCGAGCCGGACGGTGACCGTCCCCCCGCTGGCGGTGAACTTCACCGCGTTCGACAGCAGGTTCCAGGCGACCTGCTGGAGCCGCGTGGCGTCGCCGACGACGATGGCGGCCTCGTCGAGGCCCTCCTTCGCGAGGCGGATGTCCTTCGCCGCGGCCGCGGGTTTGACCACGTCGAGCGCGTCGCGGACGATCGCCGCGAGGTCGACCGGCTTCACCTCGATGCGGAGCTTCCCGCTCACGATCCGCGAGATGTCGAGGACGTCCTCCACGAGCTTCGCCTGCGCCTCCGCGTTGCGCCGGATGGTGGCGAGCGGCTTGGCGATGCTCGGATCGGTCGTGCGGTCGCCGAGCAGCACCGCCCAGCCGAGGATCGCGTTCAGGGGCGTCCGGAGCTCGTGCGAGACCGTCGCGAGGAACTCGTCCTTCGTGCGGTTCGCCTCCTCCGCGCGCGCGAGCCGGACGCGATCGTCCTCGGCGCGCCGGCGCTCGGTGAGGTCGCGGGTGACCTTCGCGAACCCGAGGAGGCGCTTGTCGCTCGGATGCCGGAGCGCGGTGATGACCACGTTCGCCCAGAAGCGCGTGCCGTCCTTGCGGAGCCTCCAGCCTTCGTCCTCGAAGCGCCCCTCGCGTGCGGCCACCTCGAGCTCGAGGTCGCACTTGCCCGCCTCGACGTCGGCGCGCGGGTAGAAGATCGAGAAGTGGCGGCCGATGATCTCGCTCGCGCGGTAGCCCTTGATCCGCTCGGCCCCCACGTTCCAGGTCTGGATGTGACCCTCGGGGTCGAGCATGAAGATGGCGTAGTCGCTGACCGCGTCGACCAGCAGGCGGAAACGCTCCTCGCTCGCCCGGAGGTGGTCCTCGGCGATCTGTCGCTCGGTGAGATCGCGCGTGACCTTCGCGAACCCGATGAGCTCGCCGGCGTCGTTGCGCAGCGCGGTGATGGTGACGCCCGCCCAGAAGCGCGTGCCGTCCTTCTTCAGCCGCCAGCCCTCGTCGCCGGCGCGGCCGGTGTCGCGCGCGGTCGCGAGCAGGGCGCTGCACTTCCACGCGTCCTCCGGCGGATAGAACGTCGAGAAGTGACGACCGACGATCTCGTCGGCGGTGTATCCCTTGATGCGCTCGGCGCCGGGGTTCCACGTGCGCACGTAGCCGTCGGGATCGAGCGTGAAGATCGCGTAGTCCTGGACGCTCTCGACCAGGAGCTTGAAGAGCTCCTCGCTCGGCTTGATCGTCGCGTGCTCGGCGCGTGCCGGCAGCGGTTCGGTCGGGTCGGCCTCCGCCATCCTGTGCTGGTTAGTATCATGCACCCATCACGCGATTTCGCGAAGCGCGTGCACCCGATCGCGGCCGACGGCCTCAGCGCATCGCCGTAGCAAGCACGGCCTCGAGCACGCCGGCCGACGCGAGCACGGTCGCGATCCAGCTCCGGCGCCGGAGCGGGACCGTGGTGGCCTCGAGCGTGAGCGCGGCCGCGGCGTAGCGCGCGCACGCCGCCGAGCGGTACGTCCCGAGCCGCGGCGCGTGCGCGACCACGACCGAGGGCGCGATGCCCCCGATGACGAGCGGCAGGTCCATCGCCGGGACGTCGTCGGTGTCGAGCACGCGGTAGGTCGGCTCGCGCTCCTCGAAGACGTCGCGGAGCCACCGCATGCGGGCGCGGTCGATCCGCACGATCTCGACGAGCGCGGCGCAGGCGACGACCAGCACGATGCCGTCGACGACCGCCTCCGCGCCGCGCGTGAACGGCATCGCGACCCCTGCGAGCACGGCCGCCGAGCCGGCGAGGGGCAGCACCACGCGCTCCTCGGCGTCCTTCGGCGCGGGCCGGCCCGCGGTACGCGCCATGTGGATCGCCATCAGGAACAGCAGCGCCGCGCCGATGGCCGGAAGGATGCCGAGGACGGCACCCATTCCCACCCACGAGACGGGGTCGCGCGTCGTCACGGCAGACGTCATGAAGTACGTGCGCTCCGCGGGCAGGCGCACGAGGAGGATCGCCTGGATGGTCATCCCCACGAGCGCGCCGGCGATCGCCACGGTGAA
>JBDHVD010000274.1:0-11378 GCA_039809525.1 Labilithrix sp. | reverse complement strand
CTTCGCGCCATCGGCCTTCGTGCCGTCGGCGGGCGTCGCATCGGACTTGGCGTCGCTCTTCGTGTCGGCCTTCCCTTGCGCGTGCGCGGGCGCCGCAAGCGCGACCGTGAGAGCCAAGCTGCTGCACAACGATGCGAGCGCTTTCGTCGCGTTCATTCCAAGGATCCTCTCGCGTTTTTTCCCCAGCCCCGGTTCGATGGTACACTGAGACAGGGATTTGCAGGCAAATCCCGGCGAACCTCGTGATCCTCTACGGACGCACCCTGGAGCAGACGATCGATCGTCACGAACGGGCCACGTTCGTGAAGGAGCTCGTCGTCGCCGGAGGCCGCATCCCACTCGCGATGGTCCGCAAGCGCCTCGCGGAGAACGGCGGCGGCACGCGGGCGCCCGTGCTGCTCGTCCACGGCTTCGGCCAGAACCGTTACGCGTGGCACCTGCCCGCACGAAGCCTCGCGAACCACCTCGCGCGCGCGGGGTTCGACGTCTTCAACCTCGACCTCCGCGGGCACGGCCGTTCGAGACACTTCGGCGCTCGGGCACCACGCCACGTCGACGATTACATCACGGAAGACCTGCCGATCGCGGTCGAGGAGATCCTCTCGCACACCGGCCAGCGCCCCGCGTTCCTCGTCGGGCACTCGCTCGGCGGCCTGGTGAGCTACGCGGCCGCACCGAAGCTCTCGGGCGCGGTCTCGGGGGTCGTCTCGATCGGCAGCCCCTATCACTTCACGCGCGGCTCGATCTCGCTCCAGGCGATCGCCGTCGTGTTCGAGGCCATGCGCCGCGCCGGTGTGCCGCAGTTCGGCATGCCGCTGCCGCTCTATCCGATCGGCGCGTTCATGCGGACGATCCGCCGCGTCGCCGACAGCCCGTTCTATCCCATCCCACTCCGCGGATGGCACGCCGGCGCGCTCGAGCCGCACGTCCTCGAGCAGCACCTTCGGCTCGCGTTCGATCGCGCCGGCGTCGCCGAGCTCCGGAACATGTTCGAGTGGGCCGCGCAGAAGCGCTTCGGCGGTCCGACGAAGGATTACGTCGAGCGGTTCGAGGCGATGAACGTCCCACTCCTCGTGGTCGCGGGGTCGAACGACGACCTCGCGCCGCCTGCGAGCGTGCGCCCGGCCTTCGAGAAGAGCCGCTCGAAGGACAAGAGCTACCGCTGCGTACCGCTCGGCCACATCGATCTGCTCGTCGGACGCGACGCGCCGCTCTCCACGTGGCCGCTCGTCTCGAGCTGGATCGAGAAGCGCGCGGCCTAGGCGCCGTCAGCCCTTCCGCTTCTCTTTCTCGAGGCGGGCGATCTCCTCCTCGAGGCGGCGCACCTGCCGCTTCAGATCCTTCACCTCGTCCTCGGTGGCGAGGCTCATCGCCTTCGCGAGCTTCGCCACCTGGTCGTCGGTGAAGCTCTGGACCTTGCCGGGGACGTTCATCATCTGCATGACGGCCTTCATCACCCGCTCGTCCTGCATGATCTTCATCACGCGCGGGTCGCTCATCAGCTTCATCCCCTGCTTCATCAAGGTCTTCTTGATCGAGCTCATCTCGCCCGAGCATAGACCATCGGCTCAAGCGCCGGCGGTCAGATAGCGGACGACGAGCGAGGCGACCTCCTCGACGAAGCGCGGGCTGTCGAGGAGCTCCGGTCTTCGCAGCACCGCGGCGTGCGTCATCGCCTCGACGGAGGTGACGGCGAGGAACGCGGCCATGTCGAGGTCCTCGACGACCACGTCGCCGCGCTTCGCCTCGAGGTACGCGCGCACGAGCGCCATCGCCTCCTGGTCGACGCGCTCGATCGCCTCGAGGTTCCCCACGCGCGGGATCTGCTCGACGAGCACGCGATGGAGCTTCGGCTCGATGCGATGCGCGTCGATCATCACCTTCACGAGCTCGCGCGCGGCGTCGGGGATCGGGAGCGGAGCGACGCGCACCAGCGCGGCACGGACGACGTCCATCATCGATCCGATGTGCCGGTCGATGACGGCGGCGACGAGCGCCTCCTTGCTCGGGAAGTACTGGTAGAGCGAGCCGATGCTCACGCCCGCGGCGTCGGCGATCTTGTTCGTGCTCGCGCGGTCGTAGCCCTCCTTCACGAGAACGCGAGCGGTCGCGGCGAGGAGGGCGTCGACGGTCGCCTTCGAGCGGTCCTGGATGGCGATTTTCCGGGCGCTCGTGGCGGGCTTTCGGGCTCGGGCGGTGGTCATGAATGCGAGTAGCGAATGCGAGCGATCGCTCACATCATAGCTCCCGGGGGGACACGCGCCATGCAGACCGTCGCCGGGCACCCGATCTTCGGACACCTCGCCGCGTTCCGGGACGACCGCGCCGGCACCCTGATGCGCATCGCGCGCGACCACGACGCCGCGAAGATCCGCATGGGCCTGATGCCCTTCGGCTTCGTGGTGATCGGCTCGGCCGCGCTCGCGAACGAGGTCCTCGGGACGAAGCAGGAGTCGTTCCGCAAGGCGCCGGGGCTCACCGTCTTCCTGAAGCCGGTGCTCGGATCGGGGCTGCTCACCAGCGAGGGCGAGACCCACGCGCGGCAGCGCAAGCTCCTCGCTCCCGCCTTCGCGCCGAAGCGCGTCGCCGCGTATGCGCGCACGATGGCCGAGCGCGCCGAGCGGTTCGCCACCGGCCTCGCCGGCGAGGACCGGATCGATCTCGCCGAGGCGATGATGCGGCTCACGTTCGAGATCGTCGGCAAGACGCTCTTCGACGCCGAGGTGGACTCCGACGCGTCGCAGGTCGGCGAGGCGCTGACCACGGTGATGGAGTGCGCGATGGGCCAGCTCGGCTCGCTCGTGCCGGTGCCGCCGGTGATCCCGACCCCCACGAACCTGCGTTACCGGCGCGCGGTCGCGAAGCTCGACGGGGTGGTCTATCGCGTGATCCGGCAGCGGCGCGCGATCGAGGAGGACCGGGGCGACGTGCTCAGCATGCTGCTCGCGGCGCGCGACGAGGACGGCGCGGCGATGAGCGACGCCCAGGTCCGCGACGAGGCGATGACCCTGTTCCTCGCCGGGCACGAGACCACCGCGAACGCGCTCGCCTGGACGTTCTACCTCCTCGCGAAGCACCCCGAGGCGCGAGGGAAGGTCGAGGCGGAGGTCGACGCGCTCGGCCGGACGCCCACGTACGAGGACCTGGCGAGGCTCCCGTACACGCTCGCCGCCCTCAAGGAGTCGATGCGGCTCTATCCGCCCGCGTACGTGCTCGCGCGGCGGGCGATCGAGGACGTCACCGTCGGCGGTCACCGGATCGAGCGCGGCACCATCTGTCTCGTGAGCGTCATCGGCATCCATCGCCGCGCCGAGCACTTCCCCGATCCGGAGCGGTTCGAGCCGGAGCGCTTCCTCGGCGACAAGGAGAAGCAGCTCCCGCGCTGCGCGTACCTGCCGTTCGGCGCAGGGCCGCGCATCTGCATCGGCAACCACTTCGCCTCGATGGAGGGGCATCTGTTGCTCGCGACCATCGCGCGTCACGCCCGCTTCGCGCTCGCGAGCGATCGGCCGGTGGAGCTCGAGCCGCTGGTGACGCTGCGTCCGAAGGGCGGCCTGCCGGTGCGCGTGTCGCGTCGAACCGGCGGCTCAGAGACCCGCGTCGCCTAGCGCGGAGCACGCGCTCTCGACGCCGCCGCCGCATGCGCGCTGCCACAGCTCGCGCGCGCGCTGCTCGTCGCGGAGCACGCCTGCGCCGGAGGCGAACGCGCGCGCGGGGAGCGCGCACGCGAGGGGATCGCCGAGCAGGCACGCGTGCGCGAGGAGATCGAGCTGCTTCGCCCGGCTCGGCGGGACCCCGGCGCCGCTCGCGTGCATGCGCGCGGCGACCATGCACGAGGCGCTGTCCTTCAGCTCGCAGGCTCGCTCGTGGAGCGTCACCGCACGCGTGAGATCGCGCGGGACGCCCTCGCCGTGCTCGGTGCGCGTCGCGAGCACCGCGCACGAGGACGCGATCCCGCGGTCGCAGTCCTCGGCGCAGGGCAGGGGATCCTTCGCCTCGCGCGTGCACACGCGCAGCGCTCCCGCGTCGGCGCTCTCGGTCGGCGCGGGTGCATCGGCGCCCGTCGCGCCGCCGGGCGTACCCGACGACAGGGTGCCCCTCGCCGCCGGACCTCCGCACGCGGAGGCGATCGCGACGAGCGACACGTAGGACCAGACGCGCGGTGCCACGACGCGTGGCTTACGTCATTTTCGCGGAGGGTGCACGTTCGAGAGGCGGTGCTCGATGCGCGCGCGGAACCGCTCCTCCGGCACGTCGATCGCGTCACGGACGCGGCCGCGGAGCGCGTCCTTCCGCATGCGCGCGGGGAGGTCCGGGACGTAGAGCTCGAGACCGCCGCGCGTCGCACGGTGCAAGCCGGCGAGCGCGCGGAGGCAGCCTTGCTGATCGGGCGAAGACGCGTGCAGCTCGAGCAGCGCGGTGACGACCTCCGCGCGGTCACGGTCCTCGAGCTGCGGTGCGCGCGCGACGGTCTCGCCCCAGGCGTCGAACCACGGCCCGATCGGCAGGATCAGCGCGCGGGCGCTCCGCAGCGCGCGCGGCTTGCGCAGCGGGAGGAAGCGATGGTTCTCGAGCGCCATCAGCTCCTTGTTCAGCCGGCCGGCCAGCACGAACGACGCGCGTGCGCGCGGCGCATCCGGATGCCCGAGACGCACGTACTTCTCGCGGTGGAGCGCGATGCCGTCCGCGCCCGGCCACGCATCGACCACGCGCGAGAGATCGCCGAGGTTGTGCGCGAGGATCGTCGCCGCGGACAGCACCGTCTGCGCGGGCGCTCCGCTCGCGAGCGCCTCGTCGAAGATGCGGGCCTCGCGATCGAGCTCGCGGTCGATCGCCTCCGCGAGCCGCTCGACGGTGGCCGCGGCGCCGACCGCGATCGCACGGCCGAGCGCGCCCGCGCGCACGCCGAGCCATTCGCCGTCGTGCCCGGAGAGCGGACCGTGATCGGAGACGACGACGCGCGCCGACACGGCGTGCACGTCCCAGCACGCGACCTCGTCGACGACGTCCGCCGCGGCGGCGATCTCCGCCTCGCTCTGCATCGCCGACCAGACGTGATGACGGATGCGCGCGTCGACGTCGGTCGGTACGAACGTGGCCACCGTCGCCCAGTGCGCCGACAGGAGCAGTCGCAGGTACGCATGCGCGCCGTCCGGCGCGTCGCGATCGGCCGTCGCGCGATCGACGTCGTCGAGCGCCCGCGTCGCCGCGCCCGCCCGCGGATCGTCCCAGAGCCACACCGCCGTGTTCTTCACCTGCGAGCGGACGAGCTCGGGCGCGATGCCATTTTTCACGGCGGACATGTTAGGACGAACGCGTGCTCGGCGGGATGTCCACGAAGGAGTTCCTGCGCACGCACTGGCAGAAGAAGCCGCTGCTCGTGCGCGGCGCTTTCCCCGGGTTTCGCGACCCGATCACGCCGGACGAGCTCGCCGGCCTGTCGTGCGAGGACGGCGTCGAGTCCCGCATCGTGCGCGAGAAGGGCGGCAAGCGGCCGTGGGAGGTCACCTACGGTCCGCAGCCGGAAGAGGTCTTCGCGCGGCTGCCGGAGCGCGGCTGGACGCTCCTCGTCCAGGAGGTGAACCGCCACGTGCCGGAGGCGGCGCTGTTGCTCGAGCGGTTCGCGTTCGTCCCGAACGTGCGCGTCGACGACGTGATGGTGAGCTTCGCCGAGCCCGGCGGCAGCGTCGGCCCGCACCTCGACAGCTACGACGTGTTCCTGATCCAGGGGCAGGGACGGCGCCGCTGGATGTTCGGGACGAAGAAGGCGCGCGACGCGCGCTTCCGCAAGGGCCTCGAGCTCCGCATCCTCGAGCGCTTCGAGCCCGACGCGGACGAGGTGCTCGAGCCGGGCGACATGCTCTACCTGCCGCCTGGCTTCGCGCATCACGGCGTGGCGGTCACGCCCTGCCTCACGTACTCGATCGGATTTCGCGCGCCGAACGCGGGCGAGATGTGGACGTCGTTCGCGCGCGCGGCCGCCCAGGACGTCGCGGCCGAGCGCCTGCTCGAGGACCCGCCGCTCGAGCCGGCGAAGAACCCCGGCGCGATCCCGCCCGCGCTGCTGGCGCGCGTGCGCGACGTCGTGCGCGGGCTCGATACGAGCGACGCGCGCATCGATCGCTGGTTCGCGTCGTTCGCGACGCAGCTCTCGCCGGGCCACGAGGTGCCGGTGCCGCGGCGCGTTCCCGACGCGAAGACGATCGTCGCGCGCCTCCGTCGCGGCGATCGCGTCGCCCGCAGCGAGGAGGGCCGCTGGGCCTTCCTCCTCCGCGCCCGCGGCGGAGTCCTGCTCTACTTCGCGGGCATCGAGCTCGACGTCGATCGCTCGGCGGCGGATCTCGCGCGAGCGCTCTGCGCGGCGCGTCGGTTCGACGGTCGCGCGCTCGCGAAGGCGGCGACGACGCGCGCCGGGCGCGATCTCCTCGTCCGCCTGTTCGCCGCGGGCGGCCTCAGGTTCGTCCGCTGAGCGCGACGACGGTGCGAGGAGCGCGCGCGCGGCCGCCTCGAGCACGGTGTCACGCCCGTTGGCCACGTCCCAGCGAAGGTCTTCCGTCGATTCGAGTACGCGCCTCCGTCCTCGGTGCCGACGATGATCGCAAAGCTCGCCCGCTTCGCGAGGCGGACGAACAGCGACGCCGCCGAGTAGCTCCCTCCGTCGACGAGCACCGCCTCCCTTCCGAAGCTCGCGAGCCGGAGGACACGGATCCCGTTGTCCGTCGCGGTCAGCGACGCCTCGCGATCGTCTTCCGCCCCGCGCTGCAGGCGTTCGAGCGCTTGATCGCGCACGGAGTCGAGATCGATCGTCGGATCGAGCCTCGCCTCGCGCCGGATCTCGTCGGTGAGCGCGCGCAGCGCCTCCGCCGCTCGCTCGCGCGGCGTCGGCTCGGGATCGCTCGCGCATGCGCCGCCGATCAGCGCGAGGACGGCGATGCCGGCCGGCGCGCGCCAGCTCAACGGCGGCCGCGCCTGCGCGCGTCGCCCGGCGCGGCCTCCGGCTTCTGGGCGATGAAGAGGTAATTGAAGCCGCGGAGGAAGAAGTTCCCTTCCTCCGCCGCCTTCCGGTAGTTGCCCATCTCGAGCGACTTGTTGTGTCGGACGACGCTCACGATGTCGAGGATCGCGAGCCGCTCGGCGATGCTGACGAACAGCTGGAAGCCGACTGGCGCGAACCCGTGCTTCTTCTCGAAGTAGTCGCAGACGTAGAGGCCGAGCACGCCGCCGGGCGCGAGCACGCGCACGGCCTCGCCGATCGCGCGGTGCATCGCCTTGTAGTAGGCCGGGTCGTACGCCGAGAGCCGGCCGATGCAGGACGGCTCGTCGGAGTAGTGGATGTGGTCGCCGTACGGCGGGTCCATGAAGACGAGCCTCGCGCTGTTCGCCTCGAGCGGGAGCGAGCGCGCGTCGGCCTTCTCGATGTCCGGCCGGTACGGCGCGAGATCGAAGCCGCGGGCGACGCGCCCCGTGTCCTTCGCCACGTCGATCGTGGTGCCCGACCCGCAGAACGGATCGACGACGAGATCGCCCGGCTTCGTGTAGCGCTGGATCAAGTTCCAGACGACGTACGACGGCGTCGCGCCCACGTAGCGCTGATCGCCCTGCTGACCTTCGCCATAGTGCTGGGACGGATACTCCCAGAGCGTCGTCGGCTGGATCCGGAGCGGGGGCTTCTTCAGCATCGGAGCCGCGCACCTTACCAGCAGGCCACGGGCTCCGCGCGCGCGCGTTGACGCAGCGCCGCAGAAGCCGCATGGGAAAGGGCGAACAGCCCATGGCCGATCTCCGAAAGGTCCTGCTTCCCCGCTTCGAATCCGCGCTCCGCCAGGTCGTCGGCGATGAGCACGCCCACGCCGATCCGCAGCTCCGGCGCTCCGACCGCGCCGACTGGCAAGCCGACGTCGCGCTCGCCCTCGCGAAGAAGGTCGGGCGCCCGCCGCGCGAGCTCGCGGCCGCGATCCTCGAGCACCTCGACGTGCGCGACGTCTGCGAGAAGGTCGAGGTCGCCGGCCCGGGCTTCCTCAACCTCACCCTCTCGGAGGCGTTCCTCGCCCGCGAGGTCTCCGCCGTCGCGGCCGCGCCGATCGAGCGCGCCGCCGCGCCCGAGACGGTGGTCGTCGACTACTCCTCCCCGAACGTCGCCAAGGAGATGCACGTCGGACACCTGCGCTCGACGGTGATCGGCGATGCGCTCGCGCGCGTGCTCGAGGCGCTCGGCCATCGCGTCATCCGTCAGAACCACCTCGGCGACTGGGGCACGCCGTTCGGCATGCTCATCGAGCACCTGCTCGACGCCGGCGGCGATCCGAACGCCGCCGCCGCTTCCATCGGCGACCTCGACGGCTTCTACCGCGCCGCCCGCGCGAAGTTCGACGGCGACGAGGCGTTCGCCGAGCGCTCGCGCCAGCGCGTCGTCCTCCTCCAGGGCGGCGACGAGCGCACGCTCGCGCTCTGGCGCGTGCTCGTCGATACCTCGAAGCGCTACTTCGGCAGCATCTACGGGAAGCTCGGCATCACCCTGCGCGACGAGGACGTCCGCGGCGAGAGCGCGTACAACGCGGACCTCCCGCGGGTGGTCGAGGACCTGAAGGCGAAGGGCCTCTCGACGATCAGCGACGGCGCGGTCTGCGTGTTCCTCGACGGGTTCACGAACAAGGAGGGCGCGCCTCTCCCGCTCATCGTGCAGAAGAACGACGGCGGCTTCGGCTACGCGGCGACCGATCTCGCCGCCATCCGCTACCGCACCGGCACCCTCGGCGCGACGCGCATCCTCTACGTCGTCGGCGCCCCTCAGCAGCAGCACTTCGCGATGGTCTTCGCCGCCGCCAAGCTCGCCGGATGGCTCGCGCCGCCCGCGCGCGCCGAGCACGTCGCGTTCGGTTCGGTCCTCGGACCCGACAAGAAGATGTTCAAGACGCGTTCGGGCGAGACGGTGAAGCTCGCCTCGCTCGTCGACGAGGCGATCGAGCGCGCCGCCACGGCGGTCGCGGAGAAGAACCCCGATCTCGACGCGGCGACGCGCGCCGAGGTCGCGCGCATGATCGGCGTCGGTGCGATCAAGTACGTCGACCTCTCGAGCGACCGCATCAAGGACTACGTCTTCGACTGGTCGCGCATGCTCGCGTTCGAGGGCAACACCGCGCCGTATCTCCAGTACGCCCACGCGCGCATCCGCTCCATGTTCCGCCGCGCAGAAGAGGCGGACGTGGCGGCCTCGCGCTCGGCGGCGCTCCTCCTCCGCGAGCCGGCCGAGCGGGCGCTCGCGAACGAGCTCCTCGGCTTCGCCGCGGCGGTCGCGGCGGTGGGCGAGTCGCTGCAGCCGCACCGGCTCTGCACGTACCTCTTCGCGCTCGCGACGGCGTTCACGAAGTTCTACGAGTCGTGCCCGGTGCTCAAGGCGGCGGACCCCGATGTCCGCCGATCGCGCCTCGCGCTCTCCGACGTGACCGCGCGCGTGCTCGCGCAGGGCCTCGGGCTCCTCGGCATCGAGGCGCCCGAGCGGATGTGACGGTCAGCGGACGCAGCGCCCGCCGATCGCCCAGTAGCCGCGCTCCATCGGGGTGAGGCCGCTCATCGGGCCGTTCGCCCCCACGGCGTGCTCCTCCCACGAGCCGCTCACGGTGAACTGCGCCTGATCGCCGGCCCCGTTGATCTCGTAGAGCCACTCCATCATGACGCCGGCGAGATCGGCGTGGCCGTTCTTGCCGTTGCCCGTCGGGAAGCGGCCGGGCGCGCCGACGAAGACGAAGTTGCCCTTGTCGTAGACCTCGGGGAACGAATAGCTGTACTTTGCATTCAGTCGCGACGCGTCGAAGGTGTTGCCCCACGGGTACGTGCGGCCTTCGCCGCCCGACCACGCGCCCTTGAACTCGGCGTGCTTCGGCAGACGTCCGCCGTCCCAGATGCAGAACGCCTGGAGCATCGTCCAGTCGACGCAGTTGAGCGCCTTCTGATCGAGGACGTCCTTCGAGAACGGGTGCGTGCCCGACTCGCCGAGCGCCTGGTTCTCCGCGTCGCTCATCCAGTAGGTGCGCGCGCGCGACGCGCCGAGATCGCAGCCGCGGCGGAGCGTGCCGTTGCCGGACGGGCCGAGGAGGAAGTTCACCTCCGCGACGTTCGAGGGCAGCCGCGCGTTCCAGGCGGGCTTCCAGCTCGGGTTGTTCGTCACCGTCTCCATGAAGCCGCGGAGGTTCCCGTTCGTGCGCTCGACGAACTGGCGGAAGCGGCCGGCGGTGATCTTGTACTTGTCGAGCTGCACGCCGTTCACGCCGGGCACCGGCGCCGCCGTGCAGCAGCTCTCGTGCTTCGCGCCGGGCTCGCCGACCTCGCCCGCGCCGCACGTGTCGCCGCCGAAGTGCGCCGTGCAGCTCCGCGCGAGCGCGCACTTCTTGTCGTAGCCGCAGCCGTCGCTCGCGCAGTCCGCGTGCGCCGCGCAGCTCTTGCCCGCGTCGCACTTCGGCGCGCCCGTCTTCGAGCCGCCGCAGTCGACGTCGGACTCGTCGCCGTTCTTCACGCCGTCGTCGCCCGCCGGGACCTGGCACTTGCCGCCCGTGCACACGCCGCTCTCGCAGTCGCCGGCGCCGCCGCACGCCTTGCCGTCGGCGCACTTCGGGGCCTTCGTTCCGCCGCAGTCGACGTCGCTCTCGTCGTCGTTCTTCTTGCCGTCCGTCGCCGAGGCCGGGACCACGCTCCCCGTTCCGCCGCCGTTCTTGCCCTCGGTCAGCGCGGGATCGGACGTGGGATCCGCCCCACCGGCGGCGGGATCGTCGGCGCCGACGACCGAGCAGCCGGCCGACGACATGAGGAGCACGAGAGCGAGCGCCAGACGCATGAACCCCGCGTCGTGCAATTTTGCTGCCCGGACGGAAAGTCACCCTTCTTTGCGGAAGGACGAGACTTTTTCTGATGTGAGGAAACGGAGGACGTGGATCAGAGAGGGCGTCCTTGGATCAGCCCAGGGCCGCCCCTGATCGAACCCATCACGCCGCGGGTTGGGTGTCCCGTCCCCGCTTGCACGCGGGGTCGGGAGCCCGCGCGGCCCTCGCCACTTCTGCGGTAAAGCGCGCGAGGCCAACGTCCTGAAATCACGACACCTGGACGCTACTCGTTTCTCCGTTCTTCTTTCGGCCGTAACGTACCCGAAGGCATTTGTCGTCCCGAATGAGGTGCACAACCGATGTCAGCCCGACCTGCGGTGAAGAAGGCGACCAGGAAGAAGGCGTCGGCGCGCGCTCCCAAGGCGGCGACGAAGAAGACCGCTGGGCGCGTTCCGACGACGACGACCCTCCCGGCGTTCCTTCCTGCGGAGCTCGCTACGTCCAAGCCGGTCTTCGTGTGGAAGGGGAACCTCGCGCACATCGGCCCGACGCACACCGCCAATG
>JBDHVD010000273.1:0-11386 GCA_039809525.1 Labilithrix sp. | reverse complement strand
GGATCGACGTGGAGGTAGCGCGTGCGGTACTGCTGGCGGACCTCCGCGAGGACCCAGACCTGGAGGTTCTCGGAGACGGCCTGCATCTCGGCGCCGACGTCGTCGCCCACCGCATCGACCAGCGCGCGCACCTTCTCCGGGGCGGCCGCGTCGATCGCGAGGGCGCGGCGCGCGAGGGCGGCGCGATCGGGGCAGGCCTCGAGCGCGGTCGTCCACTCGTTCTCGAGCTCGGCGACGCGCGCGTGGAGCTGCTCCTTCGCGCGCGCGACGACACGCTCGGCCCCCTCGTCGATCGCGCCCGCCGTCTTTCCCAATTGCTCGGCGCGGAACGCCTCGGGCGCGGGCAGCCGCTCGCGCTCGAGCGCCTCGACGCGCGCGCGGTGCTCGGCCTCGGCGTCGAGCGCCGCCTTCGCGAGGCTCCCGATGCGCGGCGGCATCTCGGAGGTCGCGAGCGCGATCGCCGCGAGCGGCGCTTGCGCGCGCACCGATTCGAGGGTCGACGACAGGCCCTCCTCGAGGCGATCGGCATCGAGCACTCGCGGCACGAGCGGGTGGATCGCCGCCTCGAGCTCCGCGACGTCGAAGGTCCCCGGCATCGCGACGGCGATGCAGCCGCACACCTCCTCGCGGAGCGCGCGCCACCGCTCGGGCGGCGCGTCGACGAAGACGATGTCCGCGGGCACGCGATCGCCGGCGACCTCGATGGTCGCGTCGAGGACGCCGTCACCGGCCGCGAGCAGCTGGCCCACGCCCGCCACGAACGCGCGCCGGCGCTCGTCGCGGTGCCGTCCGCCCTCGTCCTGCAGCCGATCGGCCTTCGCCCGGGCCTTCGCGAGATCGAGCGTCGCCTCCTCGCGCGCCCGCTTCAGGTCGCGCCGCTCGATCATCGCCTCGACCTCCTCGCTGCCTCGCCGCTGCGAGACGGGGGCCGGCAGCGCCGGCGCCGGCCGGCCGAGGAGCGCGAGGATCCAGGCCACCAGCCGCGCCCAGAACGAGGGCGGGTCGACGATCGGGTTCCTCGTCGTCTCCTCGCGGATCGACGCGAGGCGCTGCTCGATCGCCGCGAGGGTCGCGGTCGTCGCGTCGACGTCGGCCCGCGCCTTCGCGAGCGCGTCCTCGTACCACCGGCGCCGATCGGGATGCGCGCGCGCGAAGTCCTCGCTCGTGCCGTCGCGCATGCGCGCGAAGTAGCGGTCGCTCGCGCCGCGGGTGACCGAGAGCGTCGCCGACGACGGCCGAGGCGCGGCGCCGAAGAGCTCGTCACCCGCGATCGCCGCGAGCAGCGACCGCTTCGCGGCCGGTCCGCCGACCAGGAGCACGCGCACGACCTCGACGTCGAGGCGCCGGTCGAGGTGCTCGCGCGTCGCACGGAGCGCGGCGGCCACCCGGGGGAAGCCCTGCGCATGCCGATCCGCGAGCGCCGCCAGCGCCCGGGTCGCATCTCTCGTGGCTTCGCCGACGCTCGTCACGTGGGGAGGAGATGATACCGCCGGAGACCCGCGCTAGAGTGCGGCCGATGCGCGTCCACCTGGTCGGCGTGTGCGGAACGGGAATGGGGCAGCTCGCGATGCTGCTCCGCGATGCGGGCCACGAGGTGAGCGGCTCCGACGCCTCCTTCGATCCACCGATGGGCCCCGCCCTCGAGGCGCCGGACCAGGAAGGCAGGCGGATCCGCTGTCTCCGCGGCTACGACGCCAGCCACGTGACGAAGGACCTCGATCTCGTCGTCGTCGGCAACGCCATCCGCAAGGACAACGCCGAGGCGGTCGCGGCGATCGAGCTCGACCTCCGGCGCGCGTCGATGTCGGGCACGC
This sequence comes from Labilithrix sp., assembly GCA_039809525.1. Taxonomy (GTDB): domain Bacteria; phylum Myxococcota_A; class Polyangia; order Polyangiales; family Polyangiaceae; genus Labilithrix. The sequence goes on along the minus strand of JBDHVD010000273.1, from coordinate 9,572 downwards.
TCCGCGAGCTGTTCCTCCAGGGACGGCGCCCGCTCGTGGTCTGCGGCACGCACGGCAAGACCACGACGAGCGCGATGTGCGCCTGGATCCTCGCGACGGCGAAGCTCGATCCCGGCTGGTTCATCGGTGGGCTGCCGAAGAACTTCCCGTCGGGCGCGGGGATCGGATCGACGCGGAGGAAGATCGTGGGCGCGAGCGCGCGGCCCTCCCCCTTCGTCGTCGAGGGCGACGAATACGACGCCGTCTACTGGAAGAAGGAGCCCAAGTTCTTCGACTACGTCGGGATCGGCGAGGACGACGTCGCGATCCTCACGAGCGTCGAGCACGATCACATCGACATCTACCCGTCGCGCGAGGCCTACGAGGAGCAGTTCGTCGCGCTGGTGAAGCGGATGCCGGAGGGCGGGCTCGTCGCGTGCGACGCGCGCGACGCCGCCGCGCGCAGGATCGTGAAGGACCACGCGCTCTGCTCCACCGCGTTCTATGCGCTCGAGGGCGACGACACGGGCGACGTCACGCCGACGTGGCTCGGCGCGATGGCCGCGCCCGATCCGGCGACCGGCGCGCAGCCGTTCGATCTCTACGCCGGAGGGACGTTCTGCGGGCGCTTCGCGCTCGAGGTGCCCGGCGCGCACAACGTCCGGAACGCGGTCGGCGCGATCGCCGCGGCGTGCGAGGGCTTCGGCGTGCACATCGAGGACGCGCGCAAGGCGCTCGCGACGTTCAAGGGCGTGCGCCGCCGGCAGGACCTCCTCGGCCGTCCGGGCGACGTCGCGATCTACGACGACTTCGCGCACCATCCGACGGCCGTGGACGAGACGCTGCGCGCGCTCAAGTCGCGTCATCCGGGCGGCCGGCTCTGGGCGGTGTTCGAGCCGCGCTCCGCGACCGCGTGCCGGAACCTCCACCAGCACGCGTACGAGACCGCGTTCCGCGCGGCCGACCGCGTGATCTTCGCGCCGCTCGGGAGGACGAACATCCCCGAGGACGAGCGCCTCGACGTGGCGAAGATCGCGCAGGCGATCGGCGACGCGGCCGAGGCGGCGCCGAGCGTCGACGCGATCGTCGAGCGGCTGGTGAAGGAGACGCGCGCGGGCGACGTCGTCGCGCTGCTCTCGAACGGCGCGTTCGGCGGGATCCACGCGCGCCTCCTCCGCGAGCTCGAGGCGCGGCGGTGAACGCCGACGAGCTCGAGGACGTGCTCGCCGTCGCGCGTGATGCCGCGCGCGAGGCCGCCGCGCTCGTTCGCGCGGGCTTCCGCAAGCATTCCGTTCGCGCGAACGTGGAGCACAAGGGCGCGGTCGATCTCGTCACCTCGTACGATCGCGACAGCGAGCGGCTCCTCCGCGAGCGTCTCGCGCCGCTCGGCATCCCGTTCGTCGGCGAGGAGCTCGGAGGCACGCGCACGCCGGGCGGGCTCGCGCTCTTCGTCGATCCGCTCGACGGCACGACCAACTTCGTGCACGGCCATCCGTTCTGGTGCGTGTCGATCGGCCTCGTCGACGGCGACGATCCGATCCTCGGCGTGGTCGTCGCCCCCGAGCTCGACACCGAGTGGTGGGGGTTCGTCGCCGGCGACGGCACGCGCGCCGCCGTCCGGCGGAGCCACGGCGTCGAGGAGCCCTGCGTGGTCTCGCCGGCCGAACGCTTCGACGACGCGATGCTCGCGACCGGCTTCCCGTACGACCGCCGCACGAGCGCGGACAACAACTTCGACGCATTCGTGGCGATCAAGAAGAGGGTCCAGGCCGTGCGACGTTGCGGCTCCGCGGCGCTCGATCTCTGCCTCGTCGCCGACGGCACCTACGAGGGTTACTGGGAGCGCAAGCTGAAGCCCTGGGACCTCGCCGGGGGCGCGGCGATCGCGCGCGCGGCCGGGGCCCGGGTGACCGGGTTCGACGCGGGCGCGGGATTTCTCGCGAGCGGCAACATCGTCGCGACGAACGCGCGCATCCATGACGCGCTCCTCGCCGCGCTCGCGAACGTCGCACCCGCGCGCACATGACGTGACGCGCCGCCGGTACGGCGCGTGCGTATTCGCCTTCGGCGATCCAAGGTCCATGCAGGCGCGAATGCGCCTTCGCACCTGGCTCTCGCCGGAGGCCCTCGTGACACGCATCGCTCATCTCTCGGACGTCCACATCCTCGATCCGCGCACGCGCCGCTCGACCGCGCGCTACCGCTTCGCGGCGAAGCTCGTGAGCCTCGGACGCGCGGTCGATCCGCGGATCCGCGCCCGGAAGCTGGCGCGCGCGCTCCGTGCGGCGAAGGCCGCGGGCGCCGATCACATCGTCATCTCGGGCGATCTCACGGAGCTCGGCGACGCGACCGAGTTCGAGCATTTCGCGAGCGTCCTCGACGAGCAGGGGCTCGACGGCGACAGCGTCACGCTCGTGCCGGGCAATCACGATGCGTACACCACGGCGTCGGGCTGGCGGAACGCGCTCGAGGGTCCGCTCCGCCGGTTCGCGAGCACGAGCGCATCGGAACCGGGAAAGCTGGTCGATCGCGGCCCGGTCGCGCTCCTGCCGATCGACACCACCTGCTTCCAGTCGGTGGTGCGGGCAGGCGGGGTGTTCACGGCCGACGCCGCGCGGGCGGTCGAGCGCCGCCTCGTCGATCCGGCCCTGCGGGACAAGGCGATCGTGCTCGTGCTCCACCACTCACCGTTCGTGCAGCACAAGACGCCCGTGATGCAGCTGTTCGACGGGCTCCGCGGCTATGCACGCGTCACGGACCTCCTCGTCAGGCACCCCCGCCTGCAAGTCTTGCACGGCCACCTCCACCGGCTCGTCGACAAGATGATGACCGTCACGGGGACCACGAGGGCACGGGTTTTCGGGGCTCCTGCGGTGTGCGACGACCCCGGCGACGATCCGGATGCGGATGCCGTCCCGGCCCCGCGCGTGCGCCTCTACGACGTGCGCGACGGTGCGCTCGCGCCAGCCGGGCCTTCGCTCTGACGTCGTTCTGATCCAATTGGCGCGTTCAGAGGAAATCTCCGCTATCCTTCCGGACGATGGCCGTCTTCGCGATCGGCGACGTCCACGGTTGCGCGGACGAGCTGGAAGAGTTGCTCGCAATGCTTCCGCTCGACGACGCCTCGACCGTCGTCATGCTCGGCGATTACATCGATCGCGGGCCGTACTCGAGGCGCGTCCTCGAGATCCTGATGGAGGCGAAGAAGAAGCACCGGATGGTGACCCTCTCGGGGAACCACGAGGAGATGCTTCGCGAGTTCCTCGACGGGACGAACGCCCAGCGCGTCGCACGCTTCATCCTCAACGGCGGCTCGAGCACGCTCGCCGACTTCGCGAACGACCAGGGCGAGTGGGTCATCCCGAAGACCCACGTGCAGTTCCTCGAGGAGCTGCAGCTCTGGCACGAGACCGACGATCACTTCTTCGTCCACGCCGGCGTGCCGGACATGGCGCTGAAGGAGCTCGACCCCGTCCGCGATCGCGACGAGGTCCTCTGGATCCGCCGCGCGTTCATCGGCAACCCGCGGCGCTGGGAGAAGCGCATCGTCCACGGCCACACGCCGGTCAACGCCGTCGAGGTCAGCGCGACGCGCATCAACGTCGACACCGCGTGCGCGTACGGCGGCTTCCTCACCGCGATCGAGCTGCCGAGCCACCGCATCTACAGCGTCCCGCGCAAGACCGGCCTCCGTCCCGCGTTCCTCCGCGAGAAGGGCTCGCGCCGTGCGGCCGTCCGCTTCCTCGGCTCGGTGCCGGTGATGATCAAGCACCCGCACCTGGGCGAGGTGCACCTCGAGACGCTCAACTACTCCGAGATCGGGATGCTGCTCATCTCGCGCGAAGAAGAGGACCGCGTGAAGCAGATCTTCGAGTCCGGCGACTCGGTGAAGGGCACCGTCGGCGACGGATGGACCGTCCCCTTCCAGGGCAAGGTCGTCCACGCGCGCAAGCACCCCGAGGGCTGGCAGTACGGCCTCGCCGTCGAGCTCCAGGGCTGAGCGCTCAGCGCGAGCACTCGGTCACGAAGTAGTCGGCAGCGAACGAGCGGACGTCGTCGAGATCGCACGACGCGATCGCGTACTCGCCGATCGACGCGGTGCACGAGCTGTAGGTGCTGCATTCGCAGCTCAGCCCGCGCTGCTCCACCTTCACGCAGCACGCGCCGCGCTCCGCCGAGGTCGAGAGGCTGCACGTCGTTCGCCCGCCGGCGCTGCCGTCGAACGAGCAGCTGCATCCGTCCGACGAGCTGCTGCACGCATAGTTCCCGCAGGTGCAGCCCTCCTTGCCGCGGACGCAGAGGCCGCCCACCACGGTCGCGTCGCACGTCACGCCGTTCGACTTCTCGGCATCGGCGCAGTCGCAGTACGTGCCTCCGGACCGGAGCGTGCAGGAGGCGTGCGTGTATCCGTCGCCGAAGCAGAACGGCCTGCACGAATCGAGGATGCACTTGCGGACCACCCCAGGCTGACCCGAGTCGCTGCGGTTGTCGGTCTGTCCGTAGACGCAGCCCGGCGCATCGCCGGCGACGCACGCGCCCACGTCGGTCTGGATGGTCGAGTCGTTCTTGCACGAGCTGTCGGCGCAGCACGTGTCGAGGTGCGCGCCGCACTTCTCGTAGACGCACGTCGCGCAGTCGTTGCCCGGCTCGCGCGCGGTGGTGCACGTCCACTTCGGCTGCGTGCCGCCGCTGCCGGTCGCGCCCTTGGTGCAGACCGCGCGGCAGCTCTTCGACGCGCACGCGCGCACGTCCTCCTCCGTCTTGGTGGTGCGCGCGGTCGCGAGCGCGTCGACGCAGCGCGGGTTCTCCCCTCGCCCGCATGCGTCCATGTCCCCGAGCACGCTCGCGCCGGCGCACGTGGACGATCCGCAGCACGCGTCGATCGGCGCCTGGCAGCTGTCGCGCAGGCACTTCGCGCAGTCGGTGTCGCCCTGGATCCCGCAGTGATCGCCGATGTCGAGCGGCGGCGTGATGAGCACGCAGCCGGCGAGCAGCGCCACGATCGGGAGCGAGGAGAGGACGCGGGCGACGCGCATCAGAAGGTCGTCCCGAGCATGAACGTGCCGCCCACCGAGCGCACCGCGACGCGGCGGCTCGGCACGAGGAAGAGCGCGATGGTGCCGACGCCGGCGGCGATGAGCGCGCCGGTGCTGATCCAGGCGTACGTCGTCGACGCGCTCGCCGCGTCGCGCGCCTCGGCCGTGCTGCACCAGTTGCGATCGACGAGGCACCCGTCCTCCGCGCTGCTCCGCTCGGTGAGCGCGAGGACGCCGAAGACCGTCGCGGCCGCGCCCGCCGCGAGCGTGCCCGCGAACACGCCGACGTAGACCGGGTTCGTGCGCGTCTCGGTCAGCGGGGCAGCCTGCGCGCGCGCGTCGATCACCGGCGGCGGCGGCTCCGACGGAGCGGGCGCGGGCAGCGGCTCGCTCGGCGCGGCGCCCAGCGCCGGGACCTCGATCACCTTGCGCTCGGCCGGCAGCACCGAGACCACGGTGGTCCACGGCGCGCGCCCGGGCACCGTCGCGACGATCGTGTGGCCGCCCGGATCGACCGGCATGGCCACGTCCCACGCCACCGCCGGGAGCGGGGTCTCGTCGATCTTCACCTCGAGGCGGGGCGCGCGCGCGGCCGCGGGCACGACGACGGTGACGCGCGGCACCTCGCCCTCGAGCCTGGCGATCGCGCTCCGCGCGAGCTCCTCGCGATCGCGCCGGCCGTCCCGGGTGGCGACCGACAGCGCCTCGGTGTACTCGACGAGCGCGGTCGCGGTCTTCCCGTCCGCCGCGTGGCAAACCGCGAGGTTCAGCAGCGTGCCGCCCCCGGGATCGAGCCGCTGGCTCTCCGCCAGCTTCGGACAGGCCTCGGAGTAGCGCTTCTGCTCCATCAGGCGCCGCGCGTCGTCGAAGAGCGCCTGCGCGAGCCGCTGCTCGCTCGGCCCCGCCGCGGCGGGGGCGCTCGTGAGGAGGACGGTCGCGAAGAGCGCCCAGGACGACTTCACGCCGCCAGAGTACCAGTGTTCAATCGGGGCATGGCATCACGTACGTGGTCCGTGCTGGTCGTCGCGATGGGCCTCGCCGGCTGCGAGGACAAGCAGACGTACAAGACCACGATGGAGGTCGTGCAGGTCGAGCGCTTCGGCGCGACCGGAGACGCGGTCGATTCGATGGCCATCGAGCTGCGCTACGCCGAGTGCCCGGGCGACGGACGGCGGGTGGTCCGCGCGAACGCCGACTTCGTCCGCTGCCTGCCGGGGCTGAAGGCGGGCGACCGACTCGAGGCGAAGATCGTCGCGCGCTACGTCTCCGAGCGCGGCTCGTACCGCAGCGACATCGTCGAGCTCGGTCACTGCGCGATGAAGCTCGATCCGAAGGAAGAAGCGAACTACGAGATGATGCAGACGTGCACCGACCTCAAGACCAGCGGCACGGTGGTCGGCGTCCACTGCGACCGCACGCGGAGCAAGGAGCTGGTGGCGAAATGCCCCTGGCTTCGCCGCCGCTGATCAGGCGAGGCACGCGAGCGCCATCACGATCACGCTGACGACCGGCACGGTCACGCGCGCGATCTTGAACACCTTCTCGACGTTGTGCTCCTTCACCAGGAACATCCACCACGTCGAGATCATGCCGAGCGCCAGACAGACGTAGACGCCGAGCATCAGCTTGTCCGCCCGCGACAGGTACACCGTCGCGGGGAGCTCCTGCATCAACGCGAAGTGGAAGAGCACCGCGCCGGCGAGCATCGGCGCGCCGGAGTTCGAGCGCACTTCCATCTCCTCGGCGGGCACCCACATGCCGAGCAGCGAGATGAGGACGATCACGAACGCGGGGACGAAGACCTTGAACGCGGCGCTCGTCGCATACCGCTCGACGCCGAGCGCGAACGTGTAGCGGCTGTAGAACAGGTCGTCGCCGGCGAAGCGATCGGGGTACGACTGCTCGACCGTGCGTCCCTCGACGAACTGCACCGACCAGCCGACCGCGCGGAACCCGCGCGCGAGCTGCGTGCGCTCGTGGTCGGCCACGAACCGGAGCTGATCGATCCCCCGGAAGTCGTCCTCGATCACGATCTTCAGCTCCTGCGCGTCGAACGGGTACTTGCGCAGATCGGCCGGCGACTTGAACGTCCCGCTGAGCCGCATCAGCTTGAACGACGGCTTGTCGGCGAGGACCTCCTTCCCTTCCAGCTTGCCGTTCGGGAACTGGAGGTTCAGCGGCGGGATCTCGCGATCGCTCGTGAAGCTGACGAAGAAGTCGGCGGTGAACGTCCCGGTCTTCACGTCGTAGCCGTCGATGCTGTTCAGCAGGAACGCGACCTTCACCACGGCGGGCGGCCCCGCGCCCGGCTTGGCGAACGGCGACCGGTAGCGGGTCGCGCCCGGATGGAACGGCACGCCCCCGTCCGGCGCGATCGCGCGATCGATGGGATCGGTCCCGCCGTCCTGCTCCGCGGCGGCGGGCGGAGGCGCCGTCGCGACCGGAGGCTCCGCCTCCGCGCCCGCATCGAGCGCGAGGCGCACGGCCGGCGCCGCGAGCGCCTCGGCGGCGCTCGTTCCGTCGCCGCGCCGCAGGAACACGAACACCGCGAGGAGCACCGCCACCGCGAGCGACACGAGGTTCACGACCATCGCGCGCCGCCTCGACCGCCCGGAGACCATGCGGCCTCCACGATACCGCTTCTCGGATCAGCGTGGGGCGGTCGTCGAGAGGAGCGCGGTCAGCATGTCGGCCTGCTCCTGGGTCGCGAAATCCCGCGTGTCGCGGGCGAGGAGCTGCATCGACCGGGCGTGCATCTCGGCGATCCGGCGGAGCCCGCCGGCGCGATCGACCTCGTCGCCGATGAACGCCCGGTCCAGCCGGCGCAACGTGGCGAGCGCCGAGGCATAGGCGATGACGTCGCCATGGCGCGACTTGGCGATGCTCTCGATGTCGTCGTCGTAGACGCACGGGACCTCCGCGGTGAAGTCGCGGGGACCGCCCCATGCGAGGTCGTCGACGTGCGCGGTGACGGTGAAGCGGAACGCCTCGCCCGGCACCCACGCGGGCACCGACACCCGGAGGACCTCGGTGCGCGCCTCGCCCGCACGCACGTTGCCGAGCGCGAGGACGCCGCCGTCGAGCATCCATCGCGCGTCGCCGCCCGACGCCTCGATGACGTGCGAGGGCGCCGGCGATCCCTCGAACGTGAGGCGCACGTCGCGGAACGTCGTGAGCCCCGCCTGAGGGATCGCGCTGCGCACCGCCTCGAGCCGCTCTTCGCGCGCGTCCTCGGGTCCGGACGTGGCGACGGTCGCGACCTGGACCCCGCGCTGCGCGAGCCGCGCGATCTCCGTCACGCCGGCGTCGTCCACCGTGCCCTCGGCGAGCACGAGCACGCGCTGGGTGACGTCCTTCGACGTGGCGATCGCCGTGCCCGCGGCGCGGAGCGTACCTCCGACGTCGCGCGCCCCGACGCGGGAGGGACGGGCCCGTCGCGCGATGTGCGTGCGCAGCGCCGCGACGATCATCGATCGGTTCGCCGCCGGCATGAGCGGGACGATCGCCCGACCGCCGTGCGCGTCGAGGATCGTCACGCGGTCGCGTCCGGCGAGCTGTCCGACGGCGGCGTCGGCCAGCGCCACGGTGTCCGGCCCTGCGCCGTCGATCACGATCGCGACGTTCTCGCCCCAGCGCGCGGTGCCCTCCGCCGCCGGCGCGATCACGTCCACGCGGACGAGCACCTCGCCGCCCCACGAGGGCACGCGCGTGTCGCTCGGCCGGAGGACGATCGCGAGCCCGGTCGTCGCGAGGACATGCGGACGGCTCGCGACGGTGAAGCGGCCGTCGCGCGGGAGGATGAACCCGAGCGGCGCGCGCCACGGCTCGTTCGCATCGCGAACGACGAGCCGCTGCGGGACGTCCTCGCGATCGCGATACTCGACGCCGTTCGCCGTGAGGACCGATGCGCCCCGCGCGCCCGCCTGCGGGAAGGTCACCGTTCCGTCGCGACCGAAGTACGGCCGCTCGCACGCGCACGCGAGCGCGGCGAAGAGAGCGAGCCCGATCACCGAAGTGCGCCCGGCCACGTCCCCTCATTCTACGTCGCCGGAGCCGGCGCGCATCCCTCCGGAGGCCTGAATTTCAGGACGTTGCGAAACGCGACGGGCGCGGTCGGGCGCGATCCGTGCCGCATGCGGCGGCTCGGCGCCGTCCCCGAGTACCTCCGTGCCGGGGACCCCGGCGCGCGCTGTTTCACCAGTTCAATTGAACGAGTGAAACACGTCGCGCGGGGGCCGCCCGACCGCCCGCGATTCAGGCCGGCCAGGTGATGGTGATCGCGGTCCCGGCGCCCACGTCCGAGTCGACCGAGATCCGTCCGCCGGTGCGCGCGGCGATCGTCTCGACGGCGAACAGACCGAGGCCGCTGCTCCGGCCCTCGCGCGTCGTGAAGTAGGGCTCGAAGATTCGATCGAGGACGTCGGGCTCGATGCCCGCCCCTTCGTCGCGCACGGTGAGCGAGGCCGTCCCGCCGGACGCGGCGACGCGGATCGTCACCGTGCCTCCGTCGGGCATCGCGTCGCGTGCATTCGTCGCGAGGTTGAGGACGATGCGCTC
>JBDHVD010000272.1:0-11456 GCA_039809525.1 Labilithrix sp. | reverse complement strand
CGCGGGCGGCGGTCCAGCACCTCGCCGCGCAGCTCCCCGGGATCATGAAGAGCGAGGACGCCGCCGAGGGGCTCCAGAGCTTCCTCGAGCGGCGCGAGGCGAAGTTCGTGGGCCGCTGAGCGTCCCCGGACCCCCGGTCGCGCTCGCGGCCCGCCATTCTCGTGCTACGTACTGTCCGCTTTGAGCGAAACGCTCCGCTCCGTACTGCCGCCGGTCTACAAGGACCTGCTCTCGCCCGAGCTCGACAAGCCCGCGGTCATCGAGAAGCGGGCGACGTGCCACGACTGCGAGATGTGCGACAAGGGCACGATGCCGCCCGGCGTCGAGGCGGTGTACTTCCGCCCCGACACCAAGTGCTGCACGTATCACCCCTCGCTCGCGAACTACCTCGTCGGCGCCATCCTCCGCGACGGCTCGCCGGAGATGGAGGAAGGACGCCGGCGCATCCGCGAGCGCATCGCGTCGCGCGTCGGCGTGCTGCCGCTCTGCGTGACCGCGCCGGCGAAGTACCTCCTCCTCTACCGCGCTTCGAAGGGCACCGCGTTCGGGCGCTCGAAGGCGCTCGTCTGTCCGTACCTGACGGACGAAGGGCGCTGCTCCATCTGGCGCCACCGCGAGTCGATCTGCAGCACGTTCTTCTGCAAGTACGACGCGGGGCAGGACGGCGTCTCGTTCTGGAAGGCGTTCAAGGGATACGTCGGGCACATCGAGCACACGCTGGCCGTGTGGACGAAGAAGGCGATCGCGCCGGACGCGAAGCAGCCCCCGGACGACAACTCGATCACCCTGGAGGACCTCGAGGACCTCCCGCCGAACGACGCGACCTACGCCGCGATCTGGGGCTCGTGGGCCGGCCGCGAGGAGGAGTACTACGTCGCCTGCTACAACAAGGTGCGGAACCTCTCGCGACAGCAGTTCGCGAAGCTCGTCGACGAGACGCCGGAGGGTCGAGCCGCGCTGTCCGAGCTGCGCAAGCGCTACGCCGCGCTCTCGCTGCCGGTCATCCCCGAGAAGCTCGCGCTCAACCGCAAGCTGCGCCGGCTCCCGGTGGCGAACGGCGTCGCCGTCACGGCGACGTACAACTCGTACGACTCGATGGTGCTCGAGCAGGAGCTCTTCGACGTCCTCGAGAAGTTCTCCTATGACCACACGGTGACCGACGTCCGCAAGGACCTCCTCGAGGCGGACGGCATCGAGCTCGCCGACGAGCTCCTGGTCCACCTCGCGCGCATGGGCATCCTCGTGCCGCCGCCCTCCGCCGACGCCGTGGCGGCTGCCGAGAAGAGCAAGAAGAAGAAGCCGAAGCGCTGACCTTCAGCGATCCGCGCCGACCCGCTCGACGTGCGCGCGGGCGGTGATGATGCGCTCCGCCGGCGCGAGGCCGTGCAGCGGGACGTCGATCGACACCACGTAGTCGCCCGGGTAGAGCGGCACCGCGGTCGTCTTCGGTACGTACCGGTGCCCGGCGTCGTCCTTCACGATCGGAGCGGGCGCGGGGATGCGGAGCGCCCACCACGACATGGTGTGCGTGATCTTCGCTCCGGGGCGGAGCCGCACGCCCAGGATCCGCGGGCTCGACGCGGGCGCCGCGCTGTTCGCGACGACCGGGATCGCGTCGACCGGACGCTCGCGCGCATCGAGCGTGGTCACGCCGATCTGGATGCGCGGGACGTCGGGCGCGTCGCCCTTCACGTCGGGCACGCCGGCGAGGCGCGACCAGTCGGGCCTCGGTCCGAGGCCGCGCGGGTACGCGTCGAGCACGACCAGCGTCTCGGTCGGCGCGATGTTGGTGAGCGAGAGGCGGAGCACGGCGGTGCTGCCTGCGACCACCGTCGCCGGCTCGAGCTCCGCGGACACGGCGATGCGCTTCGTGAAGTCGCGCATCACGTCGTCGGCCGCGCGCGCGAGGATGCAGGACGGATCGGCCTCGATCCCCTCGAGCGATCCGGCGCGCGCGCAGCCCTCGCCGGTCCTCGCCGGCGCGGACGACGATGCGGCCGGAGGAGCGGGCGCCGACGCGTCGGGCGCGGACCGCGACGTCTCCTCGCATGCGAGGAGCGCGAGCCCCGAGAGCGCGATGCGCGCATGCCTCAGAGCCACCGGAACACCTTCGCGATGCGATCCCCGTCGATGCGCCGCGCGCCGATCCGCAGCGCGACGTCGCCGCCCTCGGCGTGCACGCGCGCGAGCTCCGTCGCGAGCACGCGCAGCCGATCGTAGCGCGCGCGATCGAACCCCCTCTGGCGCGAGCGCCACGCGCGCGGTCGCGGCACCGCGTCGGGCTCGACGTCGGTGGCGGAGATCTCCCCCTCGCGGATCAGGAGCACCCGCCTCCGGATGTCGTCGGCCTCGCGGAACACGACCACCGCGTCCGCGAGGATGCACAGCCAGCGGGCGCGCCGGACGATGCGGCCGGCGCCGGCGAGCGATCGGTCGAGCCTCCGCCGCACGCGCGCCGGGTCCCATCCGCTCGGCGGCGCGTCGTCGGCGGCCTCGTCCTCGTCGATGCGGACGCCGCGCGACGCGCGGAGGAGCGCGCGCATCGTGCTTGCCCGATGAGCGCCGCGGAACGACGCGAGCCCCTCGGCGAACGATCGCGCGTCCGGTGCGAAGGCGCGCGGGACGCCGGTCGCGACCGCCATGCGCTCGGGCGTCGCCTCCGCGCCGCGCACGAGCGCGTGGATCGCGCCGAGCGCGAGGGCGGTGCCGCGCGACGGCAGCGGCCCGACGGGGTGCGCGTCGTCGGGCTCGTCGCTCGCGCGGACGAGCGCGCGATCCGCGAACCACACGCGCCGGTCGCCGTCGCGGAGCTGCACGTTGTACGGAGGGTCGAGCCGCTTGATCTCGTCGACCTCGAGGAGCGCCGCCTCGAGCGCGCTCGCCGTCTGCGTCACCGCGACGTCGCTCACCTGCGTGAGCATCTCGAGGGCCCGCTCGGTCGCGCGCGCCGGCGCGGTGAAGTGGCTCGCGACGCGCTTCTTCACGCTCGCCGCCTTGCCCACGTAGAGGACGTCGCCGTTCGAGCGGAGGAAGCGGTAGACGCCGGGGCCGCCCGGGAGCTTCCTCCTCTTCTCCGCCGGCATCGGGTACACGCGCTTCGTCCGCTTCGGCGCCGGCTCGGCGAGCCACGCGCGGAGCGCGTCCCAGGTGGTGACGCCGCGGGCCGCGAGCAAGGGCACGAGCGCGCGCCAGAGGAACGCGGTCGCCTTCACGTGCCCCTCGGATCGACGCAGGAGCTCGGCGGGGAAGCCGTGCATCCCGGCGAGCGCACGCAGGCTCCGCCGCGGGAGCTCCGGATACAGCCGCTGCGCGATCGCGTGCAGGCACACCGCGTCGAGCGGGAGCTCCGACGACGTCCCCTCGATCCGCGCGTGCAGATCGCGGAGGAACGCGAGCTCGAAGCGCGCGAAGTGGATCACGGCCTTCGCCGGCACCTCGCCGCGCATCACGTCCTCGCGGAGCAGCGCCCAGCAGGCCTCCGGCGCGAGCGCCGTCGCGAGGCAGTCGTCGCGGAAGCCGGTCAGCTGGCGGACGATCCGCGGCACCGCGCGCCCCGAGCGCGGGACGATCCAGTGCGCGTGCACGGGACGCTCGCCGTCCGATGCGCGCGTGCGCGTCCACCCGAGCTCGAGGAGGTCACCTTGCTCGGGCGTCGCCCCCGTCGCCTGGCAGTCCAGGACGACGACGTCGATGTCGCTCAGCGGCGGCATCCCTCACGTGCGCCGGCGCGAATGCATCGCGGCGCGCGCCGCGTCGACCTCGGCGAGGATGCGCTTCGCGTGCGCGAGGAACACCTCCCCCTCGGGGAGCAGGCTCATGCCCCGGGGCGTCCGCACGAACAGCGGCGCGCCCAGCTCGTCCTCGAGGCTCCGGATCTGTCGGCTCAGCGCGGGCTGCGCGACGCGGAGGCGGGCCGATGCACGGCTCACGTTCCCGGTCTCGGCGACGGTCACGAAGGTCTCGATCTGCGCGAGGCTCATGGCTCGCCGTCGACGGTAGATCGAAACGGCATTGGACGCGACTCGGGCGTCACGCCATTCGTACGTTCCACGATGGGCATCACCCTTTACGCCGGATCCGAGCTCGCTCGCCTGCGCCGCGCCGGGCGCGCCGCCGCGGAGACCCTGGCCTTCGTCGGCGCGCGCGTCGCGCCGTCGATCACCACCGCGCAGATCGAGCGCTGGGTGCGCGAGGACACCGCGCGCCGCGGCGGACGGCCGAGCCAGCTCGGCTATCGCGCGCACGGCTCGCCGCCCTTCCCCGCCGCGGTCTGCACCAGCCGGAACGCCGTCGTCTGCCACGGCATCCCGAGCGCGCGGGACGTGCTCGCGCTCGGCGACATCGTGAACGTCGACGTCACCACCGAGCTCGACGGCTTCCACGGCGACACGTCCGCGACCTTCTTCGTCGGCGATCCGGGCCCGGACGCGCGCCACGTCGTCGACGTCGCGCGACGCTGCCGCGATGCCGGCGTCGCCGTGGTCCGCGACGGCGCCCGCCTCGGCGACATCGGCGCGGCGATCGAGGAGCTCGCGCGGCGCGAGGGCTGCTCGGTGGTGCGCGACTTCGGCGGCCACGGCATCGGCCGGCGCATGCACGAGGATCCCCACGTCCCCCATGCGGGCACGCGAGGCTCGGGCCTGCGCCTCAAGGCCGGCATGTGCTTCACCATCGAGCCGATGATCAACCTCGGCCGTCCCGAGGTGGAGCTGCTCGACGACGGATGGACGGTGGTGACGCGCGACGGGCGGCTGTCGGCGCAGTTCGAGCACACCGTCCTCGTCACGCGGGACGGCTGCGAGGTGCTCACCGCGCTAGAATGACCGCCTCATGGAACCGCGCCGCTCCCCGGAGGAGATGCTCGCCGAGCTCGAGAAGCTCGACGCCACCATCGAGCTGAAGCTCGACCGCGACGCGGTCCCGCCCGAGCTGAAGAAGCGCTTCGCCGAGGAGCTCCGCCCTCGCCTCGAAGAGTGCCGCACGCTCGTCGCGCGGAACGGGACGCGCGCCGGCAACGCGTGCATGGACGCGCTCGTCGTCTATCGCGAGGTGGCCTTCACCGCGCTCGCGACGATCACCACGCCGGTGTTCTGACGCGGGGCCTCACCGCTCACTCGAGCGAGAAGTCGGCCTGCAGCGCGGCGTGATCGCTGCCGCCGAGGCCGCCCGAACCGTCGCGCACGACGAGCGCGCTCTTGCCGACGTAGCGGGGCGCGCCGCCCGAGGCGACGAACAGGTGGTCGATGGCGATCGCCCGGCCGGAGAAGACGAACGTCGCCTGCTCGGCGGACGGCAGGTCCTGCGCGACCCGGACGAGCGCGCCGCCCTCCTCGAGCGCGGCGATCGCGGGCGAGCCGGGCTCGTCGTTGAGATCGCCGCCGAGGACCACGAGCGCGTCCGGCTCCTCCTTCGCCGCGGCGGTCACGATCTCGCGGGTGCGGACCGCCTCGGCGTAGCGCCGGCCGGGATCGTCGTCGACCTTCGACCGGAAGTGCGCGGCGAAGAAGACGACCTTGCGGGCGCCGAACGTCGCGCGCACCTCGAGCAGCGCGCGCGAGAACGTGGTCCCGCTGCCGTCCGGCCGGGTGAGCGCGTCGCGGTGCATGCGCACGTCGGCCTGCGAGGCGCGCGCGAAGATCGCGACGTCGACGCTCGCGGGCGCGCCGGTCTCGCCGAGCTCGGTCGTCGCGTACGCGAAGCCGTCCTGCGCGAGGCGGTCGCGGAGCGCGCTCATCGCGCGCAGGTTCTCGATCTCCTGGAGCGCGATCACGTCCGCGTCGAGCCGCTCGATGCCGGCGGCGATCGCGGCGACCTGTCGATCGAACGCGCCCTGCGACGGGACCTCCTCGAACGCGCCCGCCCCGCAGGAGCCGCTGTCGCACGTCGTGTCGAACAAGCGATGCACGTTGAAGGTCGCGAAGCGGAGCGCCCCCGGACGGCGCGGGCCGGCACCGGACTCGACGCCAGCCCCCCCGGCATCGGCCGGCGCGGCATCGGCGGCCGGCCGGGACACGTCGCCGACCGCGTCGGTGCAGGCCGCGAGCGCGAGCGCGAACGGGACGAGGACGGCGAAGGGACGCACGTCTCCGAGCACAGCACAGGTCCGTGCTAACGTCTCGCTCCGATGAGCAGCAAGGGGACGATCCGCTCAGCACTGCCGCCGGTCTACGGCGCGCTCTTTCCGGCGACGTTCGACGAGCCGGCGGTCCACGAGTCGCGCGCCACGTGCGAGACGTGTCAGATGTGCGATCACGGCACCGTGCCGTCGGAGCTGAGCGCGTCGTACTTCCGGCCCGACACGAAGTGCTGCACGTATCATCCGGCGCTGCCGAACTACCTCGTCGGCGCGGTCTTCGCCGACGAGCGCCCGGAGCTCGACGAGGGCAAGAAGCGCCTCCGCGAGCAGATCGCGAAGCGGCTCGGGTGCTCGCCGCAGCGGCTCGGTCCGTCGAAGAAGTGGACGCTCCTCTACAAGGCGTCGATGGAGTCGAGCTTCGGCCGCTCGAGCCTCCTGCGCTGTCCGTACCTCGACGAGAAGGAGCGCTGCTCGATCTGGTACCACCGCGAGGCGGTCTGCGCGACGTTCTACTGCAAGTTCGACGCGGGACAGGCGGGCTCGGCGTTCTGGAAGGCGCTCAAGTCGTATCTCAACTACGCCGAGGAGCAGCTCTCGGTGTGGGCCGCGAAGCAGGTCTCGACCGAGGTCGGCGATCCGCGTGCCGACGACACGCCGGCGCTCTCGCTCGCCGAGCTCGAGGAGCGTGCGCCCGACGAGGCGGTCTACCGCCGGTACTGGGCGTCGTGGGTCGGGCGCGAGGAGGAGTTCTACGTCGCCTGCCACGCGCGCGTGCGCGCGATGACGCGTGAAGAATACAAGAAGCTCGTCGACGACACCTCCGTCGGCAAGGAGCGGCTCGAGAAGCTGAGCGAGGCGCTCACGCGCGTGCGCCGCGCGCCCCAGCTCCCCGAGCGCGTGTCGCTCAACAAGCGGCTGCGCGTGCTCCCGGTCGAGGGCGGCGTGGTGATGACGATGCCGTACAACAGCTACGACTCGATCAAGATCGAGCCCGAGCTGTTCGACGTGCTCAAGGCGTTCACCCACGAGGGCACCGTCGCCGAGACCCGGAAGAAGCTCGCCGAGGAGCAGGGCATCGAGCTCGAGGACGCGCTCCTGTCGATGTTCACCATGCACGACATCCTCGTGCCGCCCCCCAAGGGCGGGGTGTGCGAGCCGCCGGCGGCGCCGACCCTCGCGTCGGGGCGCCGATGTGCGACGGTGAAGAAATCGCCCGAGCCGGCGTAAGGCCCGGTCGAGCTCCTCCGTTCGAGAGGGCGTCATGCGCACCTCTCGCCTCCTCGCTTCGGTCGCCTTCGGGCTCTTCTTCGTCCACTCCGCTGCGGCATCCGCGATGGAGCCTCCCCAAGCCGAGGAGGACTCGATCGGCACGACGCCGGCGCGCAATCCGCAGGCCGCGCCCGCCGCGCCCGTCGCGACAGGAGCGCTCGAGGCGAGCGACGAGCGCATGGAGGTCGACATGGATCCGTCGCGCGAGCGCCGGTCCTATCGCCGGGGTGAGGCGCCGATCGCGAAGGATCCGCCGCCGGACTGGGCGGTCCTCCACGCGGGCCTGCGCCCGGAGCTCGGGACGTTCGGCGGCATCGCGACGCTCGCCCTCGCGCATGCGCGAACCGAGCGCTTCTACGGCGTGTTCTCGCTCTCCGCGGTGCGCAACGACGCCGGCACGCACGTCGGCGCCGCGCAGCTCGCCCTCGGGCGCAACCTCTCGGACGAGTTCATCGGCGGCATGCAGGTGAGCCTCACCGAGAACCGGGCGCGGACCTTCTCCGGCATCGGCCAGACCGGCCTCGCGTACAACCGCGCGGGCGACATGACCGGCGTCTTCCAGCTCGCCGCGTTCAACCGCGCGACGTCGTTCACCGGCGCGACGCAGCTCGGCCTCTACAACCGGACGGACAAGGCGTTCACCGGCATCGCGGAGATCGGCACGTTCAACCACGCGCGCACGGACTTCACCGGCGCGCTGCAGATCGGCGTGGTCAACGGCGTCGGCCGCGAGATGTTCTCCGAGAGCTCGTCGAACGAGGCGCGCTTCGGCGGCATCGCGCAGGTCGGCGTGGTCAACGCGGCGAACAACTTCTACGGCGTCGCGCAGATCGGCGCGGCCAGCTTCGTCGGCGGCAAGTTCGGCGGCCTCGTCCAGATCGGCGCGCTCGGCGCGGCGGCGAACGAGTTCAAGGGGCTGGCGCAGATCGGCGTCGCCTCCGTGAGCGAGAAATCGATCGGCCTCCAGCTCGGCGCGGGCGCGGTCTCGCTCGAGCAGCACGACGGCCTCCAGATCGGCGCGCTCGGCAACTACGCGCAGAACATCCGCGGCGCGCAGCTCGGCATCGTCAACGTCGCCCGCGAGGTCAAGGGCGTGCAGGTCGGCGTGTTCAACCACACCCGGCGCCTGCGCGGCCTGCAGATCGGCCTCGCGAACCACGCCGAGGACGGCGTGCTGCCCTGGACCGCGATCCTCAACTTCGGCTTCGGCGACGAGGACGACGCTTCGAACGGCGAGGACGAGGAGTACCGCTCGGCGCGGCGCTGATCGTCAGGCTTCGTCGCTCTCGGGCGGCGGCTCCGGATGGAGCGGCGGCAGCCCGAGCGCCATGCGCACCGGCCCGAACGATCGCCGGTGCGCGTCGCAGGCTCCGAGCTCCTTCAGCGCGGCGACGTGCGCCTTCACCGGATAGCCCTTGTGCTGCGCGAAGCCGTAACCCGGATACTTCGCATCGAGCTCGCGCATGAACGCGTCGCGCGAGGTCTTCGCCAGGATCGAGGCGGCCGCGATCGAGAGGCTGCGCGCGTCGCCCTTCACGATGCGCTCCTGCGGGATCGCCACGTCCTTCAGCCGGCGCGCATCGATGAGGAGATGCTCGGGCGCGGCGCCGAGCCCTTCGACCGCGCGCTTCATCGCGAGCAGCCCCGCCCAGTAGATGTTGAGCGTGTCGATCTCCTCGACCGTCGCGAACCCGACCGCCCAGGCCGCCGCGCTCGCCTTGATCTCCACGGCGAGGCGCTCGCGCTCCTGGGCGTCGAGCTTCTTCGAGTCGTCGACGTCCGCGATCCGCGTGCCCGGCGGGAGCACGACGGCCGCCGCGTAGACCGGCCCCGCGAGCGGGCTCATGCCCGCCTCGTCGACCCCCGCGATGCGCACGAGCCCCGACGACCAGAGCCCCTGCTCGAAGCGGAGCATCTTCCGCAGCCGCTGACCTTCGGCGCGGTGCGCGTGACGTCGCTTCGCGATCGCCGCGAGGATGGCCTTCGCGCCCGGGCGCGTGTCGGCACGGAGCTGCGCCTCGATGTCGTGCGGGAGAGGACGACCTCGATCCACGTAACGCGCGCGGAGCTGGGCGAGCGTCGGCACGGACGAACGATTAGCCTAGATGCCGGTGATGCGCGAGACCCACACGCCGCGCTGCCCCGGTCCCGCGTGGGTCAACCACGCGCGGCCCTCGTCGTCGAAGACCCACTCGCCCGCGTGCGCGCGGAGGCGCGTGAACGGGACGTCGGGGAAGGCGAGCGGCGCGCGCGAGCGGTAGAGGAGCGTCGCGTCCCAGGCGAGCGGATACGCGGTCACCGAGAGGTAATGGTGCCCGCCGCGCGCGAAGACGAACGGAGACTCGGTGAAGGCCGAGTTGCTCGTGGGCACCGAGTCGCCGGAGACCGCGAGCATGACCGGCTCGGTCCAGTGGATGAGGTCGCGCGACGTCCGGAACGCCACGCCGCTGATCTTGCGCGCGAGGGAATCGCAGCGCGTGTAGTGCAGGACCCAGACGTCGTCCCGCCGGACGAGCATCGGATCGCGCGCCGCGCAGAAGTCCTCGAACAGCGGCGCGCCGGAGACGCGCGACCAGCGATGGAGATCGGTCGACTCGGCGAGGCGGATCGACGCGTGGTAATCGTCCGGGCCGCCGCCCTGGTAGATCATGAACCAGCGGTCGCCGTCCTGCACCACGTGGGGCGCCCAGAGGTGCGTCTCGCCGAGCGAGCGATCGGCGCGGAGGGCGATGTCGAACGGCGCCGCCGCCGGGACGAACGCCCCCTCCTCCCACCGTCCGGGATCGGGCTCGTTCGCGACGGCGTGGATGAAGTCGACCTCGCCGTCGTCGCCCATCGGCTCGCGGTGGAAGATGCCGAACAGGTGCCACGCGCGGTCCGGGCCCTGCACCAGCGTGTGGTCGTTCACGTACGTCGCCGGGCCGGGGACGGCGCGCGTGTCGAAGACGTGGACCATCTCGCCCTGCGTGACCGTCGCGCAGGCGGCCTCCGGATCGGGCGGAGCGATCGTCACCGCGGGCGCGCCGCCGGCCATCGCCTCCTCGCTCGTGAAGCGGAGCGGCAGCGCGAACAGGACGATCGGCGCGCCCCAGGCGAGGAATCGAATGCGATGACGGCCCCGACGACTGGCCACAGTCTCAACGTAGCGGCGGATCCCGTACGTGCTACGCCGCGCCGAGTCATGCATCGTGCGTCACGGGACGCCGTCCAATGGACACGGATTCGCCGACCAAGGCAGAATCCGGATTCCGTTCTTTCCCTTTGGTGGAGGCCTCGTGAAGAAGAAGACCCTCGTCACCGCATGTCTGATGGTCGTCGGAACGTTCGTCCTGTCCGCGGCGACCGCTTGCTCGGACGACAGCTCGTCCAGCGGCAGCACCGCGTTCAGCTGCCCGGCCGTCGGCGACAAGAACTGCCCGAACGACACCGCCACGACCCAGGCCGACGTCGACGCGTGCAACAAGTGCAAGGCCGATCTCCAGGCCCTCGCGAGCTGTGTCGGCTACGCCAAGGCGAAGTGCGCGGCGGACGGCACGTCGGAGGACGCACCGAAGGACAAGTGCCAGAGCGAGCAGGGCAAGGTCGTCCAGTGCTACCTCGGCGGCTCGGGCGGCGGAGGCGGCGACGGCGGCACCTGATCGAGGTCCCCGCTCGAAAAAGAAAACGGGCGCGTGCCGTGAGGCCCGCGCCCGCGTTCATTCCATCAACGGCTGATTACCAGCCGCGGTGTCCCCCGCCACGGCCGCCGCGGTCACCGCCGCGCCCGCCGCCGCCGCCACCGAAGCCGCCGCCACCACCGCCACCGCGGTTCTGGCGCTCCTCGGCCTCGTTCACGCGGAGCGGACGACCGTCCAGCAGCGCGCCGTTGGTCTCGGCAATGGCCTTCTGCGCCTCGGCGTCGGAGCCCATCGTGACGAACGCGAAGCCGCGCGAACGGCCGGTCTCGCGGTCCGTGACGACGTGAACGTCCGTCACCGTGCCGATCGCCGCGAAGCACTCGCGGACGGACTCGGTCGTCGAGTTGAAGGACAGATTGCCTACGTAGAGTCGGTTACCCATCTGGTGTCTCTCATTCACATGACGGCGCCGTAACAGAGAGTACCTACCGTCC
>JBDHVD010000271.1:0-11467 GCA_039809525.1 Labilithrix sp. | reverse complement strand
CGCCGCGGCCGCCCCGCGGAAGGTGACGGTGCTGCTCACCGGCGCGTCGGGCACCGGCAAGACCCAGCTCGCGCGCATCATCCACGACAACAGCCCGCGTCGCGACGGGCCGTTCGTGGAGCTCAACTGCGCGACCTTGCCCGAGCTGCTCGTCGAGAGCGAGCTGTTCGGTGCGATGCCCGGCGCGCACTCGACGGCGACGCGGCGGATCGCGGGAAAGGTCGAGGCCGCCGAGGGCGGCACGCTGTTCCTCGACGAGATCGCCGATCTCCCGCTCGGCGCGCAAGCGAAGCTCCTCCAGCTCCTCCAGTCGCTCGAGTACTTCCCGCTCGGTGCGACGAAGCCTCTCCGCGCGGACGTGCGCATCGTCGTCGCGACGAACACGGACCTCGAGGCGGCCGTCGAGCGCCGGGCGTTCCGCCAGGACCTGCTCTACCGCATCCGCATCGTCCCGATCGCCGTGCCGCCGCTGAGCGCGCGACCGGAGGACGTCGGCGAGCTGCTCGAGCTCTTCACCCGGCGCGCGTGCGACGCGCATGCGATCGCGCCGCTCGCGATCTCGCCGAGCACGTTCCGCGCGGCGGAGGCGGCGGACTGGCCGGGCAACGTGCGCCAGCTCGAGAACGCGGTGGAGGCGGCGGTGATCCGCGCGGCGGCCGAGGAGTCGACGCGCCTCGAGGTGCACCACCTGTTCGTCGAGCAGAGCACGCGCGAGCTCGGCGCGCCCGAGACGTTCCAGGCGGCCACGCGGCGCTTCCAGGGACAGCTCGTGCTCCGGATGCTCGACGAGACCGGCTGGAACATCGTCGAGACGGCGCGCCGCCTCGATGTCACGCGCTCGCACGTCTACAACCTGATCCGCGCTCACGGTCTCGAACGCGCGGTCAAGAAGCAACCAGGGGGTTGAATGTCCGTACGCACGTTCGACGACGTCATCGACAGGCTCGACGCGATCATCAAGGCGGCGGAGGACGAGGGCGACCGCATCGGCTACTTCGCCGCGCTGTATCGCAAGTTCACGATGGGCGTCCGCGACGCGGCGCGCAGCGGTGAGTTCCTCGACGGCGGCCGCATGGAGCGGTTCGACGTGACGTTCGCCAGGCGCTACTTCGAGGCGCTCGAGGCGTATCGCGCGGGCCGGGAGCTCACGCGGACGTGGGAGCTCTCGTTCGAGGCGTGCAAGGAGGAGAGACCCTCGATCCTGCAGCACCTCTACGCCGGCCTCGCCGCGCACCAGCTCCTCGATCTCGGCGTGGCGGCCGCGGAGATCGCGCCCGGGCCGCGCATCGCCGATCTCCGCGAGGACTTCGAGCACATCAACCAGATCGTCAGCCGGCTCACGCGCGAGGTCGATGCGGTGATCGGCTCGCTCTCTCCGTGGATCGGGAGGATCGAGCGCTTCGCGGGCCCGCAGTACGCGGCGTTCAACAAGCTCGGCATCGCGTTCGCGCGCGATCTCGCCTGGCGCGTGGCGCTCGACCTGGCGCCCGTCCATCCGAACGCGCGCGCGCCGCGCATCGCGCGGGTCGACGCGCGATCGGCGGTGATCGCCGACAACCTGCTGCATCCGCCGTTCGCGCTGAAGCTCCTCGCTCGCGCCGTTCGCCAGAGCGAGCCGGACGACCCCCGCGAGATCATCCGCCGGCTCCGGGGGGCGGAGACGACTCCGGTGCGCGCCCCGAAGCCGAACCGGCGGCGGAAGAACCGCAAGCGCGTGGCCGTGCTGGGCGGTGGCGTCGGCGGCCTGACGGCGGCGCACGAGCTCGCGCGGCGCGGCTTCGCCGTCGACGTGTACGAGGCGTCCGACGTCGTCGGTGGCAAGGCGTGCAGCCAGTTCCTGGCCGGCACCGGGACGGGCGTCCGGAAGGACCTGCCCGGCGAGCACGGCTTCCGGTTCTTCCCGTCGTTCTACCGGCACGTGATCGACACGATGAGGGACATCCCCGTCGGGGGAGGTGGATCCGTCGCCGATCGCCTGCGCGAGAGCACGGAGATGGCGATGGCCGAGCGCCACGCCGGCTACAAGTTCCTCCGGCATCCGCCGCGTGACATCGGCGACTTCTTCGACGTCACGAGCACGATCCGTCAGTTCTTCGCGAACACCGACATCCCGCAGGCGGACGTCGCGAGGTTCGCTCAGAAGATGCTCGGGTACATGCTCGCGTGCAACGAGCGGCGCCTCGCGATCCACGAGAAGCAGAGCTTCTACGAGTTCCTCGAGGGTGACTCGTACAGTCCGGTGTTCCGGAAGTACATCGCGACGACCCGCTTCATGGTCGCGATGGATCCGAAGAAGGCGAGCGCGCGCACGGTGGCGACGAAGGGGATCCAGATCCTCACCGACTTCTTTCGCAACGGCACCCACACGGACGCGGCGCTCGACGGCCCGACCTCGGAGCGGTGGATCGCGCCGTGGCAGGCGCACCTGGCGAACGACCTCGGCGTGAAGCTCCACCTGAAGCAGCCCATCCGCGAGTTGATGCTGAACGCGATGCGGCTCTCCGGCGTTCGGCTCGCGAGCGGCGAGACGGTGAAGGCGGACTACTACGTGCTCGCGTTGCCGCTCGACCGAGCGGCGCCGCTGGTCACGGGCGCGCTGGCGAAGGCCGATCCGGCGCTCGCGGCGTTGCGTGGGATCGGCGATGCCACGTCGTGGATGGTCGGCGCGCAGTTCTTCCTGAGAGAGCGCTTCCCCGTGTGCCACGGCCACGTGGCGTACCCCGACTCGGAGTGGTCGCTCAGCTCGGTCTCGCAGGGGCAGTTCTGGACCGAGGGCCTCGACCGCTATGGCGACGGTACGGTGAAGGACATCCTCTCGGTGGACGTCAGCAACTGGGACGAGCCGTCGAGGCGCACCGGGAAGACGGCGAAGCAGGCGAAGTCGCGCGACGAGGTGCTCGACGAGGTCTGGGCGCAGCTGAAGGACTCTCTCGCGATCGACGACGCGATCCTCGTTCGCCGTCACCTCGACGAGAACGTCACCTTCGGACCGAACGGAGCGGCGAACCGCACGCCGCTCCTCGTGCACCCGCCGGGCACCTGGTTCGACCGGCCGCCGGCGGACCTGTCGATCGAGAACCTGTTCCTCGCATCGGACTACGTGAAGACGAACACCGACCTCGCGAGCATGGAGGGAGCGAACGAGGCGGCGCGCCGGGCGGTCAACGCCATCCTCGATACCGAGGGGCTGAGCGAGCCCGGGTGCACCATCTGGAGCATGGAAGAGGAGACGGGCCCGCTCGTCGCGCTCGCGCGGCGCCTCGACCGCGACGTCTTCCTCCTCGAATCGAATGCCGGACCCGCGATCGCGCCGCGCTTCGGCGGCGTGATGGCGGACGTGCGCGAACGGCAGGTCGACACCATCGATCGGATCCAGCAGGTGACCGACGATCTGCGGAGCGCTCTCCGCGCGAGCAACGTCGGCTGATCAGCGCCGGACGCCGGGCATCAGCGTCGCCGCGAGGCGCTCGGGGCTGCGCACGCGCTCCTCGATCATCCACGCCTCGGCGTCGCGCTGGAGCGCGCGCCCCGCATCGCCGCCGAGCAGACGACCGCGCTCGTGATCGGCGGCCGCCGCGTGGAGCACCATGTCGAGCGCGCGGAGCTCGCTGGCCGCGCGCTCGAGGTGCGCGGCGGCGGCGCGCTCGTCGCCGGAGCATGCGGCGATGCCGCCCTCGATCGCCCGTGCGAGCGTCGGGGCCCAGTCGACGTCCTCGGCCGCGAGGCGGCTGGCCTCCGAGCGCGCGAGCCGGAGCAGCCGGGCGCGCTCGATCCGCGAGCCGGGGTCCGCGGAGGCGAGGATGCCGAGGGCGCAGCGCGCGCGCAGGTGACGGAGCGTCACCCGGAAGTTCTGCACGTAGAGGGTCATCGACGTGACGAGGCGAGGCCATGCGGACGAGAGCTGGCGGAGCGCGCTTCGCGCGTCGTCGCGATAGAGCGCCGCCTGCGCGGAGGCGACGAGGTGCAGGTACCGGGGCAGCTGCAGATCGTGGTACCGCCACGCGGCGAGCGCGTCGTCCGCGCGGCGCTGCGCTTCGGCGGGATCGTCGTCCGCGAGCCAGCCGACGTTCGCGGGCCCGCACGCGAGGCACACCGTCGCGAGGAGGTTTCCGCGGTCGCGCGCCTCGGCGAGGAGCTGGGTCTGTCGCTCGCGGAGCGTGCGGAGCTCGCCGAGGTACGCCATCGAGGCGAGCCCGAGCGAGTGCGCGGTCATCAGGTCCCACTCGGAGCGGCTCTGGTTGTCGCGCAGCTGCGTCTCGGCGCGCGCGAAGAGATCGGCCGACCGGCGCCAGCGTGCCTCGTAGAACTCGATGGTGCCGGCCATCAGCAGCGTGAACGCGTGCGCGTGATGATCGGTGCCCTGCTCCGAGGCCGCGAGCGCCTGCTTCATCGTCTCGCGTGCGCGCGCGGTGCGCTTGCGTCCTCCGACGGCCGCGAGCTGCGAGGCCTCCGTCGAGAGGCCGAGCGAGACGCGCGACGGCTCGCCGGCATCCAGGGCGAGCATCATGTAGCGCGCCTGGAAGGCGGCGGCGCGCGACGTGTCGATCCAGGCGCAGCCGAGGCCGGCGGACCAGCACGCATCCACGCGCGCGAGCTCCGACGGCGGCACCTCGTCGACGCGGCGTGCGTGGTACGCGAGCCCGCGCAGCGAGAGCCGCGTGCGGAGGGCGAGCGTGGTCGCGATCGCCGCCGCGCCCGAGCTCGGGTAGGGGACGTTCGACGCGTCGAGCACGCGCCGGAGCAGCTCGAGGCCTTCGGTGACGCGTCCGCACCGGAGGTAGTGCTCGGCCGCACGCCGCTCGAGATCGATCGCATCGCCGGCGCCGGCTTTCCGCGCCTCGCGTGACGCATGCACGTAGGCGTCGGCGGCCTCGCGGCTCCGGCCGGCGTCGACGAGCGCCACCGCGAGCCGGGCGCGGATGCGCCACGTCGGCTCCTCGAGCGCGCCTTCGCCCTCGGTCGCCACCTCGAGCGCGACGCGGTAGAGGCGCACCGCGCGATCGAACGCGAGCGCGTCGTGCGCGCGATCGGCCGCGATCACCGCGTAGCGGGCGGCGCCCCGGTGATCGCCCGCGCCACGCAGCTGATCGACGAGCGCGTCGACGTCGACGTCCTTCTCCGCGAGCAGCGCGTCGGCGAGCGCACGGTGTCTCGAGCGGCGCGCGTCGACCGGCCACGTCGCGAGGAGCGCGTCGCGCACCTTGGCGTGATACGGCTCGAGCGCGGGTCCTCCGGAGAGCATCGTCTCGCGCAGGAGGCGCTTGCGCGCGAGCCGGACGACGTCGGGGCGCGCGCGCTCGCCCGCGCCGGCGGCCGCGAGGAGCACGCGGCGGGGCAGGGGACGGTTCGCGATCGACGCGAGCTCGAGGAGCGCGCGCTCGGTGCCCGGGAGCTGCTCGATGCGCATCGCGAGGAGGTGCGCGAGATCGGCCGACAGCGCGAGCGACGTCACGGCGCTCGACGTGTCGACGGCGAACGCGAGCTCGCGGAGGAACAGCGGGTGGCCGCCGCTCTCCTCTGCGATGCGCCTCGCGAGCAGGCGCGCGGTCTCGTCGTCGCGTCCGAGGAGCGACATGCCGAGCGTGCAGCTCTCGACCGCCCCGAGCGGACCGACGACGACGCGGTGGATCGAGTCGAAGAGCACCGGCGCGCGCTCGCGGAGGACGGCCAGCATCGTCGAGTGCTCGTCCTCCTGCGCCCGATAGGTCAGGATCAAGAGGAGGCGAGGCATGTTCGGCGGACGGAACACCTCGCTCGCGAGGAGCGCGGTGTCTGCGCCCCCGGACTGCGCGTCGTCGAGCGCGACGACGATGGTGTAGCGCTCGGCGATGCTGGTGAGCAGCTCGCGCAGCGCACGGAACGCGCGCTGTCGCACCGCGTAAGGCTGCAGCTTGCGCAGATCCGGATCGGGCACCATGCCCGAAATGCGCCCGAGCACGGGGAACATCGCGAGCAGCGCGCCCGTGTCCGCCGGCAGGACCTCCGCGAGCTCCGAGCTCTCGAGCTTCGACATCCACTCGGAGAGCTCGTCGACGATGCCGTCGAAGCCGTTGTACGAGACCGACTCGCGCGAGTGGCACTGCCCGCGGAGGACGACGACGCCGGGACGCCGCTCGATCGACTCGAGCCACCGCTCGACGAGCTCGGTCTTGCCCACGCCGGACGCGCCCTCCACGTGCGCGACCGCCGGGCGGCCCTCCATCACGTCGAGGAGCGCCGCGTCGAGCGCCGCTCGCTCGGCGGCCCGACCGACGAACGGGAGATCGTCCGTATGCGCCCCGCGACGCTGCGGCTCGCCCTCGCGCGAGAGCGCGGCGAGGACCGCGGGCGCGCGCGGTCGTCGCTCGGGGAGCGGATCCATCAGCGCCGCCGCGAGCTGGACGAGCGGGAGCACGAGCTCGTCGCACCCCTCGGGGATCGGCGTCGGCTTGTCCTTCTCGAAGAGGAGCCGCGAGCCCTCGCCGTTGAACGGCAGCCGGCCGACCACCGCCTCGTAGAGCACCGCGCCGAGCGCGTACCAGTCGGCGGCGCGCGAGAGCGGCTTCCCCCACGCCTGCTCGGGGGCCATGTAGAGGAGCGTTCCGACCAGTGGATTGCGCGCGCGCGCGACGAGGCGCAGCGCCGTGCACAGACCGAAGTCGACGAGGACCGCGCGGTCGTCGTCGGTCACGAGGATGTTCGAAGGCTTGATGTCGCGATGGAGCTTGCCTGCGCCGTGCAGCGCCGAGATGCCCGCGACGATCTGGGACACGACCCGCCGGAGGCGCTCGACCTGCGCCGCGTTCCAGCGTCGCGGGAGCTCGTCGCCGACGAGGGAGCGCACGTACTCGGAGAACGTCTTGCCCCGCAGCAGCTCCATCGTGAAGAAGCACGTGTCCGGTCCGACGACGAGCTCGTCGAGGTGCACGAGGTTCGGATGGACGATCTGCGCGAGCGATCGGAACTCGGCCTTCAGGTGGTAGATCTGATCGATGTCCGCCGACGGCACGGTCTTGAGCGCGACCTCGCTGCCGGTCTCGCGATCGAGCGCGCGATAGACCACGCCGCTCGCTCCCCGACCGAGCACGCCCCGCACGTCGAAACGCGCCGATGCCTGTGGCGGCGGGTGCGTGGCGGTCGGCGGCGCGGACGAGGACATCGTCCCGCGAAGCTACCTCCTCGATGTCACTCGTTCAATCGCTCGTGGACCGATCAGTCTAGGAGGGTCGCACGGCGCACCGCGATGAGCACGCCGACGCACATCTCGTCGAGCGTGGTCTCGCCCAGATGGAGATCCTGCGGGCTCGCCAAGCGCAGCTCGCTCATCGTCTTCCGCACCCACTTGTTGTTCGTGGTGTTGTCGTACGTGCACGTCAGGCGCACCTTGTCGCCCGGCCCGAGGACCGGCAGCTGATCCATGGGCGCGTCGTACGCATAGGCGCGCTGCCAGTTGAAGTCGTACTTGGGCGTGCCCACGAGGCACTCGCGCGCCGGCTGATCGGGAGCCGGGTTCGCACGCTCGACCTCGATCTTCATGTCGACCCCTGCCCAGTGCATGTGCGTGCCCACGGCGTAGACGCTCTGGGGCGGCACGTCGAAGTCGCCGATCTTCGACGGGATGGTGAGCTCCATCGACTCGACGTGCGCCGGCGCGTTCGCGGGGACGAGGAACACCGGACCGCTCGGCGGATCGGCGGGTCCGGGCAGGAGCCGCTGCACCTTACCGTTCGGATCCTCGGCGTTGCCGAACAGGATCACCTGCGCGACGTACCCCGGCTTGAACGGGAGCACCTGGAGCTCGAACTTCGTCTGATCGAGCGCCGTGGTCGCGCCCGGGTGGTAATGGACCTGCGCCACGAGCTTCGAGCCCTTCTCGAGCTTCACGCCGGCCTCTTCGCCGTACGTCGTCACCGGCGTCCCCGGCGCCCACGCGAGGAGGAGAGACGGGCTCTTCACCTGCGGTCCGCCGAAGCACGGATAGCTGCCGGACGCGTCGGCCTTCGACGGCCCCTCGCCCTTCGGGTCGGTGTAGACGATGACGTGATGCACGACGCGCGGATCGCCGGGCACCACGTGGCTCGCGGCGACCCACGTGTCCTCGGTGAACCCGGGATCGATCGGGAAGCAGCGGATGTCGTCCTTGCCGCCTCCCGCCACCTCGTACGGTCGCGGGAGCTGGAAGGTGTGCGTCTTGGTCGCGAGCCCGTCCGGCGCGAACGTCTTCGGCGGGGGACGCTTCGACGGATCGCCCTCGGGCATCCCGCGATCGACCCAGCTCACGAACGCGTCGATCTGCTCCTGCGTGAGCGACAGGTCGTCCTTGAAGCGGTGCTGGACCTTGCACTCGTCGTCGTCGAACGCGCCCCACGGAGGCATCTCGCGCGAGGCGACCTTCGCCTTCGCGACCGAGGCCATCGCCTTGACCTGCTCGTACGTGGTGAGCGCGAAGGGCGCGATGCCGCCCTCGCGATGGCAGCGCTGGCACTTCTCCTGGACGAGCGGCTCGATCGTCTGCGCGAACGTCCCTTCGTCCTCGTCCTTCGACGACGAGCAGGCGATGACGGTGAGGCCGGCGCAGGCCGCGGCGACGAGGGGGCGGAGGAGTCCCATGCGCACCACGGTAGGCCTCGGAGAGCTCGAGCGTGGAGGCGGCCGTCCTTTGAGGCGCGGGGGAGACGGTGTAGAACCGGCGCGGCCCCTCCTCATGTACTCGGTCCTCCGCCCGCTGCTCTTCGCGCTCGATCCGACGACCGCCCACAAGGTCGCGATGCGGGCGCTTGCCACGGTCGAGCACGTCGCGCCGATCCGTGCGGGCGTCCGCGTGGCGTATGCGGTCCGCGATCCCCGGCTCGAGGTCCGCAAGATGGGACTCGTGTTCCCGACGCCCGTCGGGCTCGCCGGCGGGCTCGACAAGAACGCCGAGCGTCCGCGCGCGCTCGCCGCGCTCGGCTTCGGTCACCTCGAGCTCGGGACGGTGACCGCCGAGGCGCAGGGGCCGAACCCGCCCCCGAACCTCTTCCGCCTCCCGGCCGACCGCGCGCTCGTGAACCGACTCGGCTTCCCGAACGAGGGCGCGGCGCACGTCGCCGAGCGCATCGCCGCGAGGCGGAGCACGGTCGGCGTCCCCGTCGGCGTCTCGATCGGCAAGTCGCGCAGCGTCCCGCTCGAGCCGCTCGAGGGCGCGATCGACGACTACCTGAGGAGCTTCCGCGCCGTCATGGGCGTCGCCGACTTCGTGGTGGTGAACGTCTCGTCGCCGAACACGAAGGACCTCCGCGCGCTCCAGGCCGCGGACGTCGCCCGGCCGCTGTTCGCCGCGCTCGTCGCCGAGACGAAGAAGCGCGCGCGGCCGCTCCCGCTCCTCGTGAAGATCGCGCCCGATCTCTCGGACGAGGCGATCGACGCGGTCTGCGACGAGGCCAAAGCCGCGGGGCTCGCAGGCGTCGTCGCGACGAACACCACCATCGCGCGCGAAGGGCTCGCGACGCCGCCGGAGGAGATCGCGCGCATCGGCGCGGGCGGCCTCAGCGGCAAGCCGCTGCTCTCGCGGTCGCTGTCCGTCGTGAAGCGCGTGCGCGCACGCATGGGCGCGTCGGCGTGCGTGATCGGCGTCGGCGGGATCGACAGCACCGAGAGCGCGCTCGCGATGCTCCGCGTCGGCGCGGACCTCGTGCAGATCTACACCGGATTCATCTACGAGGGCCCCTCGCTGCCCGGCTCGATCGCGCGCGGTCTGCTCCGCCGGATGGAGGCAGAGGGCGCGACGTCGATCGCGGACCTCGTTCGCGGCGACGCGCACCCCACGAACGGCGCGGCGGTCACCGCTCGCGCCTGAGCGTCACGGCAGCACCCGCGCGACGATCATCTCGACGATGTGCTTCTTGCGCTCGGCGAGGAACTTCTTCGCGTGCCAGTCGACCGGCCAGACGGCGGTGACGAAGGGCTCCTCCTCGAACGGGAACGCCACCATCGCGACGCACGACATCACGAGGTGCTTCGCGTCGACGTCCTTGCGGACCTCGCCGCGGGCGCGCATGGCGTCGAGCCGCGTGACGATCCCGTCGAACACCGGCCCGATCGCGTCGGCGACCAGCTTCGCCGCGTGCTCGCCGCGGCGCGCCTCGTGGCGGAGGATCGCGAGGAACGATCCGTTCGTGGCGAAGAACGAGAGGAGGAGCTCGACGAACGCCTCGGCGAGCGCCTCGAGATCGACCGTCTCCTTCTTGCCGCTCTTCTTCTCGCCCTTCGCCCGCTTCGGCGGAGGCGCGTCCATGCGCGCGAGCAGCTTCCACACGCCCTCGGTCATCGCCGCGAGGCCGCTCCGCACGACCTCCGCGTGGAGGCCCTCCTTGTCGTCGAAGTAGTGGTGGATCAGCGCCTGCTGCACGTCCGCGGCGCGCGCGATCGAGCCGAGCCGCGCGCCGTCGAAGCCCTTCGCGGCGAACTCGTTCGCCGCGGCCTCGAGGATGCGCCGCTTCGTCTCGGCCGCGTTCCGCTCCTTCTTCACGCGCACGCGCGTCGGCAGCGCTTCCTCGCTCGGGAGCCGCCCAGCCGACGTGAGGCCGATCTTCATGGCCTCCGAGGATAGGGCAAAACGAGGTGCTACGCGCTCGCCTCCCAGGTCTCGTACTCGATCACGTCGAGCTCCTCGAAGCCCTTGCGTACGCGCGGCGTCAAGAGGCCGAGGCGCTTCACGTTGGGGACGATCTTGCTGAACAGCAGCCGCCGGAACATCTGCATCATCAGGCTCGACTCCGCCGCCTCCTCGCATTCGCGCTGGGGCAACCCGACCGTGGCCCAGACCTCCTGCGCGAGGAAGCGGTCGCGGAGCAGGCGCGAGCTCTCGATCACGAAGTCCTCGCGATCGCGGAGCTCGTTCGGCGCCATGTCCTCGTAGCGGCCCTTCAGCGTCATGACGCCGAACGCGACGTGCCGCGCCTCGTCCTGCATGATCATCTGGGTGATCTGCTTGATCAGCGGCTCCTGCGCGGTCTGGTGGATCACGCCGAACGCGCCGAGCGCGACGCCTTCGACGAGGATCTGCATGCCGAGGAACTTGAAGTCCCAGCGCGAGTCGGTGAGGACGGTGTCGAGCAGCGTCTTCAGGTGCGGGCTCGGCGGGTAGACCAGCTCGACCTTCTCGGTCAGGTAGCGGTGGTAGGCCTCGACGTGCCGCGCCTCGTCGAACACCTGCGCGGCCGCGTAGAGCTTCGCGTCGGTGGTGGGCGCGCTCGCCACGATCTGCGAGGTCGCGAGCAGCGCGCCCTGCTCTCCGTGGAGGAAGTTCGACAGCATGTAGCTCGCGAGGTGCCGGCGGAGCAGCGGGATCTCGCGCTTCGGATCGAGCTTCTTCCAGATCGGCGTTCCGCAGATCGGGATGAAGGCGTCGTTCACGATCTCGTTCTCGGGATCCACGTTCGTGCTCCACGCGAGGTCGGTCCGCGCGTTCCACATCAGGTCCTTCGACTTCTCGTAGAGCGTCCGGAGC
>JBDHVD010000270.1:0-11483 GCA_039809525.1 Labilithrix sp. | reverse complement strand
GGGGGACGGGCGATCGGCTTCCGCGACGCGCGCGCGGGCGAGCTCGGCGCCGCCGGGGCCACGGCGGAGGCCGGAGGAGGCGGGGCGGGCTCCGCGATCGCCGGCGCCTCGCTCGCGGTGGACGTCGCGACCGGCGGCTCGATCACCGCCTCGGTGGGCGCGGGCTTCGAGCGCGCGAGCCGCGCGGCGGCGGCGGCGCCGAGACCGAGCAGCACGACGATCGCGCCGGCGACGAGCGCCGTGCGCCGCCGGCGTGACGGCGACGGCGACGCCGTCGCGGCCGGAGGCGCGAGCACGCGCTCGCGCTCGAGCTCCGCGATGCGCGCGGCGCGCGCGTCGATCGTCGTGCCGGCCAGCTCCGAGACCCATCGCCCGACGGCGGACGGCAGCGCGGGGCGCACCGCGGCTTCGATCGCGCGCGCCATGGCGTCCGCCGTCGGATAGCGCTCGGCGCGCTGGCGGTGGAGCGCGCGCATCACGATCTCCTCGAGCTCGAGCGGCACGGACGCGAGCTCGCTCGGACGCGGCACGATCCCGGCGAGGATCTTCGCGGTGATCGTCGAGGGATGGTCGCCGCTGAAGAGGCGGCGCAGCGTGAGCGCTTCCCACATGCACACGCCCGCCGAGTACACGTCCGTCGTCCGCGCGACCGTGCCGTCGAGCTGCTCGGGCGACATGTACGCGAGCTTGCCCTTCACCTGGCCCTCGCGCGTCGTGCGCAAGCGCCCCTCCGCCTTCGCGATCCCGAAGTCGAGCACGCGGGTGATGCCGTCGATCCCGACGAGGACGTTCTGCGGGGAGACGTCGCGATGCACGAGGCCGAGCGGCTCGCCTCGCTCGTCCGACGCCTCGTGCGCGGCGTGCAGCCCGTCGAGCAGGCCGACGAAGATCGCCGACACGATCTCGGGCGGCACCGGCGTCTTGCGGTCGGCCGCGCCGCGGACGAGCGACGCGAGCGACACGCCCGCGACGTACTCCATCACGACGAGCCGCTGATCACCCTCCGTGACGACGTCGAGCGTCTGCACGACGTTCGGGTGGCGCACGCGCGCGGCGAGCCGCGCCTCCTCCACGAACATGGCCGCCACGTCGCGATCGTCGGCGACGTGGGGGCGCATGCGCTTGATCGCGACCGGACGCGCGAAGCCCTCGCCGGCGACGAGGAAGCCGAAGTGCACGGTGGCCATGCCGCCCGCTGCGAACTCGTCGTGCAGCGTGTAGCGCGAGGTCCCCCGACCCGACGTCGGCTCACCCATGGCTCCGAGCGGAGGTTAGCACCCCCGCCCGCTCGGTCACCACGCCGGCTTGCGGACCTGCGCGTAGCGGAAGGGGCCCTTCGGGTGATCCTCGAAGTGGAGGTGCGGGCCGGTCACGTTGCCGGTCGCGCCGACCTTCCCCAGCGTCTGCCCCGCGCGGACGCGCGTGCCCGCCGCGACGGCGCGGCTCGACAGGTGGCAGTAGACGTACGTGCGTCCGTTGTCGGCATCGAGGCCGATCCACCGGCCGTACGCGCCGCCGTTGTTGTTCGACCAGCGGATCCGTCCGCTCCTCACCGCGACCACGCGGGTGCCCGTCGGCGCGGCGTAGTCCTGACCGGTGTGGAAGCCGGCCGCGTAGCGCCTGTTCCGCACGCCGTACGGATACGTCACGCGCCGACCCGGCACCGGCGAGCCGACGCGCGAGACGGCCTGCGCGGTCGAGCCGACGTCGCCCTGCGCGACGACCGGATCGGCGGCCTCGTCCTCCAGCGCCGGCGTGGTGTCGAGATCGTCGGCGCCGAGCGCGGCGGAGTCGTCGGGCGCGCCGAAGTCGCCCGCGGACTCGTCGTCGCCATGCGGATCGGACTCGGTCGGAGCGTCGGCGGCAGCCGCGAGCGCGCCGTCGTCGTCGACCTCGTTGCTGCAGCCCGCCGTCGAGAAGGCGAGCGCCACGGCCGACGAGAAGACGAGCGCACACGCGAACCGGAGCTGTCGGACAGTCGTCATGCCTCGCGGCTCAGCACGTCGTGCGCCAGCGCGGCGTCCGTGGACGATTGCGAGGAGACTGTCGCGCCGCACGCCCGGGCGGCCTCGTTTGCTCCATTCGCGCGCGCCGGTGCGCGACCGATGATGCAGGCCGTCCACACGCGAACGCGCGCGCGTGGACGATCGTCGACGAGGCCGAGCGGTCGCCGCGCATTTCCCGCGATCGACGCAGGCACGCAGCTCGCACGCCCCGGCGCCATGGCCGGCCTCCGACGCGGTTGCCTCCTCGCGCTCCCCTTCCCCCTCGTGATCGCCGCGTGCAGCGGTGACGCGTCCGACGACGCGGGCGGCTCCCCCGACGACACGTCCGTCCCCTCGCGCGCCACCGGAGCGCCGTCGACCGAGACGGACGCATCCGCCCCCGACACGCAGAGCCCGCCGCCCGCGCCCGCTCCGACGTGCGCGGCGAACGCGAAGTCGGGCGCGTACTGCGGCGGCGACAAGGTCGACGATGCGGATGCGCGCACCCTCTACCAGTGCGACGGGCCCGGTCCGGCGAAGGTGGTGTCCGTCTGCGCGCACGGCTGCTTCGTCGCGACGGGGCAGGACGACTTCTGCCGCGCGACGATCGCCGCGTGCGCGAAGGCGTCGCTCCTCACGTACGGGCTCGCGCCCGACGCGTCCGATCACCTCCGCTGCTCGGGGCTCGACGCCGGCGACATCTCGCAGACCATCGGCGACGCCGCGGCCTCCGCGGGGACGCACGCGCAGGACGGGACGATCGGCGGCAAGGCGTACTGCGCGGCGACCGATCTCCGCGTCGGCGGCCTCACGAACGCGGAGGTGCGCCAGCTCCTCGACGTCCTCGCCTCTCAGGGCTTCGCCGCGTTCTTCCGCGACCCGGGCAAGGACGGCTGGCCCGCGAGCGAGGCGCGCCACGTCCACGCGATCTACGCCGGCGTCCCGATGAAGGCCGCGCTGAGGGCGCAGGTGCAGGACTGGCTCGCGGGCAAGAACGGGCTCGCGAGCCACGGCTCGTACGCGTTCTACCAGGCGTCGCCCGCGAAGAAGCTCGCCATCCAGGAGCTCTTCGCGAAGAACGACTGAGCGACGCTCACCAGGCGGGCTTGCGGACCTGCGCGTAGACGAACGGTCCCTTCGGGTGATCCTCGAAGTGGAGGTGCGGCCCGGTCACGTTGCCGGTCGCGCCCGTCTTCGCGATGAGCTGGCCCGCGACGACCTTGGTCCCGGCGGCGACGAGGCGGCTCGACAGGTGGCAGTAGACGTACGTGCGTCCGTTGTCGGCATCGAGGCCGATCCACTTGCCGTACGCGCCGCCGTTGTCGTTCGACCACCGGATGGTGCCGCCGCGCACGGCGACGGCGTTGCTGCCGGTCGGCGTCGCGTAGTCGTCACCCGTGTGATACCCGGCGGCGTAGCGCGAGTTCTTCACGCCGAACGGATACGTCACGGCCTTGCCCGGCACCGGCGACGCGACGCGCGCGCCCGCGACCGGCGCGCACGAGTCGTCCGTCCCCGAGTTGACCATGCATCCCGACTTGCAGACCTCGACGACCGTCGGCGTGCCGGGGCCGGTGCACTTGTAGAGGGTCTTCGGATCGCCCGTGACCTTGTCGCCGCCGCAGTACATGCCGCCGACCACGCAGTCGTTGCCCTTCGGCGTGATCGCCGCGTCGGCGCCGGCGTCGGCGCTGCCGGTCGGCGGATCGACGGTCTCGGCGCCGATCGTCGGATCGTCGTTCGGCGGCGGGCCCTCGTCGCCGTCGCCGTCGTCGCCGTGCGCCTCGCCCGCGTTCGTCTGGGGCGCGGCCGCGAGATCGCCGGGCGAGCCCTGGTCGTCCCCGCATCCGGCGGCGATGCAGGCGGTCGACACGAAGACGAGGGCGAATCCGAGGCAGACGGCTCGACGCGGCATGGCCGCCCGGCGTTGCACGGCAGGTGCCGGGCCTCGAACCGCTGGAAATGCGTGGTTTTCGAGGTCCGAACGCGCCGCGATGTCGACGGTCGTCCACGACCGCCGTCCACCGTCGACGATCGTCCACGCGCAAGTCCTTGCGCAATCAGAAGGGGACGATCGCGCCGAGGCCCTCGAAGCGCGACCGTACGTCCTTGCCGCGCACGATCGTCGCCCTGCCGGGATCGCCGTGCTTGCCCGGCTTGCCGCGGGTGCCTTCGGCCTGCGTGCGCGCGAGCACCTCGTCGTAGCCGGCGGGACCACCGTCGCCGCCGCGCACGTCGCTCGTCACCATGCGCGCGAGGTCGTCGAAGCGATCATCGAGCACGAGGGTGACCTCTCCGCCCGCTCCGCCGTCGCCGCCGTCCCGTCCGGGCTGACCGGCCGCGCCCTGTCCGCCGCGCGCGCGTGCGAGGAGCGGCGTGCCCGGGGCGACGAGCGTGATCGTGTCGACGTCGCCGAGCGCGCGTGCGCCGAGGAGCTTGGTGTAGTCCGGCGTCCGGACCCACGTGACGAACACCTCGAAGCGCGGTCCTTTCCCTCCCGTCGGACCGTCGCGTCCGATCCTCGCGGTGCACTCGTATGCGGGAGGGAACCGGACGGCGAAGGACGGTCCGTTCGGCGCGCGCGCGTGGAGGACGAACCCCGTGTGAACCGAGGCGGTGACGTCGGGGCTCGGGTAGAACACGCCGTCCCCGTCGAAGAAGCCCTGCGCGCTCGCGACGCGGAGCTGACGCACGTCGAAGATCGCATCCTCGAACGTGCGTCGATGCGGCACGAGCTTCATCGCCTCGCCGTCCTCGTCGACGACGTCGAGCACCACGTCGAGCTTCACCGGCTCGCCCGGGCAGATGGTCGCGCGCGGCCCGGCGAGCCCGAAGCGCATCGATCGCGCCTCGACGCGCTCGAGATCGATCGGCGCACGCGGCGCGGGCACGCACGCGGCGATCACGAGGGCGAGGAGGACGAGTCCGGACGCGGGGCGCAGCGACGAGGGCGCAGCAAGATCGGCGCCCCCGCGCATCACGCGGGGATCACGCGCGCGGCGCCCTCCGCGTCGCCGCGAGGTCACGCCGCGCGATGCAATCTGCGTCGGCGGTCAGATGCCGTCGGGTCCCACGATGTGGCCGGCGATGGCGCTCGCCGCCACCACCAGCGGGCTCGCGAGGTAGACCTTGCCCGGGCCGCTGCGCCCCGGGAAGTTGCGGTTGATCGCGCTGACCGTGACCTGGTGCGGCGAGTCGCTCACGCCGGGGCCCGCCTTGATGCACGCGCCGCACGAGGGATCGACGAGCTCGGCGCCGGCCGCGCGGAACACGTCGAGGTAGCCCTGCGCCTCGGCGTAGCGCCGGATGTCCTGCGAGCCGAACTGGATGTAGAGGTGGACGCCTTCGGCGACCTTCTTCCCCTTCGCCACCGCGTCCTTCAGGACCTCGGCGTACATGTCCATGTCGGCCTTCTTGCCGCCGGTGCACGAGCCGCCGTACGCGACGTCGATCTTCACCTTCTCCTGCGGAGTGAGCTCGCGGAGCGGGATGCCGTTGCGCGGATCGCCCGGCGTCGCGACCATCGGCTCGACCGCCGCGAGATCGATCTCGAACGTGGCGAGGTACTGCGCGTCGGGATCGGCCTTCACGATGCGCGCGCGCACGTCGTCCGCGTTCAGGCCGCGCTGCTTCACCAGGTAGTCGACCACCACCTCGTCGGCCTCGATGATGCCGGTGAAGCCGCCCGCCTCGACCGCCATGTTGGTGAGCGTCGCGCGCTCGTCGAGGTTCATCGCGCGCACGCCGTCGCCGGCGAACTCGAGGACCTTGCCGATCCCCTGCCCGGTCTTGAAGAACGGCTGGCTGAGGATGTGGAGCATGACGTCCTTCGCGCAGACGCCGGCCCGCATGCGGCCCTTCAGCACGAACTTCGCCGTCTCCGGCACGGTGACGCGGACGTCCTTCGTGTACCAGGCGTTCGCCATGTCGGTGGAGCCGACGCCGAACGCGAAGCACCCGAGCGCGCCCGCCATGCAGGTGTGCGAGTCGGTGCCGGCGACGAGCTGGCCCGGGAGCGCGATCTCCTCGATCACCTTGTTGTGGCAGATGGCTTCGGAGCCCACGAGCTTTCCCTCGCGGTAGACCTCTCCGTACAGCTTCACGCCGTGGCGCTTGGTGAAGCTCTCCTGCACCGTCGCGAGGCTCGCGGCCTGATCGTGCAGGCCCATGTCCTTGTGCGCCTTCGGCATCACGAGGTCGAGGAACGTGAGGTGATCGCGGAAGGCCCAGACCGACGACGGATCGGTCACCTGGGCGTCCTTGCCCATCTCCGCGACGAACAGCGACTCGGCCATCGGCGTGACGTACTCGTGGCTGAAGCGCACGTCGGTGCGCGCGAAGAAGGCGTCGCCCGGCTTCACCGCCGGCACGCCGGTCTTGCCCGCCTTCGCGTCGGTGATGACGTGGGCGGCGAGGATCTTCTCGCAGAGCGTCATCGGGCGCGCGGGCGTGGTGATCGCCGGCGGCGTCGTCTCGCCGGCGAGGCGCGCGCGGTTGTACGCGAAGAGCCCGCCGTGCTCGACGATCGATGCGCTGATCGGATCGAGGCCGCGCGTGAACTCCTCCATCGGGATCGCCTCGCCGCGCTGGATGCGCTGGACGAGGCCGAAGTCCGTCGAGGTGAGGAGCCCGATGTTCTGCGCGTTCTGCCGGTAGATCTTCTCGATGCTCTTCGCGATGACGAGCTGCACGCCCGCCTTGAGCTCGCTGTAGGGCGCGGTCTCGCGGCTCGAGCCGCAGCCCTTCGAGATGCCGCTGACGATGACGCCGAAGCCGCCGTTCTTCAGCGAGTCCTTGCCGAACTTCCCGCCGCGGAGGCCGACGAGCGAGTAACGCGCGAGCGTCTCGTCGTAGTAGTAGCAAACCCATCCGGGCGTGATCTCGTCGGTCGAGATGTTGCCGATGAGCGGACGCTCGGGATCGAACGGGATGTCCTCGCCCGCGAGCTGGCGCTCGACGAGGCTCTGATCTTCGGTGAGTTGCAGGATGCGTCCCTGGATCCGGATCGTCGACTTGCCCAGGCTCTCGCGGCTCATGATTTGCCCTTTACCACCGAGCCAGGCGCTCTGATAGAAGGGCTCTCTTCATGCGCGTCGCCGTCGTGACGACCAGCTTCCCGTCCGGCGATCGTGACCCCTCCGGACACTTCGTCCAGGCCGAGGTCGCAGAGCTCGAGCGCGCGGGAGCCGAGGTCACGGTGGTCACGCCCCGGCCGGGCGGCGCGTTCGGCTGGCCCGGTGCCGCGGTGCGTCTACGCGAGCGGCCGTGGCGGGCGTTCGAGGCCGCCGCGTGGGTGGCGCGCGCCTCGGCCGAGGTCCGGGCGGCGCGGCCGGACCGGATCGTCGCCCACTGGTCGGTCCCCTGCGCCTGGCCGATCGCGACGGCCGCGGCCGGCGACGTCGACCTCGACGTCGTGTCGCACGGCGGCGACGTCCGGCTCCTCGTGGGGATGCCGGCGCCCGCCCGCGCGCGGATCGTCCGGGCGATCGCCTCGCGTGCGTCGCGCTGGCGGTTCGTGTCGGCACGCCTCCGCGACGAGCTCGTCGGCTGCTGCCGAGGGTCCGAGGGCGAGGCGCTCGAGCGCGTCGCGGTCGTCGCCCCGAGCACGCTCACGATGATCGACGTCCGCGAGGAGGCGGCCGCGCGGAGGCGCTCGTTCGCCGATCGCCGGCTCTACGTGTGCGCCGGGCGCCTCGTCGCGAGCAAGCGGGTCGATCGGGTGATCGACTACGTCGCGAGCGCGAGCGGCGAGCGCCGGCGCGATCGGGTGCTGATCGTCGTCGGCGACGGACCCGAGCGGCCGCGGCTCGAGGAGCTCGCGCGGCGGTGGGGCATGGATGTCCGCTTCCTCGGCACGCGCTCGCGGCGCGAGACCCTGACGTGGCTCGGTGCGGCGGACGAGATCGTCCACGCGTCCCGCGCCGAGGGCCTGTCCACGGTGGTGCGCGAGGCCGAGCATCTCGGCGTTCCGGTGACCATACTGACCTGAACATGCCGAACGCGTCCGACGTCGAGCGCTACCGGAGGAGCCGGCAGGAGGAGATCGACAGCGCCGCGCAGTACCACGCCATGGCCGAGGGCGAGCCCCGCGCGGGCATCGCCGACGTCTACCGGCGCCTGGCGGCGATCGAGGAGAAGCACGCCGCGTTCTGGGAGGAGCGGCTGCGCGCCGCCGGCGTCGATCCGGGGAAGCGACGGCCGAGCTTCCGCGCGCGCGTCCTCGTGCGCCTCGCGCGGCGCTTCGGGGCGAAGGTCGTGCTGCCCACCGTCGCCGCCGGCGAGTACGCGCAGCGCAACGAGTACCTCGCGCATCCGGAGACGAACGGCACGGCGATGACCGAGGAGGAGCGCATGCACGCGCGCGTGCTCGGCAACGTCCTCGCGAAGGCGGACGGCATGGGCGGCAGCGCGCTCGCACGCATCGAGGGCCGCCACCGCAACGTCGGCTCGAACGCGCTCCGCGCGGCGGTGCTCGGCGCGAACGACGGCCTCTCGTCGAACCTCAGCCTGGTGATGGGCGTCGCCGGCGCGACGGTCGAGACGCGCACCATCCTCCTCGCGGGCGTCGCCGGGCTCCTCGCGGGCGCGTTCTCGATGGCGCTCGGCGAATGGGTCAGCGTGAAGAGCGCGCGCGAGCTCGCCGAGCGCGAGATCGCGATCGAGAAGAGCGAGCTCGAGCGCGATCCCGACGAGGAACGCGAGGAGCTGGCGCTGATCTACGAGTCGAAGGGGCTCGCGCCGAAGGAGGCGCGCGCGCTGGCGCGAACGCTGATGAAGGACGAGGGCACCGCGCTCGACGCGCTCTCCCGCGAGGAGCTGGGGATCGATCCGTCCGAGCTCGGCGGCTCGCCCTGGACCGCGGCGATCACCTCGTTCTTCCTCTTCGCCGTCGGCGCGATCATCCCGGTGGCGCCGTTCCTCTTCGTGAGCGGGCGGCTCGCGCCGTTCGTCAGCATCGCCGCGAGCGGCGTCGGCCTCGCCACCATCGGCCTCGGCATCTCGGTGATCACCGGGCGCTCGCCCGCCTGGTCGGCGGCGCGTCAGGTGGCCCTCGGGTTCCTCGCCGCGGGCGCGACGTTCGCGATCGGTCGCGCGATCGGCGTCGCCGTCTCCGGCTGAGCGCGCTCAGATCGGGAAGACGAGGTGGAAGAGCTCGCCGCGGCTCGCGACGCCGTGCTTCTCGTACACGCGCGAGAGGTGCTGGCGCACGGTCTTCTCGCTCATCCCGAGCACGCTCGCGATCTCCGGGCTCGGCAGCCCCTTCAGCGCGAGGCGCGCGACCTCCGCCTCGCGCGGCGTGAGGCCCGCACGTTCGAACAGGCGCGTGACCGCCTCCGCGGGATCGGGCCGCGCCGCGATCACGCGCTCGAGCACGGCGAGCAGCTCCGCGGCGCGGAACGGCTTCTCGATCAGGTGCGAGGCGCCGAGGTTCAGCGCCGTCTTCACCTTCCCCACGTCGGCGAACGCGGTGACCATGACGACCGGCACGCTCGTCGAGCGCGTACGCAGCGCCTCGAGCACGCGGAGCCCGCCGCGATCGTCGTCGCCGAGCACCACGTCGAGCACCGCCGCATCCGGCAGCGCCGCCGCGCGCTCGTCGACGAAGGGCAGCGCCGTCGCCACGTCGGCCGCCGGGATCACCGCGTGGCCCGCACGCTCGAGCGCACGTGCGAGGGCGCCGCGCGCTTCGGGCTCGTCCTCGACGAGGAGCACCTTCATCGCGCGCCGGCCGTCGCGGGGACCACGAGCTCGAACGACGTCGCGAAGCCGGGTACCTCGGCGGCATCGAGCTCGCCCCCGAGGGTGCGGGCCAGCGCGCGCGCGATCGGCAGGCCCAGGCCCAGGCCGAGCCCGCTCGACTTCGACCCGTGCAGCGGCTCGAACATCGCCGAGCGGCCCGACTCGGGGAAGCCCGGTCCGTCGTCGCAGACGCGCACGATCACGCGGCCGGTGGCCGCGTCGTCGACGAGGCGAATGACGACCTCGCGGGCGTGCGCGCCGTCCTCGCGCGCCTCGAGCGCGTTCGCGACGAGGTTGTCGAGGATGATGCGGACGTACTCGGGATCGACCGGCGTCGCGGCGTCGAGATCGCCTTCGAGGCGGAGCGCGACATGCGCATCGGCCGCGACCGGCCGGAGCGTCGCGACGACGTCGGCGACGGTGGGACCGATCGGACGCGTCCGCCGGGTCCGCGGGCCCTGGCGGGTCAGCGCACGCAGCGCCTCGAGCGGGACGAGCGTGCGATCCATGAGCGCGCGGACGCGCACGACGTGGTCGGCCACGGCGGCCGCATCGCCGGACCTCGCGACGTCCTCGAGCTCGTCGACGAGGAGGCCGAGGGCGTGCAGCGGGTTCTTGAGCTCGTGCAGCGCGGACGCGACGACGACCCACACCGCCTGATCGCGCTCGACGTGGCGGAGGCGCGATCGCAGCTCGTCGGCGCGCATCGACTCGGCGCGGGCGAGCCGGCCGCGCAGGTGCAGCCAGTGGAACGCGAGACCGAGGAGCCCTCCGGCGAGCAGCGGGATCCCCCGATCGACGAATGCGTGGAACGCGCCGAACGCCCGCCCGATCGCCCCGGCGTTGGCCCACGCGTCGGTCTGCGTGTTGAGCAGCGCATAACCGAGGCCGAGCAGGAGACCGGCGGCGACGTACGCGAGGGCGCGGCGCGGAGGTTGGGTCGGACCGGAACGCATGGGCTTCGCCGGTGAGCCTAGCGCGGCGCCGCGAGGCGGCGACTCCGGCAGTTGTCGGATGGGGTCTGGCGCGGCGTTCGCTTAGACCTGGGACGTGTCGATGCGCGGAACGCTCCTCGCTGCGGTCGTGGTGGCGACGCTGTCGCTCGCCGCGCGGCCGAGCAGCGCAGCCCCCGCGGCCACGCCGATGACGCTCCGGCGGGCGATCGACGAGGGCTCGCGGCAAGGCCCCGCGGTGGTCGAGAGCGCGCGGGCGCGGACGGCGGCCGTCGACTTCGCGCGCGATCCGGGGTCCTCGTTGCCGGCACCTCCGCAGATCACGCTGATGGCCGGCGCGC
Source organism: Labilithrix sp. (assembly GCA_039809525.1). Taxonomy (GTDB): domain Bacteria; phylum Myxococcota_A; class Polyangia; order Polyangiales; family Polyangiaceae; genus Labilithrix. Next base: position 464 of record JBDHVD010000270.1, on the reverse strand, counting down.
GCAAGCCGTACAACCTCCCGCTCGGCCCCGAGGTCGCGCTCACCGCGCAGCAGGAGATCTCGGCGCGCCGGCTGGGATCGGCCCGGCGGCGCGCGGCCGACTGGGCGTCGCGCGCGGCGAGCTCCGATCTCGATCGCGCCCGCCTCGAAGGGGCGCTGACCGCCGCGCTCTCGTGGGTCGATCTGCTCGAGGCGCAGGAGCTGATGAGCGCGCGTCTGACGGCGGTGGCCGACGCGCAGAAGGTCGCGCGCCTCGCCGAGATCCGCGTCACGAGCGGGGTGGCGACCGCCACCGAGCGATCGCTCGCGACCGCGGAGGTCGGCGCGGCGAAGCTCGCGCTGCTCGAGGCGGAGGGACGCGCGACCGAGGCGCGCGACGCGCTCGCCCTCGCCGTCGGCGAGCCGCTCGATCGGCCGCTCCTCGCCGAGGGTACGATCGAGCCCGCCGATCAGCCGTCCCCCGAC
>JBDHVD010000269.1:0-11530 GCA_039809525.1 Labilithrix sp. | reverse complement strand
CCGCCGGCGGCGCAGCGAGGCGGCGAGCGAGAGCGTGATCATGGTGATCAGCGCGATCGACGAGGCGTCGGACGCGCCCCTCGGCGAGGCCGCGCAGCCGCTGCTCGGCTGCGGGCGGAGCGCGCTCGAGCTCCGTCGCGGCGCGGGCGCCTCGTCGTCGCCCTCGTCGCCGGTCGTCGCCTCGTCGTTCGCGGGATCGCCCTCGTCGCTCGCCGGCTCGTCGGGCGGAGGCGTCGCGCCGATGGGGTGGCCGGCCGCCTTCGCCGCGTCGCGGATCAGCTTCTCGTGCGTGGCGACGCTCGCGTAGATCGACGGGCGATCGGCGCACTCGCCGTCGATCCCCCGCGACGTGACGCCGATCACGTCGCCGGCGTCGTCGAACAAGGGGCCGCCGCTGTCGCCGAAGCACGTGGACTCTCCGGTGGCGATGTCGCCCGAGGGGATCTCGTACGGGATGCTCTGGCCGGACCTCGTCGCCCAGGTCTTCGTCGCCGGCCCGATCCCGACGACCTTCGTCGCGCGCTGGCGCCGGCCCGGCGTCGGAGGTCCGTCCGGCGTCGCCGCGCCGTAGCCCACCGCGATCGCCGTCTCGCCGACCGCGAGCGGGTCGAAGCGCACGCGCGCGAGCCGCGCACCGGGGATGTCCTTGTCGAGCTGGATGAGCGCCACGTCGAACCCGCAGAGGTTCTTCGTCGGCGGCACGAACAGCTTCACGCCGCGCCCGATCTTCTTCGACGCGCTGGCGCTCGCGCCGAGGGCGATCGAGAACGCGGACGGCGGGAGGTCGTTCTTTGCCGCGCCGCACATCGTCGACTCGTCGAGGTCGCCGGCGACGCAGTGGCGCGCGGTGAGCACGAGGTTCGGCGCGATGAGCGTGCCGGTGCAGCCGAACTGACCGTTCGTGACGATCATGATGGCCGCGTCCTGCGCGGCGGTGGACGTCGAGCCGCCGACGATCGCCTGCCGGGTCTCGACCCCGGGAGCCTCGGGCTCGTCCGCCGCGGCCTGGACACACCCGGTGAGCACGAGGATCGAGACGAGGAGCCGTCGCATGTCACGGTCCGTCTGCAGCGCCCGTTCCACCGAAGAAATGCCGGCGAATCCGCGTCTCGTCGCGGGCTTTCGCGGATCTTCGACGTCCCGCCGGCGTCGCGCGGCCGACCCGGATCACCCCCCTGAGAGCGCGTCCCTCACCGCACGGATCCGCGCGCTCCCGGCGGCGCCCCGGCGCCACGCGAGCACGATAGGGTTCCGCGCCGGGCGCCTGGGCCGGAAGGCGCGCACGAGCCGGCCCCGGCGGAGCGCCTCCCCGACGAAGTAGTCGGGCAGGACGGCGATCCCGATCCCGCTCTCCGCCAGCGCCCGCATCTCGTCGAGGCTCGCGACGCTCGCGACCACCCGCCCGCGCATCGCCGTGCGCGCGCCGAACGCCGCGCGCCAGAAGCTCGTGAGCATCGGGCGATCGCGCGCGAACACCACGAGGCGGTGCCGCGCGAAGTCGTCGGCGGTCTCCGGCGTGCCGTGCCGCTCGAGGTACCTCGGGGCGGCGACGGCCTCGAACGTCTCGACGAACAGCTCGGTCGCCTCGACGCTCGCCGCCTCCGCGGCGCGCGCGAGGACGGCGAGATCGAGATCGCCCGCGACGAGGGAGGCCTCGAGCTCGCTCGGCGTACCGAAGACGATGTCGAGCACCAGGTCGTCGTGCGCCGCGAGGAGCTTCGCGAAGCGCGCCCTCAGGACGGCGGCGGTGAACGGCCGCGGCGCGCCGATGCGGACCGTGCCGCGGACCGCGCCGTGCACGTCGCGCGCGGCCTCCACCGCGTCGTCGACGGCGGCGAACGCGCTCCGGAGCGTGTCGGCGAGCGCACGCGCGTGGGGCGTCGGCCGGACGTTGCGCCCGACGCGTTCGAACAGCGGCATGCCGAGCTGCGCCTCGAGCGCCTTGAGCTGCTGCGACACCGCCGACTTGGTGACGTGCTTCTTCTTCGCCGCCGCGGCGAGGGTCGGCGCATCCGCGGCGAGGACGAGGGTGCGGAGGAGGTCGAGGTCCATGGTGTAGAATAACTGTACGATTCGTGTATCACGTCGCGATGGTCTTGACCGAGCGCGGGCCTATGCTGAGCGGCATGAACAAGCGCGCACTGCTCATCGTGACGAGCCACGCCGAGCTGGGATCCACCGGGACGAAGACCGGGTTCTGGCTCGAGGAGCTCGCCGCTCCGTACTACGAGCTCGCCGACGCCGGCTTCGACGTCACCATCGCCTCGCCGCTCGGCGGCCGGCCGCCGGCCGATCCGAAGAGCGAGTCGAGCGACGCCCCCGCGGTGAAGCGCTTCCTCGCCGATCCCGAGGCGACGGCGCAGCTCGCGTCGACGCGGCGCCTCGAGGACGTCCGCGAGCCGTTCGATGCGTACCTCGTCGTCGGCGGGCACGGCGTGATGTGGGATCTCGCCGAGAGCGACGTGCTCGCGCGCCTCCTCTCCCGTGCGTGGGACGACGGCCGCGTCGTCGCCGCCGTGTGCCACGGACCGGCCGCGTTCGCGAAGCTCGGACGCATCGTCACCGGCAGGCGCGTGACGGGCTTCTCCAACGAGGAGGAGGACGCCGTCGGTCTCACCGGTGTCGTCCCGTTCGCCCTCGAGTCGAAGCTCACGGAGCTCGGCGGACGCTACGAGCGCGGCCCCACCTGGGGATCGTTCGCCGTGCGCGACGGCCAGCTCATCACCGGACAGAACCCCGCGTCGTCGCGGGCGGTCGCGAAGCTGGTGATCGAGGCGGCGGTCAGTCGTCCAGCGTGAACTTCTGCTTGGCCGCCTGTCCGTCGAGGACGTGGACCACCATCGACTTCGTCTTCCCGCTGGGCGGCTTGCACGAGATGGTGTGCATGCCGGCGGAGATGTCGAGCGCGGCGATCGGCGTCGGGCCGCGCTCCTTGCCGTCGACGTAGACCGTGCACCAGCCGGGCGACGCGCTGATGCCCACGCGCCCGTAGCCCTTCACCACCGGTCCGGCGGGCGGCTGCTTGCCGCTCGCCTGCGGGAGCGCATCGACGCTCATCGTCGGCGTGTCGTCCTTCGCGGGCGCGTCCGGCGCGCCGCTCGCCGCGGGCTCGGCCGTCTTCACCGGGGGCGCGGTCGCGGCGACGGTCGCCTGCGTGGGCGCGCGCCGCGCGAGCACGAGGCCGATGCCGAGCGCGCCGGCCACCAGCACCGCGGCCGCGGTGACGATCCACGGAGCGCGGCTCGGCCTCGGCGGCGGGACGTTGATCGACGCGTACGACGTGTTCGGCGTCGACGTGTGCCACGACGGACCGGTCGGGCCCGACGACTGGGGCGGGATGCTGCCCGAGAGCGAGCCGAGCGGCGGCTGGCTCGGGATCGTGGCCTCGCCCATGACGGGCGGCGGTCGGTCGCTCGCCCGGAACGCGGGCAGGGCGTTCGTCGCGTCCGGATCGACGACCGCCGACGCGATCATCGGCGTCGGCAGGCGCGCCGAGTCGAGCTCGAGCTCGGCCATCGCCGCCTTGAGCATGACGACGATCTCGTCGAAGGTCTGGACGCGCTTCTTCAGATCGGGCTCGAGGCACGCGCGCACGACCGCGCGGAGCGACTCGGGCACGTGCGGCCCGTGCTCGTCGATGCTCTTCGGCCGGGTCGTCGCGATCTTCACGATCAGCGCGTTGAAGTTCTTCGCCTCGTAGGGGCGGAAGCCGCAGAGCGCCTCGAAGAGGATCGCGCCGAACGCGAAGACGTCCGTCCGGCCGTCGATCGCCGACTCGCCGCGCGCCTGCTCCGGGCTCATGTACAGCGGCGAGCCGAGCACGGTGCCCGCGATGGTGAGCGCGTGGTTCTGATCGTCCTCGAGGAACTTCGAGACGCCGAAGTCGAGCAGCTTGGGCATGGCGATGCCCTCGCGGATCTTGTGGAGGAAGATGTTCGTCGGCTTGAGATCGCGGTGGATGATCCCGCTCTTGTGCGCGGCCGCGAGCGCGCCCGCGACCTCGACCATCACGAGCGCGAACTCGTACATGGTCATCGGCGGGTTCTGGCGACGGAGGGCCACCTCGAGGGGGAAGCCGGTGAGCAGCTCCATCACGAGGAACAGCTGACCGTCCTCGGTCTGCCCGACGTCGTGGATGTCGATGATGTTCGGATGATTCACGCGCGCGGAGACCTTCGCCTCCTTCAGGAAGCGAGCCGCCGACTCGGGCGTCTTCGCGACCTGCGCGTTCATGAACTTGATCGCGATCTGCCGCTCCGTGAAGGTGTTGGTCGCGGACCAGACCTCGGCCATACCTCCGCTGCCGAGCAGCTGGTTCAGCCGATACTTCCCTGCGACGACGTTCCCGGACTTCATTGGAGGGGCCCCCGACGGCCGCGCGATCACGCGATCGTCATACCTCCGTCGATCACAAGTGCCTGTCCGGTCAAGTAACTGGCGGAATCGGACGCGAGGTACAGGGCGCCGCCGGCGATCTCGTCCGGCTGCCCGTACCGCTTGAGCGGCGTCATCCGGATCACCTCGTCGAGCAGGACGTCGTTCTTCAGGACCGCGGCGGCGAACCGCGTGTCGACGAACCCGGGCGCGATGGCGTTCACGCGGATCGCGTTGCCCGCGAGCTCGTAGGCCATCGTCTTCGTCATGGAGAGGATCGCCGCCTTCGTCATCGCGTAGACGCCCTGCGCGGGCGACGCGACGAGGCCGGCGATGCTCGCCATGTGGATGATCGATCCCGGCGCCTCGCGCCCGCGGAGGTGCTTCACCACCTCGCGCGTCATCCAGAAGTAGCCCTTCAGGTTGACCTCGAAGGTCTTGTCCCAGGCGCCCTCGTCGACGTCGAGGAACGGGCCGAAGTAGGGGTTCGTGGCGGCGTTGTTGACGAGGACGTCGACCTTGCCGAACTTCGCGACCGCCTGCTCGACGAGGCTCACGCAGTCGGCCTCGCGGCCGGTGTGCGCGGCCACGGCATGCGCGCTCGGTCCGATCGAGTCGGCCACGGCGGTCACGCCCTCGATCTTGCGCGACGCGACGACGACCTTCGCGCCGTGTGCGGCGAACGTCCGCGCGATGGCCTCGCCGATCCCCCGGCTCGCACCGGTGACGATCGCGACCTTGCCCTCGAGCGTGATCGTTGCCGACATTGGAGCCCGGCCTTAGCACGAACGCCGTCGAGCGGCAGTCGCACGAGCATAACAAAGCGGAAAAACTCGGGATGACGCGACGCGCTATCGCGCGAGGACGTGCGCTACGAGACGAACGCGCCGAGCGCGCGGAAGCGGTCGTAGCGCCCGCGGACGAGCTCGTCGGGCGTCTGACGGAGGAGCTCGGAGAGCGCGTCGCGGATGGCGCCGTCGACGAGACGCGCGGCCGCGGCCGGGTCCTGATGCGCGCCGCCGGCCGGCTCGTCGACGACGCGGTCGACGATCTTCAGATCGAGCAGCTCGGGCGCGGTGATGCGGAGCCGCGCGGCGGCCTCGTCGGCCTTCGAGCCGTCCTTCCAGAGGATCGACGCGCATCCCTCGGGCGAGATCACGCTGTACGTGCCGTACTCGAGGACGTGCACGCGGTTGGCGACGCCGAGGGCGAGCGCGCCGCCGCTGCCGCCCTCGCCGAGGATGGTCGCGATGATCGGCACGGGCGCGCGGGCCATGGCCGCGAGGCATGCGCCGATCGCCTCGCTCTGTCCGCGCTCCTCGGCGCCGATGCCCGGGTACGCGCCGGGCGTGTCGATGAACGTGAGGATCGGCAGGCCGAAGCGCGACGCGAGCTCGTACATGCGCCGCGCCTTCCGGTAGCCCTCGGGATGGGGCATGCCGAAGTTCCGCTTCACGTTCTCCTTCGCCCCGCGGCCCTTCTGATGACCGACGACCACGACGCTGCGGCCGTGGTAGCGGGCGAGGCCGCAGACGAGCGACGCGTCGTCGGCGAACGTGCGGTCGCCGTGGAGCTCGACGAAGTCCTCGAACAGGAGGCCGCAGTAGTCGAGCGTGTAGGGCCGGTTCGGGTGCCGCGAGAGCTGCACCTTCTGCCACGGCGACAGATCGGCGAAGAGCTCGCGCGCGAGCTTGCCCGCCTTCTCCTCGAGGCGGCGCAGCTCGCCCTCGAAGCGCTTGTCGCTCTCGGCGAGGGCGCGGAGCTCTCTCACGCGCGAGACGATGTCGACGACGGGCTTTTCGAAGGGGAGGACGTGAGAGGCCATCGCTGTGAAGCCAGCGCGTTCTACACCGGCGCGCGGCTGCGGTCACCTCGGTGCGCATCGAGGCCGCGACGGCTCAGGGGTGAGCCGCCGAGGCCGCAAGCCCGACCCCTGGATTCACGGGAGATCACGCATTTGGCTCCGATGTGGGATGGCCTCGACCGTGCACCACGGGGCGGGCTCCGTGGCCGTACCCAGCGAACGACGTCCAGGGGGGAGAAGGGTTCCGACGTTGATCTTCCCCTCCGCCGACGCGATCCATCGCCCTCCGCCTCTGCCGGACGACCGCCCGAGCGAGCGGCCCACGCGGCCGACGCTCGTGCCCGCCGAGGAGACGGCGATCGAGCTGAGCGTCTCGGACCTCGAGGCGATCGAGCCGCCGCCCGCGAGCGGGACGAAGGCGAGGACCCGGGCGCTCGAGCGCGCCGCGTGGCTCGGCCTCGCGCTGCGCGCCACCGTCGCCGGCGCGGTGCTGCTCACCGTGTTCGTGGCGATCGTCGACGGTCCTGCGGCGGCGTCACCCGCGCGCGCGCCGCGCTTCGCGTGGCCGGAGCGCACCACCCTCGGCGAGCCGCCGATCGTGCCCGCGCCCGTGCCGCCGCCGGGGACGTGCGTGGTGAGCGGACCGCCGCGTCTCGTCGCGCCGCGCGCCGAGCTCCGGCCGGGCCTCGACGTCGTGGCGTCGGGCACCGGCTTCGTGGTGTCGCTCGCGGCGACGCCGATCGACGCGTGGGCGGTGCGCCTCGAGGGATCGCGCATGCGCGCGGCCGAGAACGTGCGCGTCCGTTCGGCGGCGCCCATCCGTCACGTCGCGGCGCAGGACCGGGAGTCGCTCGAGCTGCGCATCGACACCGATCCGTCGCGCACGGTGATCGGCGAGCCCGACGCGCCCGCGCTCCGGATCGTGCCGGCCGGATCGTCGCTCGTGGCGCGCGTCGACGACGCGGTCCATCCGCTGTGGCTCCTGCCCGGCGCGGATCCCGCGCGCAAGACGCCGGGCGCGATCGACGCGCTCCGCGCGGCGGCGCGCGACGACGGCGGCGCGGTCGTCGCGATGAAGCGAGGCAGCACGCTCCACCTCGGCGTGGTCGCGGGATCGTTCGCCGTGGCCGGACCGCTCGCGACGATCACGTCGTCGGGCGCGACCATGGGGACGCCGTTCGTCGCCGCGCGCGGGGCCGGCGGCGTCGTCGCGTGGGCCGAGCGCGCCGCCGGCGCGCGCGACTACCACGTGACGGTCGCGACGTTCGGCGGACCGACCACCGCGATCGACACGCGGACCGTCGGCGCCGGCATCTCGCCGTCGGTGGCCGTGCTCCCCGACGGCGGCGTCCTCGTGGCCTACGCCGAGGGTCCGCCCTCCGCGCATCGCGTCGTCGTCCGTCGCTTCGACGCCGCGCTCGTGCCGATCGGCGAGCCGGTCGTCGCGTCGCCCGACGGGCTCAACGCCGGCCAGCCGGTGATCGAGGCCGCCCCGGACGGCCGCGCGCTCGTCGCATGGCTCGCCGTCGCGCGTGGTCAGGCGGCGTCCGCGCACGCGACGCTCCTCGCGTGCGACGTCCGGACCGCGTCGCCGTGAGCCTCGATCACGCGATCGGCGGCGCGTCGACGTAGCGCGACCGCGGACGGATGAGGCGACCGACGCGGCGCTGCTCCTCGACGTGCGCGCACCAGCCGGCGACGCGCGAGACGGCGAACGTCGGGGTGAAGAGCGCGCGCGGCAGACCGACCGCCTCGAGCAGCACCGCGGTGTAGAACTCGACGTTGCCCTTCAGCGGCCGATCGGGGTGACGCGCGGCGAGGATCGCCTCGGCCTCCGTCTCGACGGCGCGCGCGAGGCGGAGCCTCGGCGACACGTCGAGCGTCCCGATCGCGCGCTCGAGCACGAAGGCGCGCGGGTCGCGGACGCGGTAGACGCGATGGCCCATGCCCATGATGCGCTCGCCCCGCGCGAGCGCCGCCTCGATCCATGCGCGCGCCTGCGCCGGCTCGCCGATGGCGTCGAGCATGTCGAGCACCGGGCCGGGCGCCCCGCCGTGGAGCTTGCCCTTGAGCGCGCCGAGCGCGGCGACCACCGCCGAGACCGTGTCGGACGCGGTGGAGGCGACGACGCGCGCGGCGAACGTCGACGCGTTCATGCCGTGGTCGGCGACCGTCACGAGGTAGGCGTCGAGCGTGGCGGCCGCGGCCGGCGAGGGCTCGAGACCGGTCGCCATCCGGAGGTAATCGGCCGCGTGGGACGCGCGCGGATCGGGGCGGAGCGGCGCTCCCTGGCGCGCCCACGCCGCCGCGAACACCGCCAGCGCCCCGAGGATCGCGATCGGATCGCCGCCGGACAGGTGCGCGGTCGCCGCGCGGAGCGCGTCCATCGCGTCGGGGAGGGTGAGCGCGTCGCCGAGGTCGGCGAGCTGCTCGAAGGCGGCCTCGCGCGCGTCGCCGAGCGCGCGGGCCGAGACGGGCCGTCCGAGGAGCATGCCCGCCACCTCCTCGAACGGCACGGTCCCGGCGAGCTCCTCCACCGGGCGGCCGGCGATCACGAGGCGCCCGCGCTCGCCGTCGACGTCGGAGAGGCGGGTGACGGCCGCCACGACGTCCTCGAGGCCGCTGGCGGACACGACGGTTGCTGCATCATGGGGTTCGACGTTCTTCATGTTGATCAATGTGGACAACGTTGATCAACGTCGCATCATGGATTCATGAATCCACGTGCCTCGATCGTCGATCAAGGTGTCGGCGAGTGGCTCACGGCGGCGAAGGCCATCCGCGTGCTCGGGGTGAAGCGCGAGACGCTCTACGCGTACGCGAGCCGCGGGCTCGTCCGGAGCGCGGCCGGGCCGCGCGGCGGCCGCGAGCGCGTCTACCACAAGGACGATCTCGAGCGGCTGAAGACCCGGAGCCTCGCGCGCGCCGGGCACGCCGCGGTCGCCGCGGGCGCGCTCCGCTGGGGCGAGCCGGTGCTCGAGACGCGCGTGGGCACGATCGGCGAGAAGGGGCCGTCGTACCGCGGCAAGGACGCGCTCGCGCTCGCTCGCGAGGGCGCGCGCTTCGAGGACGTCTGCGTCCTCTTGTGGGAGGGCGCGCCGTTCTTCCCCGAGGCCGACATCGACGAGCGTCGGCTCGGCGCGCCGCCGGCGCACCTGCGGGCTCTCCTCCGGCGGGAGCCCGAGCCCTTCGACGGGATGCTCGTCACCGCGAGCGCGCTCGCCGCGGGCGATTCGCGAGGGGAGGCGCTCGAGCTCGCACGCGCGCGCGCGGCCGGCCTCGTGCGGAGGCTGGTGGCGGCATGCGGGCTCGCCCGCGGCGTCGACGCGGTGAACGCCTCGCTCGAGAGCGAGGGCACGGCGAGGGCGCTGCTCGTCGCGCTCGGCGGGCGCACGACCAGGGCGCACGTCGCGGCGATGAACGAGGCGCTCGTGCTCATCGCGGACCACGAGCTGAACGCGTCGACGTTCGCCGCGCGCGTCGCCGCGTCTTCGGGAGCGAGCCTCGCGGCGTGCGTGGTGGCCGCGCTCGCGACGCTGTCGGGGCCGCTGCACGGCGCCGCGACCGCGCGGGTCGAGGCCCTGGTGGCCGAGGTCGATCGGCCCGAGCGCGCCGCGCAGGTGGTGGGGGCGCGGCTCGATCGCGGAGAGTCGGTCCCCGGCTTCGGGCACCCGCTCTACCCGAAGGGCGATCCGCGCGGCGCGCGCCTCCTCGAGGTCGCGCAGAAGATCGGCGGCCGGCAGCGCGCGGTCCGCGTGCTCTCGTCGCTGGCGAGCGCGATGGACCTCGTCGCGCGCGAGCCGCCGACGGCGGACGTCGGTCTCGTGGCCGTCGCGGCGGCCCTCGGGCTGGGTCGGGGTGCGGCGCTCGCGATCTTCGCCTGCGGCAGGCTGGCCGGATGGATCGCGCATGCGCTCGAACAGAAGTCGGCAGGGTTCCTCCTGCGCCCCCGCGCGCGCTACGTTGGGTCGTGATGATCGGGGACGCGAAGGACGAGGTGGTCGCTGCGCTCGGCGCCGAGGATCCGATCACCACGATGCGCACGGTCGCGATCGACCTGGCCGCACGAGGTCTCCCGCAGGCCGCGGTCGAGGGCGTGTTCAACGCGGTCGCGAACGAGCTCTACGAGGCCGGCCGCGGGGACGAGGCCGAGCTCGTCGCGGAGGTCATCGACATGATGGCCGAGTGGTACGCCGGCGGCCGCCCGATCGACTGAGCCGCGCTCACCAGCGCTCGTCGTCGACGCTGCGCACCGTGTCCTCGACCGACATCGCGGGCGCGTAGCCGAGCTCGTCGCGCGCGCGTCGATCGTCGACCATGCACACGTAGCGGATGTGATCGAGCTCCGGCGCGGGGAACGTCGTCAGGCGGAACGACCAGAGCCGCTTCAGGACCGCCTTGCCGACGGTGTACGGCACCGGCAGGCTCGGGCGCCCGAGCAGCTTCACGATGTGCGAGAGGGGCAACGGCTCCGGGCCGGCGAGGTTGTAGATCCCGCGCTTGCCCGGGGCGATCGCGCGGTCGATCGCGCGCACCACGTCGGACTCGTGGATCAGCTGCACCATCGGATCGAAGCCCATGAGCGTCGGGATGGTGGGCAGGCGCATGAAGTTCGAGGCCGCGTTGCGCACCGTGCCGACGATGTGCACCGGGCGCAGGATGACCGTCTCGGTCTGCGGGTGCTTCCAGAAGAAGCCCTGCGCGAGCATGTCGACCTCGATCAGGTCGCGGATCTCGCTGAACCGCGCGCCGCCGAGCAGCGGCGCCTCCTCGGTGAGGAACTGGGCGTTGTCCGGCTGAGGGCCGTAGACGTTCGCGCTCGAGAGCACGACGAGCTTCGGGACGTCGAAGTGCGCGACGTACTCGAGCAGCTTCTGGAACCCCGCGACGTTCCACGAGTGGTGCTCCTGCGACGAGGCGCGCGGATCGTGCATCACGCCGAGGTGAACGACCGCCTCGATCGGCTCGGCGCGGAACAGGTCCTTCAGCTTCTTGCGCCGGATGTCGACCTGCTCGTGGACGACGTCCTTCGGCTTGTCGGGGAAGGGCCGCCGATCGACGCCGATCACGCGCCGCTCGCGGTGCAGCACGCGGATCACGCGCTTGCCGAGCCGACCGCAGGCGCCGGTCACGAGGATCGTGCCCTCGCCCCGCGGGAGAGCGGCAGGACGGATCGACGTGGGCGGACCCGGATGCGTGACGGCCATCGCTCGCAAGGGCCGTCGTACCACAAGGCGACGGGCGCCGCTGCGCGGCAAGCCGCCCAGGGGGCTGGACGGCAGGATGAGGCTCGCAGGCCGCGCCGCGTACGCGAATGCCGACGTCTCCGTCATCGCTGCGCTCCACCCGGGC
>JBDHVD010000268.1:0-11534 GCA_039809525.1 Labilithrix sp. | reverse complement strand
CTACGAGGACGTTCCCAACGTCGCGATCTACCGCTTCGTCGCGGACAAGGACGGAACGACGCTCTCCTACGAGCCCTCGCGTCCCGATGGCGCGCCCGAGAAGCTCGATGCCGGCCAGCTCGGCGTCTTCATCACCGGCGACTCCTTCGTCGTCCGCAGCCAGGACCAGGCCCATCCCTTCTATGCCTCCGTCGCGATGACCAGCTACGAGCGCATCCAGCCCGAGCGCGAATGGGACTCCGGCATCCAGGGCCGAGGCGATCCCGAGCTCGTCAGCCTCGTGCCGCGAAAGGAGTTCGCCAACCGCTTCGCCTTCGTCACCGACCAGTACCCCGACGTCCACCTCGTGCTCGTCCGCGCGAAGGAGAGCGGCACCTTCCACGACGTCACACTCGGCTGCGCAGGCACCGTCACCGGATGGAAGCCCCTCGGCAGCGGCGACACCTACGAGACGACGTCCGTCACCCTCTCCGCCGGCAAGTTCGAGCCGCAGACCTATCCCGGCGGAACCTGCAGCGACGGCCCACACACCATCCAGAGCGAAGGCCCCTTCACCGGATACGTCTGGGGCTGGGGACACGAAGGCGCCATCGATCTCCAGCCGCCGCGCGACGGCGGCGGCGTCAGCTTCGGCTTCGCCCTCTACGGCCTCACCACCGGAACGCCTGGAAGCGGGCGCTGAACGGCACTGCGGCGCGGCTTGAACGAGCACGGCCGTGGGATTACCGTGACGGGAAGCATGAGCGGCCATTCCAAGTGGGCGACGATCAAGCACAAGAAGGGCGCGCTCGACGCCAAGCGCGGCAAGCTCTTCACGAAGTTGATCAAGGAACTGACCGTCGCGGCCCGCCTCGGAGGCGGCGATCCGTCCGGTAACCCGCGCCTGCGAAAGGCCATCGCCGACGCCAAGGGGCAGTCGATGCCCGGCGACACGATCAAGAACGCGATCAAGCGAGGCACCGGCGAGATCGAGGGCGCGGCCTACGAGGAGATCCTCTACGAGGGCACCGGGCCTGCGGGCACCCTCTTCTTGATCGAGGCGACGACCGACAACCGGAACCGCACCGTCGCCGAGATCCGGAAGATCTTCGAGAAGAACAACGGCAACCTCGGCGGCGCGGGCGTCGCCGCGTGGGCCTTCGATCGCAAGGGCACCATCTCGCTCGAGAAGGGCGCCGCGAACGAGGACCAGCTCATGGAAGTGGCCGTCGGCGCGGGCGCGGAGGATTATTCGGACGACGGCGAGATGTGGAGCGTCACGACCCCACCCGACCAGCTCAACGTCGTGCTCGAGGCGCTCGAGAACGCGAAGGTCGCGGTGAAGGCCTCGCAGCTCGCGTATCTGCCGAAGACGAAGAAGCCGGTCACCGGTCGCGACGCCGAGGTGCTCCTGCACCTCGCCGAGACGCTCGACGATCACGACGACGTGCAGAACGTCTACGCCGACTTCGACGTGTCCGACGAGGAGCTCGCGAAGCTCTCGTGAGCACGGTTCTCGGACTCGATCCCGGCACGCGCAACTTCGGCTGGGGCGTGGTCCGCAAGAACGGGACGCGCCTCTCGCACGTCGCGCACGGGATCATCAAGGTCGACGAGGAGCTGCCGCTCGCCGAGCGGCTCGTCGCGATCGAGCGCGGGCTCGTGGCGATCGTCGAGGAGCATGCGCCCGACGAGGCGAGCATCGAGTCGCTCTTCTTCGCGAAGGACGCGCAGGCCGCGGCCAAGCTCGGTCACGCGCGCGGCGTCGCCCTGCTCGTGTGCGCGCGGGCGGAGCTCCCCTCGTTCGAGTACGCGCCCGCGCGGGTCAAGCGCACGATCGCCGGCGCCGGCCGGGCGGAGAAGGCGCAGGTCGCGCAGATGATCCGCGTGATCCTGGGCCTTCCGGAGATCCCGAAGGCGGATGCGGCCGACGCCCTCGCGATCGCCGTGACCCACCTCCAAGGCCGCAATTTGACGCCCGTCCGGGTGGGTACGGCACGGCTACGGTAGGGCTGGACGCAATATTGCGTGCCCTCCGTCCGTCCAAGTACTAAGTCCCACCGGAGAGAGAACAGCTCATGCGTCGCCTTCCCTCGATCTTGCTCGCAGCGCTCCTCGCCACGGCGATCCCCCTCGCCGCGCACGACGGCGGCGCCCAGACCGCCCAGCCCGCGCCCGCGGCGCAGGCCCAGGCGATGGTGCAGAAGGTCCAGGCCTTCTACGACAAGACGACCACGTTCCAGAGCGACTTCAAGCAGGAGTACTTCGTCAAGTCGCACAACCTCCGGAAGGAGTCGCACGGCAGCGTGACGTTCGCGAAGCCGGGGAAGATGGACTGGCAGTACGCGAGCCCCGCGGGCAACCGCGTGGTGTCCGACGGCGCCGTCCTGAAGGTGTACGAGGCGGCGAACAAGCAGATGTTCGAGCAGAACGTCGACAAGTCGCAGTACCCCGCGGCGCTCTCGTTCCTCGTCGGCGGCGGCAAGCTCGACACGGTGTTCGACTTCCAGATGTACCCGGGCGCGTCGATGAGCTTCCCCGGCGGCGACGTCCTCGTCGGCACGCCGAAGCAGCCGACGCCCGCGTACACCAAGGTGCTCTTCTACGTCGACTCGGGCAGCTCGCAGGTGCGGCGCGTGCTCATCGTCGACGGGCAGGGCAACCGCAACCGGTTCGATTTCGAGAACCCGAAGGTCAACGTGCAGGTGGCGGACGACCGCTTCAAGTTCACGCCGCCGCCGGGCACGCAGATCATCCGGCCCTGATCGCGACATGACCACCTGCCCGGCGTGCGGGGCGAACGCGTTCGAAGGCGGCGTCTGCGCGCGCTGCGGCTACGCCGCGGGCGAGACGCATCGCTGCCCGCACTGCGGGGCGATCGCGCGCGTCGAGCCGCGCGTCGAGGGCACCGTCACGACCTGGGTCTGTGCGGTGTGCGGCGGTCCCCGCATCCCCCGGGGCGCGGGCGGCGAGCAGGCGGCGATCGCGCTCCGCGAGGCGAAGGCCCTGCTCGGCGGGGCGACGCGGGCGAAGGCGCGATCGGTCGCGTGGACCATCCTCGCGGTGCTCGCCACGCTCGTGGTCATCGCCGCATCGGCGAAGGAGGCGCTCGCGGCGACGCTCGTGCTCCTCGTGCTCGCGATCGTGCCGGCACTGCTCGCGGTGCGCGCGCGGATGCAGGGCAAGGGCCGCAAGGAGAACGCCGATGCCGCGCTCGAGCGCGCGGCGCTCGCGGCCGCCGAGGAGGTCGCCGCCCGGTCGCGTGCGGGCGTGACGGCCGGCGATCTGGCGAAGGAGCTGTCGATCGATCCGGCCCGCGCCGACGCGCTCCTCACCCAGCTCGCGGTGCACGACAAGACGCGCATCGACGTGGGCGACGATGCCGAGGTCCGATACAGTGTGGCGCCCGATGTCCTTGCCGAAGCCGCCGCAGCCGAGCTCGACGCCGATCAAGAAGAGGCGCTCGCTGACGAACGTCGGCGGCAGCATCGACACGAGCGGTGACCGCGACGCGGCGCAGAAGCTCGCCGAAGCGATCGACGTCACGCCCGAGACCGAGCTCGACGCGCCCGATCGCGCGCACGTCCACGGCTTCCACGCCTACCCCGCGCGCGCGCATCCCGTCACCGCGCGCCGGCTCGTCGAGTCGTTCTGCCCGGAGCACGGCACGGTGCTGGATCCGTTCTGCGGCTCGGGCACCGTGCTCGTCGAGGCGATGCTCGCGGGGCGCGACGCGATCGGCACCGACCTCAACCCGCTCGCGGTCATGCTCGCGCGTGCGAAGACGTTCCCTCGCTCGCCGGAGAAGACGGCGGCGCTCGTGGCGGCGGCGAACGGCGCCGCGGAGGTGGCCACGGCGCGGCGCAAGGCGAAGTCCGGCGCGGTCAAGCGGCTCCCGCAGGAGGACGTCTCGTCGTTCGCGCCGCACGTGCTCCTCGAGCTCGACGGCGTCCGCGCGGGGATCGCGAAGGCGCCGCCGGAGCTGCGCCCCGAGCTGATGCTCGTCCTGTCGTCGATCCTGGTGAAGATGAGCCAGCAGCGCGGCGACACCTCGGAGGAGGCGGTCGACAAGCGCATCGCCGCGGGCTACCCGACGAAGCTCTTCGTGCGCAAGACCGAGGAGCTCGCGCGCCGGCTCGACGAGCTCGCCGCGCTCCTGCCGAAGCCGCCGCCGAAGGCGCGCGTGTTCCTCGACGACGCGACGAAGCTCGCGAAGGTGAAGGATCGCTCGATCGACGCGGTGATCACCTCGCCGCCGTACGCCGTCACCTACGACTATCTCCAGCACCATCAGATGCGGATGCGCTGGCTCGGGCTCGACGAGAAGCCGCTCGCGAAGGGCGAGATCGGCGCGCGCCGCAGCTACCAGCGGCTCGGCCCCGACGACGCGTACCGCAAGTGGGCGGGCGAGCTCGATGCGCTCTTCCGCGCGCTCGGACGCGTGACGAAGCCGGGCGCGAGCGTCGTCCTGCTCATCGCGGACTCGGCGACCGCCCGCGGCCCGCGCGGCGAAGCACCGGTCGCGCTTCGCGCGGACGACGTCGTCGCGGAGGTGGCTCAGCGCGGGCGCACGTTCGTGCCGGTCGCGCGTGCGTCGCAAGCGCGACCGCACTTCCACGGCGCGACCGCCACGGCGTTCACCGATCGGCCGCGCTTCGAGCACGCGCTTCTGCTGCAGCGCCGGTGACGCGGCGTGCTATGGAGGGCGCCACATGCCCACGGTGACGTTCGAATCGAGCGACGGATCGCAAAAGGTCACGGCCGATGCCCCGCAGGGCGCCGCCCTCGCGGACCTTTGCGACGATCACGCGGCGCCGATCCCGTTCTCGTGCCGGAGCGCGAGCTGCGCGACGTGCCACATCGAGGTGCTCGAAGGCGCCGACGCGCTGCTCCCGCCGGAGCCCGAGGAGCTCGACGTGCTCGACGCGCTCGGCGCCGAGCCGCCGAAGTACCGCCTCGCGTGCTGCGCGAAGACGAAGCCGGGGCCCGGCCGCATCATCGTGCGCGCGCAGAACGAGTACTGACCTCCGTCGTGCTCGAGCTGCGACCTCGCTGCGCGCGCAGCGGGGTTCGCAGTGCGAACGCTCGTTCGCTGCAAAGCGGATCACTGGTTGAATCACTCGACGGGATCCGCGGGATTTTCGTCCCCCCGACGTGGCTCGATTTCGCACTCCAAACGCGAGCATTCGTGGCCGCGATCGTGCATAGAGTCCACTTCGATGGCGCAGCTCAGCCAGCCCGACGCGCGACGCGACTCGCTCCCGCGCGCATCCTCCGCCGCTTCACCGCGGAGCGATGCCGATCTCGTCGCGAGCCTCGCGAAGCTCGCGCGACCCGCGAACGACGTCGGCACGCGCGCCGGCTTCTTCGCGCAGCTCGCGTTCCAGGACTGGTTCCTCGCGGCGTACTTCGCGGTGCTCTCGCTCGCCGTCATGTTCGGCGAGGGCTCGAACCAGGCCGAGTGCATGAAGTCCATCGGGTTCGACGCAGCGCTGTTCACGACGGGCGTCGTGCTCACGCGCGGCGGCATCCTGAAGCGTGGCTCGCTCGCGAGCGGGCTCGTCTACCGCCTCTCGATCTTCGTGAGCTTTCAGCTCTCGTACTTCCAGCTGCGCCACATCCTCCCGCAGGTGTCGTCCCGGGTCCTCGACTCGGACATCCTCGCGTTCGATCTCCACGTCTTCGGCTACGAGCCGGCGATCGCGTGGGACCGCTACGTCAACCCGCAGACGAGCGAGTGGTTCGCGTTCTTCTACTTCGGCTACTTCTTCCTGCTCCTCGCGCACGTCATCCCGACGATGCTCGCGGACCGGAACAGCCGGCGCGTGGCGCACTTCGCGCTCGGCACGTTCATGGTCTTCGTGTTCGGGCACATCGGGTACATGATCGTCCCCGGCTACGGCCCCTACCGTCACCTCGCCGGCCAGTTCCAGCACCCGATCGACGGCGGCCTCTTCTGGCGGCTGGTGCTCACCACCGTCGAGGCGGGCGGCGCGCAGAAGGATATCTTCCCGAGCCTCCACACGGCGGCGCCGACGTTCTTCGCCATCTACTCGTTCATGCACCGGCGGTCGCTGCCGTTCCGGTACACGTGGCCGATCGTCGGCTTCTGCGCGACGCAGATCATCGGCGCGACGATGTTCCTCCGCTGGCACTGGCTGATCGACGTCTGCGCGGGCCTCACGCTCGCCACGACCGCGGCCTTCGCGAGCCGCGCGATCGTCGGCTGGGAGTGGAAGCGCCGCGCGCGCCTCGGGCTCCCGCCGGTGTTCCACGCGCTCTCGTGGCCGAAAAGTGAAGAAAAAGTGACGACGCCGGACGAGCCGGCGGGTTCGTGCTAAAGAATCCGCTCCCCGGGCGGGCCTGACCTCCCAGGGCTTTCTTTTACGGGAGAGCGATCATGGCAGTGAGCACGCGTCGTCTGGCGATGTTCTTGGGGGGTACCTTCCTGATGGGCACGGGCCTCGTGGCCGCCGCCTGTGGGACCGACAACGGGACCACCGCGGTCCCCACCACCGACGGCAGCGCGGGCCGTGACTCGAGCTCGAGCAGCTCGAGCAGCAGCGGCAGCACCGGCGACGACAGCGGCGGCCCGAGCGACGCCGGTCCGGACTGCGCGAACATCCCGAAGCCGAAGTCGAGCCCCGGCCCGTTCTGCTTCGGCGCCGGCGACGCCGCGCCCGACGGCGCCGCGACGAACACGAACTGCGACGGCAAGGAAGAGATCTGCTGCAGCGGCGGCCGCATCGGCGACGCCGGCTTCGCGCCCTCGCACTGCGAGTCCGCGACGGCCGACAACGCGAACGGCGGCTACGCCGTCTCGGCGGCGACCTGCTCCACGACGACGAACGCGAAGCAGTACCACTGCATGGAGTCCGCGCACTGCCCGGGCGCCGGCGAGGTCTGCTGCGCGATTCCGAGCGACGCGGGCTCGCCGAAGCCGGGTCAGGACAACGACTTCCCGGGCTGCCCGGTCTACTTCCAGAGCGGCCGCTTCACGGACGGCACGCGCTGCGTGAAGACCGAGTGCCAGGCGGGCTCGATCCAGATGTGCTCGAGCGACGCCGAGTGCAAGGCCGGCAAGTGCGTCCCGATCACGCTCGAGGGACGTTACGGCGGCTACTGCCGCCTCTGATTCGAGCGAAGCGGATCCGCGGCGAAGGCGCTCAGGCCTTCGCCAGGATCCACCGCGCGATCGGCTCGACGATGTCCTTCCACGAAGGCTCGTTGAGCACCTCGTGGAAGAGCCCTTCGCGCGGGTCCCACGTCTTGTCCGCGCTGCCCGCGGCGTCGAAGACCTTCTTCGCCGCGGTCATGCTCGCGACCTTGTCGCCGGTCCCGAAGACGACGTAGAGCGGCAGCGTGAGCCGGCTCGCCTGGGCGAGCGCGCGCTCCTGCGCGGCCGTCGTCTCGGTGAACCAGCGCGACGTCGCGTTCTTGAACACGAGCGGATCGGAGTCGTAGTCCTTCGCCTTCGCCTCATCGTGGGTCATGTCCCGCCCCGTGAGCCCGCTCGGCAGGCCGAGCTTGGGGACGATGCGCGAGGCGATCTTGCCGGCGAGGATCTTCGCCTTCGGCACCTGCAGCGCCAGGCCGAAGTACGGCGCGGAGAGCACGAGGCCCTTCCACGGCGTGGGGTCCTCGAGCGCGCTCGACGTCGCGACGAGTCCGCCGAAGCTGTGCCCGAAGAGGAACATCGGCGCCCCCTTCGCGCGCGCCTCGGCGAGCTTCTTCAGCTCGCGCGCGTCGTCGAGGAACTCGCCGAAGCGATGGCAGAAGCCGCGCGTGCCCTCCGCGCGTCCGTGGCCGCGGAGATCGATCACCACCGAGCCGATGCCGTGCTCGGCGAGCGCCCCCATCACGTGCGCGTAGCGCGCGCCGTGATCGGCATAGCCGGGCACCATCGCGAGGACCGCCCTCGGGCTGCCGCCGGCGGGCATCGCCGCCGCGTAGTAGAGGGCGGGTCCCGTCTTCTGCCTCTGCTTCAGCACGCCCTCGTCGAGCTCGATGCTCATCCCACGCCTTCCTTCGCGAGCGCCTCGCGCAGCGCGGCGAGCGCACGCGCCGCGCGGGACTTGATGGTGCCGAGCGGAACGTTCTCGCGCGCGGCGATCTCCGGGTAGCTGAGGCCCTCGAAGAACGCGACCTCCAGCGTCTGCCGCTGCGCCTCGGGCAGCGTCGCGAGCGCGCGCCGGATCTTCTCGCGCTCCGAAGCCTCCGACGTGAGCCGCTCGGGATCGCGCGCCGAGGCCGGCGGCTCGTGCGCGACGACGTCGCGCGTGAGCGTCCCGCGGCGCTCGCGACGGCGCGTCCGGTCGATGCTGAGGTTTCGCACGAGGGTGACGAGCCAGGCGATCACCGATCCGCGCTCGGGCGTGTACTGCGCGGCACGCTCGCTCACGGCGACGAACGCGTCGTGGAGGATGTCCTCGGCCTCGGTCCGATCGCGCAGGATGCGCAGCGCGATGGGGAACAACGTCGCCGCATGTCGATCGTAGAGCTCGCCGACCGCGCGCACGTCACCGCGCGCGATCAGGCTGAGCAGCTCGCTGTCCGATCGACCTTCCGACATCGGCGTACCAACCGAGGGTCCATCGGCCGGGGTCCACCCGTCAAGCCCGAGTAGGCTATTCTCCTCGCGAAAGATGCATCGCCTCGCAGCCGGAATCGCGTCCGCCGTGTGCGCCGCGCTCGTGGCGACGCCGTCGGGTGTCGACGCCACGGTCTCGCGCGGGAGCGAGCTCGCGGTGAAGAAGGCGCCCCCGGCCGGCGACGCGCGCGACGCGCCGCCGCTTCTGGCGACGCTCGTGCAGACGCACACCGACGAGCGCGTGCCGCTCGACGAGGCGGCGCCGTCCGCCGAGCGGTTCTCCACGCTCCTCGCCGACCGCGTCACCGGCGAGGCGCACGGCTTCGATCCGCGGCTGCTCGATCTCCTGCGCGCGCTGGCGAAGAAGCACGGCGACACCGGGCCGGTGCGCATCGAGCTCGTGAGCGGCTATCGCAGCGCGAAGCTCAACGAGATGATGCGCAAGAAGGGTCATCACGTCGCCTCGCACAGCCAGCACTCGCTCGGACACGCGGTCGACTTCCGGATCGTGCTGCCGGACGCGGAGAAGGCGATCGATCCGCGCGTGCTCGAGCGCGACATCCGCGCCCTCGGCTGGGAGGGCGGCGTCGGCGTGTACACCCTGAAGAGCGACTGGTTCGTCCACGCGGACGTCGGCCGGAACCGACGCTGGGACGGATGACGATGCAGGGCCCGCCCAGTCGTCCCTCGCCGATCGAGACGCCCGCGGTCTGGCGCGCGCCGTCCGGCCTGCGCGGCCTCGCGAGCAAGATCGGCATCGGCCACCTGCTCGAGGCGGAGGTCGACGGCCGGAAGTGGCACCTCGACGAGACCGAGCGCGCGGGCTGCTACAAGCTCCTGATCGACGGACAGGAGACCGCCGAGATCGCGACGTGGCCGCGCGCGTGGATCGACACGGTCGCCCTCCGGCACCTCGAGCGCGAGCTGCCGGATCGGCGCATCGACGGCCGGAAGCCGATCGACGTCGCCGGATCGTCCCACGGCGCCACGCTCGTCGTCGCAGACGAAGCGTCGCTCGTCGTGCACGATCTCGATCGCCGCATCGCGCGCACCGTCTCGGTGCTCGGTCCGTCCGCGCGCGTGCACGCGGTCGCCGTCGATCCGAGCGGCGTGCGCGTCGCCGCGGGCTACGGGCATTACATCGAGGACTTCTCGGAGGTCGACAACCAGGCCGGATGGACGGACGGCACGGTGCGCGTCTTCCGCGTGATGGACGGCGCGCTCGAGGCCGAGCTCCACGCCGCCGCCGAGCGCGTGCACGCCGTCGCGTTCACCGCCGACGGCGATCGCGTCGTGTCCGCGTGTGGCCCCGAGGTCCGCGTGCATCGCGCCTGGGACCAGGCCCTCGAGACGACGCTCCTCCGCCGCAACGAGGAGGACGTCGCGTTCTCGCCGCGCGGAAACACGTTCGTGACGCTCGAGGCGCGCACCGACATCGCGCTCTGGGAGATCACCGGCGGCGGCGCACGCCGATCCGTCGTCCTCGGCGAGCACCCGCAGGCCACCGCCCTCGCGTTCGGCATGGGCGGCGCGATCCTCGCGACGGGCAACCACGAGGACGTCCGCATCTGGGACCTCCGCACGCTCTCGCTCTACGCGACGTTCCCCCGCCCCGCCGAGACGACCGCGCTGGCGTTCACTCCGCGCGGCGACGCGCTGCTCTGCGCGGGGTGGACCCACGGCGATCCCTACCAGCGCAAGCCCCTCCTCTCGCTCGTCGACGCCCGCGACGGCCGCCCGCTCGTCGAGCTCCACGGGCACATCGACGCGCCGAACGCCGTCGCGATCGATCCGCGCGGCCAGCTGGCCGCGTCCGCGAGCTTCGAGGGCCCGGTGCGCATCTGGCGTCTGGCCGACGGCGCCTGCATCCGCACGCTCGACGCGAAGGCGTTCCCGCCCGCGCGCCTCGCCTTCGTCGACGGCGGCGCCGAGCTCGTCCTCCTCTCGGATCAGCTCACGCGATGGAAGGTCGACGACGGCACGCGCATCGAACGCCTCCCGACGCGCAGCGGCGCGCCCTGGGGCGGCGACGTCGCGAAGCGCAAGGACGGCACGCGGGTCGGCCTCTCGCGCGCCGGCGCGCTCGTCGAGTACCCGCCGAGCGCGAACCTCCCCGCGCGCAACCGCGGCGTCCTCGACATCACCGCCGACGGCACGCTCGTCGCGAAGACGGTCGAGCGCGGCGATCTCGTGGTGAGCGAGACCCGCGAGGGCAAGGAGCTCCCGATGCACGCGCCGTCATCGACCGGCGCCTCCGTGCTCGCGACGTGCCCCGACGGCATTCACTACGCGACCGGCGACAACGCCGCCGCGCGCGTCTATCGCCTCGGCGCGACCGAGCCGAGCGCGGTCTATCCCTGCACCGCGGTCACCGCGCTCGCGTTCGGCGGCGAGCGCGGCACGTGGCTCGCGATCGGCAAGGACGACGGCGCGGTCGAGGTGCGGGACATCGCGAGCGGCAGCGTCCTCGCGAACATGGACCTCCGAGGCGGCCACGTGCGCAGCCTCGCGTTCCGCGGCGACGGACGCGTGCTCGCCGTGGCGACCGCGCGCGCCGTCCGGCTGCTCCTCACGAGCGAATGGCACGAGATCGCCGGCTGGGACACGCGCGTGATCGAGGACCCGCTGCGCGTCGCGTGGTCCGCCTTCCGCCTCGTCGTCGCCGACAAGCGCGGCTGCCTCGTCTTCGAGTACCCCGACGAGCGCCGCTGACGTCGCGACCGCGACTGCCGCCGCTGCCGCTGCCGCCGCCGCAGCCGCAGCCAGGGGGGTGGTGCCTCGCAAACGGCCCGCCCTCGAACCCGGAAGATCGTCAGCATGCTGACGATCTGCTCTCGGACACGCACCATCAGCCCGCACGATCGGGTCCGGGCCACCCCCTCGACTGCTCCGGCCACCGCCTCGACTGGCTCGGGATGGCGCTGCTCTCGCCCGGCCTGACGGCGCTGATCTTCGGCCTCGCCGA
>JBDHVD010000267.1:0-11551 GCA_039809525.1 Labilithrix sp. | reverse complement strand
TGTGCTCGGCGCCTCATTGCTCTCGTGGTGAGCTGCGCTCCCCCTTCTTTGTCCTCACCTGACCGCGCGCTGCGCCTCGCTGGGCATGAACACCGTCACGGGCAGGTGCGCGTGCTCAGCGGCATCGGCGGGCGCGGCGTCTGGTTGAAGTCGAACGCGTCCATCATGCTGCCGGCGATCCCGTCACGCGCGTGCGGATCGCGCTTGGTCATCATCTCCATGCCCCACAGCTCCTCGACGAGGCGCGGCACGCTCGCCTGCTCGAGCGGCTTCTTCAGGACGAAGCCCTTCTTCGCGTAGGGCGAGATGACGATCGCCGGGATCCGGAAGCCCGACTGGAAGACCTGCCCGTTGGCGCACTTCTTCACCGGCGGCGCGACGTGATCGTACCAGCCGCCCCAGTCGTCCCAGGTGATCACGATGGCCATCTCCTTCCACTGGGGGAGCGCCATCGCCGCGTTCACGATGTCGACGGTGAAGTTCTCGCCGACGCACGGATACGCGTCGGGGTGCTCGGACTCGTCGCCGCTCCAGAGGTGGCCGATGGTGAGGTTCGCGAGGTGCCCGGCCTTGAGGTCGGCGACGAGGTCGCTCTGCTTGCGGAAGTGGGCGGCGTAGCCCGGGTCGCTCGTCACCGACTTGAACATCAGCGCGAGCGAGCCGCCGTAGTCCGCCCAGGTGAAGCCCTTCGGCAGATGATCGGTCAGCGTCGGGACGTCGAAGCACGGCGCGACCGACTTCGTGGTGCACTTGTCGGGATCGTACGAGGTGACCTTCACGTCCGCGCCGGCGACGCAGCCGCGGCCGGAGCACGCGCCGCCGTCCTTCGTGCACTTCGCGTTGTCGAGGACGAGCGACTGGCCGGTCCAGAAGACCGTGTGGCCGGGCGTGCTCGGACCGAGCGTGGTGGAGAAGAAGTGATCGGCGAGGACGAAGTTACGTGCATACTGCCAATAATTCGGGATCTGCTGCTCGCTGTAGAAGTAGAACGGGCGCACCGAGTCCTTCGCGTCGAACCCGTTCATCTTCCCGCCCGCGTAGGCCGTCTGGCCGCACGCGTTCGAGTGGCAGATGTCCTTCATCAGCTCGGTCGGCGCCTGCTTGCGCGTGATCGTCGTGCCGTTCGAGAGCTTGGCGGTCTTCGAGCTCTCCGCGCCGGGGAAGCCGGTGAAGTAGTTGTCGAACGTGTGGTTCTCCTTCACCAGCACCATCACGTAACGGATCTTCGTCGGGATCGGCGTCGCCTGGTCGCCGGGCGTCGGCGGGAGGCTGCCGGGCTCCTCGATGCCGTCCTGTCCGTCCTCGTCCTCGCCGTCGTCGCCGTTGTCCGCGACGATCGGCGCGGGCGCCGGCGGCGCCTCTTCGCTCCGCGAGCAGCCGAACGCGAGCACAGTGGCCGAGCCGGCGAGGACGAGACCGAGCGCGGTGAAGCGAATGTAATGCGCCATCATTCGGGTGAACGTGCAGCGCTCGTGCCGCCCGTGACGTCTCGGATTTCCGTCGGCCCAGGCCCGCCGCGTCGCGAGCGTTCGCGACATTTCCCCTGGATCGCGGTTACCCGCGAGAACGCGCGGTCACTGCGCAGAAATCACCCAGAGGCCGCTGCCCTTCTTCTCGAGGTCGGCCGCGAGCTTCGTCAGCTCGTCGATGGTCGCGGCGAGCGCGCTCCGTGCCTCCCGCCATTCGTCGTCCGAGGAGAGATCGCGGACGAGCGACGAGGTCGGGAAGCGCTCGCGTGCCGCCTTGGCCGAGTCGATCGACGACCACGCCTTCGCGAAGGTCGCGAGCTCCGCACGCAGCCGGCCGAGCGCTCGGGCGTCGAGCAGCCGAGGCGAGAGAGGCGCGAAGCCCGGCTCTGCACGCGCGAACGTGTCGTGGAGGAGCGTCATCGCATCGAGCGGGAGGAACACCGAGTCGCTGCGGAAGTGCTCGAACGTCGTCCGCTTCGGCGAGTCGCCGGGCGCCGCGGGCTGGAGCTCGATCCACTCACCCGTGGTCGCGCCGCGCGTGCTCCGGAGGCGCGCTGCGGACCTCGCCTTGGGCGCGGCCGCGTCGAACGTGCCCATGAGCATGCCGGTCGGGAGCGGCTTCTGCATCGACGCGTCCTGCGGCGGCGGCGCCGGCGCGGCTTCCTCGCGGCCCTTGCAGGCGCCGAGCACGACGAGCGCTGCCGTGACGATCGCGATCCGTCCCACGCCGGTGCGGTACACCCGGCGCGACTCGAGGTCGACGAAAATGGCAATCGGGAGTACCAATGCGCGCGTGGCCGCCGCGAAGCGGAAGTCGAAGCGTCGCAAGAGCGAAGCGCCGATCGAGGAGGTCGAGCCCGCGCCCGCGTCGCTGCCGCCGCCGACCCCGGCGTGGCGGAGGAACGTGCTCGTGGTCGTCGCCGCGGTCTATCTCGCCGTCGTGTGGCTCGACGGCGTGGGCTCGAACCTGCCGGCGAAGCTGCTCCCGCGGGCGGCGCTGTACTTCGGCCAGATCGCCGCGCTGTTCAAGTGGGCGGGCGAGAAGCAGATCGACTACCGCGCCGAGGGCTGGGTGTGCGGAGAGCGCAGGTGGGTCGAGGTCGACGTCCGTCCGTTCTTCCCGCTCGACGCGGAGAACAAGGAGAACCGCTTCTATCGCGCGGTGCAGTTCTACCGGCGCGACCGCAAGGTGATGCGTGCGCTCGACGAGTACGTGGTGCAGCGCGTGAACGCCCGGGGCGATCGAAAGATCGGCGGCGTGCGCTTCCTCAGCCTTCGCATCCCCTACCCTCCGCCGGGCTCCACCATCGAGCCGTACGTGCGCAAGGAGCTCGCGCAGTACCCGCCGGACCAGCGCCACGACTGGTACTGGACGCCGAAGTCGAAGCGGCACGAGCGCTGCGGCGATCGCTCGCCCGCCCCGACGAAGGACGACGAGGACGACCGCACGAAGATGCCGGAGAAGTCGCCGGAGGACGAGCGATGAGCCTCACGTCGACGAAGCCCTTCGTGGGCGATCGCTTCTTCGCCTGGCTCGCGCGGCCGCAGCACGTGCTGCGGCTCGAGCTCGTGCGGATGGTCGCGCCGCTCGCGATCCTCGGCTTCATGTCGAGCCGGCTCACGCACGCCGACGAGTGGATCGGCGACGCCGGCTTCCGCGTCCCCGACGTCGGCCCGAACGACTGGCGCCAGCCGATGTACCTGCCCGCGCTCCCTTCCTCGATCGCGTGGCTCGTCGCCGGCGTCCTGGTGATGAGCGGCCTCGCGATCTCCGCGGGCTTCCGCACGCGCGTCGCCGCCACCGTGTTCGCCTGCGCCGCGACCTACGTCGCGCTCGCCGATCGCCTCGCGGCCTTCAGCGTGAGCAAGATGGCCCCGATGGTCGCGATCGCGATCGCCGTCAGCCCGGCCGGCGCCCGCTTCGGCGTGGACGCGTGGCGGGCGAAGAAGCGCGACCCGGACCTCGTGCTGCCCGACGAGGTGCGGAGCGGGACGGTCCGGTTCTTCCAGATCCTGCTGCCGACGATCTACTGCGCGTCGGGCATCGCGAAGGCGCGCGGCGACTGGCTCCACCACGGCTTCGTCCTCTGGACGCACCTCCACGACAGCTACCAGACCGCGTTCACCGTCGCGTTCGCCAACCTGATGCCCGCCCGCGGATGGACCGTGCTCCAGGCGCTGGTCCTCGGGTTCGAGGCGGGCGCGCCGCTCTGGTTCGCGTGGACAAAAACGCGCATGCCGGCGCTCGTGGTGGGCGTCGGCATGCACTTCATGATCGCGATGATGTTCGGGCCGGTGCGGTGGTTCGCGATGCTGATGGCGACCTTGCTGCTCGCCTCCTACCTGCCCGACGCGCTGCTCGATCGGCTGCTCGCGCGGCTGACTACGGGCAGTGCACGTTCGGGTTCCACTCGCTGAACGTCCCGTTCGGGTTGTGCTTCCACAGCCACGCGTGCAGGTCGTAGTGCCACGGCATCGCCGGGTTGTGGCCCGGCATCGGACCGTCGAACGTGTGGCCGAAGAAGACCGGCGCCGGGTTGTACGGCGGGATCGGCGGCGTGCTCGTATCGAACGACGGACCCGTCACGCCGATCACCGGCATGAACCACTCGACGCCGACGAGCCGCGGACCGTCCGCGGTGGGCTCGTAGAGCAGGATGCCCGGACGGTTCGGATCCGGGGGCTGCTGCACGAGCGCCGGATTGATGTAGTGCACACCCATCGCGCCGGCCGGCGACGCCGCGCAGACCGGATCGGCGACGTAACCGTCGGCGAGCGCGACGTTCACGTCGTGGTACTTCGCCGTCGCGCGACGGACCGCCGCCAGGGCGTCGTTGTCCTCGCCCTTGAGCGCGTCCTCGGTCTGCGTGGCCTGCTCGTCATCTGCCGGCGCGGCGCACGCGCCAACGAGAGCACCCACCGCACAGACGCTGACGACTGCGAGAAGTTTCGACATGCCGACCTCCTGAGCTCCGCCCGAGATTCAACATCGGTGCCACGGTCAAATGCGCGGAATCCGTGTCGAGGCCGTGGACGTCGGCTCCACGTGTGGACGGACAGTCCCACCCACACGGGAGCTCTGTCGACAAGCTACGGGACGGGGTCGGGCTTCACGCCGCGGCGGCTCGCGTTGTCGCAACCGAGCTCGACGCCGGTGGGGCCGTCCTTCGTCTTCACGATCTTGAACTCGACGCGGCGGTTCTTCTCCCACGCCTCTTCGTTGTGGGCCGGGTCTTCCGGACAGAACTCGCCGTAGCCCTTCGCGCGGAGCCGGTCACGCGGGACCTTCCTCGCGATGAGCGCCGCCATGACGCTGTTCACGCGGTCCTGCGTGAGCCGCAGGTTGTACTGGTCGTCCGCGCGCTCGTCGGCGTGGCCGGCGACCTCGATGAGCGTGAACTCCGGATGGTGGAGGACCGTGGTCGCCACCGCGTCGAGGATCTCGTTCGACTCCGGCAGGATCTCCGCCGAGTTCACCTTGAACTTGATCTTCTTCAGGATGACGAGCTTGTCGCCTTCGATGATGACGTTGCCCTTGTCGGGGCAGCCGTCCTCGTCCTGGTAGCCGTTGTACGTCTCCGGCTCGTTCGGACACTTGTCGTTGACGTCGAGGATGCCGTCCTTGTCGTTGTCCGGATCGGGGCAGCCGTCCTTGTCCTGGAAGCCGTCCTTGTCCTCCGGATCGTTCGGGCAGACGTCCTGCTTGTCGGGGATGCCGTCCTTGTCGTTGTCCGGATCGGGGCAGCCGTCCTTGTCCTGGAAGCCGTCCTTGTCCTCGGGATCGTCCGGGCACTTGTCCTTCGAGTCGGGGATGCCGTCGCCGTCGCGATCGCCGTCCGAGCCCTCGGGGCAGCCGTCCTCGTCCTGATCGCCGTCGCGGTCCTCGGGGTTGTCCGGGCAGCGGTCGTCCTTGTCGAGGATGCCGTCGTTGTCGTTGTCCGGATCCGGGCAGCCGTCCTCGTCCTGGAAGCCGTCGAAGTCCTCCGGCTCGTCCGGGCACTTGTCGACGTCGTCCTTCAGGCCGTCGCCGTCGCGGTCGCCGATCGACGGCTCGAAGATGAAGCCGATGAACGCGCGGAAGTCCGCCGCCTCGAAGCCGTTCGTGTAGCGCGGGCCCGCGCCGAGCATCAGGTAGCTGTTGCGCTCGACGAACACCTTGATGCCGCCGGTGACCTCGTTCGACGGCTTGATCGCCGACGCCGCCTTCGAGGAGAGGAGGTACGTCGCGTAGGTGTCGGCGACGAGGTCGACCGCCTCGAGCACGCGGTACGAGAGGCCGAGGCCGTAGGTCAGGCGGCTTCCGTCGCGGAACTCGTTGTTGTCGCGCAGCGTGATGATCGTGCTCGACGGGTCGTGACCGCGGTAGCCGACGTTCGCGCCGATCTTGAACTGACCGATCGATCCGAAGCGCTTCTCCGCGATGACCTGCGGCCAGTACCAGAAGGTCGGGTCACCGCCGGCGTTCCGCGACGCGTCGCCCGTGGGCAGACCGACCTGCACCGCCGCGGCGAGGCCGAAGCCCTTCTCCACGCGGAGGATGCGGACCTTGCCGTGCAAGGCGACGAACTGGAGGTGCTGCGCGTCGAGCTGGTTCGTGAACCACTGCGTGCCGTTCGTCCCGTCGGCGATCGGGCCCGTCTGCGTCGGGTTGCCCGGCGTGGCCTTGTCGATCTGCTCCTGCCCCTGCATCAGGTTGATGGGGAGCGTCAGGCCGACGACCGCGCGGTTCGCGATGCCGTAGTTGAACGAGAAGGTTCCCTGGAACGAGTGGTCGATGAGCCGCGCGCTGTCCTGCCCCTTGTCCGGGACGCGGAGCAGGCCCGTGCCGTAGTCGATGACCAGGCCGAACGAGATGTCGTTCGCACCGATGATGTCGGTGCCGTTCGTGTGGAAGAACCCCTTCGAGTCCATCGCTGGACGGAAGAGATGCGTGTCGAAGCCCTGGCCGTTGTTGTCCGGGATCGCGTTCTGCGCGCGGGCGGACGTACTCCCGAGGAGCACGGCGAGGACCGACAGCAAGCACGCGACGAAGCGTTGGTGCCGGATCACGAGCCGAAGCTAACACAATCGAAAATGCGCGGGGAAAATCCGAGCTAGACTCTCCGCGCATGTCAGCTTCGGGGCCACGCGCGCCGAGACGCCTCGCTTCGATAAGTGTCCTCGCGCTCTTCGTGTGGGCGCTCCTCGCCGCGCGCGCGTCCGAGGCACGCGCGGAGCCTCATTTCGACGGCCGCTGGAAGCAGAGCGCCCTCACCGAGACGTTCACCGTCCAGACCTGGCTGAACGCCTGCGGCGAGGCCCCGAAGAACGCGTCGACCGGCGGTGGGGAGATCGTGAGCATCCGCCTCGAGGGCGACGAGCTGGCGATCGTCGGCGGCGGCCGCGTCTACCGCACGAACCAGTGCTACGACGCGATGCCCACGCTCTCTCGCGAGAGCCACTCGCGCGAGCCGAACGGCAAGACGTGGCGGACGCGGTGCACGACCCCGCCGAACGATCCGCGCAAGGCGATCCTCAACACGCTCGTCGTCGCCACGACGGACACGCACATCGATCTGATCGAGACGGGCCGTTACGAGATCGTCCTCAAGGAGGGCACGTGCATCGCGGACATCAAGCGCGAACGCCGCTTCGATCTCGTGGCCGACGAGAGCCCGCTGCCCGCGCCGACGAAGGAGCCGGCGCCGGCGCCCGCGCCGACCGTCGAGCCGAAGCCGGCCGCGTGCGCGACGCCGGGCGAGCCGTCGCGCCTCGAGGTGCGGCCCTCGAAGAAGCTGCTGCGCACCGGCGAGACGTTCCCGTTCCGCGCCGTCGTCCTCGACGACAAGGGCTGCGCGACGCGCACGCCGACGACGTGGATGCTGGCGCCCGAGGCGGCGAACAAGGGCGTGACGGTGGATGCGAGCGGCACGGTGACCGTCGCGCCCGACGCGCCCGAGGGCGTCGTCGAGATCGTCGCGACCGCCGCGGGCAAGGACGCGCGCGTCAGCGTGGAGGTGAGCTCGCCCGCGCACTACGACGATCTGCTCGCACGCTCCGGGCTCAACGCCTCGGGCGAGAACGAGACCGCCGCGACGGCGACGCTCGGCGGATCGTCGATCGGCGCGGGAGAGGGACGCGTCGAGGACCGCGCGCGCCCCCGCCGGACGATGTTCCTCGCGATCATCGGCGGCTTGCTCCTGATCCTCGGCGTCGTCGCCGTGGTGGTGCTCCGGCGATCGAAGCGCGCGAAGGAGCTCGAACGCGAGGTCGCGGTGCGCCACGAGGCGCGCATGCAGGAGGCGCTCGACCGTCGCGAGCAGCGGAGGGCGCAGCACGCCGCGCAGCAGCGCGCGCACGAGGAGAGCGTGAAGGCGGCCGAGTCGGCGCGCGCTTCGCAGAGGAACCCGGTCGTCGCCGCCGCGGCGCCCGCCGCGCCCGCGCGCGAGATGACGTGCCCGACGTGCGGTCGCTCCGCGCCGTCGCCGACCGCGTTCTGTCCGCACGACGGGACGAAGCTCGTCGCGGCGAAGGGCGGCGAGCCGATCGTGCACCCGGCGGTGATCGCTCGCGCGGCCGCCCCCGCGAAGCGAGGGAAGATCTGTCCGACGTGCGGCGATCGCTTCGACGGGAGCGCCGACTACTGCGGCAAGGACGGGACGCAGCTCGTGCTGATCAACTGACGACATGGCCGCGCTTACGTAAGCGCGGAGCAGATTTGCGCACCTCGTCGCCGCTCACGGATCCGCGCGGAGCGAAAGCACGTTTCTGCGATCTGCGCGGCGAAAGCGTCGAAAGCGCAGGTGCCTCCAAGCTCGGGGACGATTCCATCGTCTCCATCCCAGGGCCAGCTTGATCGCGTCGATCGCGCCTGGCTATACTCGTCATGCAATCGAACTCGCTGATTTCCGCGCGCAAAGTGCGACGCGATCGAAGCGACTCCACACCACGCATGCCCTCACCTTCGAGGATGGTTCCGCGATGAAGATCCAGTGCCAGTCCTGCCAGGCCAAGTACACGATCGCGGATGAAAAGGTCCTGGGAAAGGTCGTCAAGATCCGCTGCAAGAAGTGCAGCTCGACGATCGTGATCAACGGGAACGAGACGCAGCCGGCGGAGGACAACGCCGACACGCACGTCTTCGACTACGCGAGCCAGGGCGCCGCCGGCGACCAGTGGACGGTCAACGTCGCCGACGGCGATCAGCGCACGATGACCCCGCAGGAGATCGTCGCCGAGTACAAGGCGGGCACGGTCAACGACGAGACCTACTGCTGGAAGGACGGCATGGCCGACTGGCTGCCGCTCCGCGAGATCGACCAGCTCTACGGAATGATCAAGCTCGGCCCGGGCCCGTCGCTCGAGGACGTGCCGCAGTCGATGCCCAGCCCTGCTCACGCGGGCGGCATGGGCGGCGGCGCGGGCGCTCCGCTGTTCGGCGCGGGCGAGGTCGCGAGCGCGGTGGACAGCCCGTTCGCCGGCCACGCGAACGGCAACGGTCCCGCGAACGGAGGCGGATTGTTCGGCGGCGGCGCGGTCGAGACCGCGCAGGCAGCTCCGGCTGCGGCGCGCCGTGCGAGCGCGCGCGGCGCCGGCCAGGACCTCTTCGGCAACGTCGAGAAGGCCGGCGGCGAGGACGACGTGATGACGAGCGCGGCGTCCGGCGGCGTGGCCGCGGCGGGCGGAGCGGCGGCGGCTGCGGGCGCGGAGAAGATGACCGGTCAGCGCAACGAGAACAGCGTGCTGTTCTCGCTGTCCGCGCTCACGTCGGACACGAAGAAGGCGCCGGAGAAGAACGACCGCACTACGGCGACGTCCGACGGCTCGGGCCTGATCGACATCCGCGCGCTCAGCGCGAACATGGGCTCGGGCGACGAGAAGAAGGACACGAACGCGCGCGTCGACGACATCATGAACCTCAGCGGCGGCGGCGCGTTCGGCGCGGCCCTCGCGGCGCCGATCCTCGCGCCTCCTCCGCTCGAGACGGCGGATCTCGCGGCGCTCGCCGCGGGCGGCGCGCCTCCGAAGCAGAACAAGATGATGATGTTCGCCATCCTCGGCGCGGGCGCGTTCATCGCGATCGCGATCGTCCTCGCGGTCGTGCTCACGCGCGGCCCGTCGGCGGCCGACGCGGCGAAGGCCGCGGCGAGCGCGAGCGCGGCGCCCGACTCGACCGGCGCGACGGCGATGAACGATCCGGCGGCGACGGCGACCGCGACCCCGACCGCGACGGCCACGGGCAACGAGCCCCCGCCGCCGAGCGTCGGCAACGCGGACAAGCCCGCGACGGTGAACCCGGGGACGAAGAGCACCCCGACGAAGACCGGCGGCGGCGGCGGCGGTGGTGGCGCGGTCGCGGCCGCGGAGCCCGCGCCGAAGCCGGCCGAGCCGGCGAAGCCGGCGAGCTTCGGCGATGCGCTCGCCGCGGCGGCGGGCAAGCCGAAGGAGCAGGCGGCTCCGTCGGGCGGCGGCGGAGGCTCGACCGCTCCGTTCGATCGCGGCGCGGCGGCGGCGGCCCTCGGCGGCATCAACGTCCAGTCGTGCAAGAAGCCCGACGGCCCGACCGGCAGCGGTCGCGTCGAGGTGACGTTCAACCCGGACGGCTCGGCCGCCTCGGCGAACATCATCGAGGGGCCGTTCCCCGGCACGGCCGTCGGCGGCTGCGTCGCGGGCAAGTTCCGCGGCGCGCGCGTCCCCGCGTTCAGCGGCGCGCCCGTCCACGTGAAGAAGAGCTTCACCATCAACTGATCGGCGACGTAGCCGCCTGAAGGGTCCTCTGTCCGGTCTGTTCATCGCACTGGCGATCGGCGCTGGGTTCCTCCTCGGGCTCCGCGTCGGGCTCGCGCTCGGCCGGCGCAACGAGCGCCGCAAGCTCGCGCAGTCGTCGTCGAAGCGGTAGCTTCGCGGGCGTCGTGCGCGCCGTCGTCAGCGTCTCGCTCCTGCTCGTCGCCTGCGGGACGCCGCCATGGGCGCGCGGCGCCGACGAGCCGCTCGATGCGCCTCCTCCGGAGCCCGAGCCGCGCATCGTCCAGGTGACGCGCTCGCCGTGGAAGTCGACGACCGCGGACGAGCTCCCGTGCGGCGAGGCGGACGCCGCGCTCGAGCACGTCGCGCGCCGGATCGCCGAGCGACGCGCGCGCGGCGCCGGCCCGCCCGATGCCGACGTGGTGTCCTCGTGGATGCGCGCGAGCGGCGAGCCCCACGTGCGCCCGCGCGTGGTGACGGCGACGGGGAAGGCGCCGATCGCGGACGAGACGGTGCAAGGCCGGCTCGAAGCGCTGCGAACGCCCCACGCGCGCTGCGGCGTCGCTCGCGCGCCGCTCCCTCACGGCGGCGAGGAGATCGTCGCGGTCGTCGTCGACGCGCTCGCCGATCTCGCGCCGCTCCCGATGCGTGCGCGCACGGGTCAGTGGCTCACGTTCGAGGCGACGCTCCGCGCCGCGGCAGAGGGCGCGACGCTCGTCGTCCTCGGCCCGCGCGGCGTGCCGCGCACCGTGCCGACGTCGCTCGACCGCACGAGCGGCACGGTCCGGGCGCGCTTCGCGGTCGAGCGCCCGGGCGCGTACACGGTGCAGCTCGTCGGCGATCTCGCGCACGGCGGACCGCGCCCGCTGCTCGAGGCGCGCGTGTTCGCCGACGTCGAGCCGCCGTCCGACGACGAGGGCCCCGCGCCGGTCCCCGGCGAGGACGCGTCGGCGGATCTCGGGAGCCTGGTCGACGCCCTCCGCTCCGCCGAGTCGCTCCCTCCCCTCACCCGCGACGCGCGGCTCGACGCGGTGGCCACGGCGCATGCCGAGCGGATGCGCGCCGCCGGGAGCATCGCGCACGATCTCGGCGAGGGCGATCTCCGCGCGCGCTTCGCCGAGGCGTCACTCGAGGCGCGCGTGGTCGGCGAGAACGTCGCCCGCGGCCCGACCGTCCTCCACGCGCATCGCGCCCTCTACGCGAGCCCGTCGCACCGCTTGAACCTGCTGCGTGCAGACTACACGCACGTCGGCGTGGGCCTCGCACGCGCCGACGACGGGACCGTCTACGCGTGCGAGGTGTTCGCCGGCGGGTTGCGCTGACGCGCTCAGAGGCTCGCGGGGTAGTTGCACTTCTGG
>JBDHVD010000266.1:0-11597 GCA_039809525.1 Labilithrix sp. | reverse complement strand
CATCCTCGAGCGGATCGCCGAGTTCGCGAAGCGCGCGGCCGGCATCGACCTGTCGCCGGGGATGCTCGAGCTCGCGAAGGCGCGCGGCCTCGACGTCCGCGAGGGCAGCGTCACCGAGCTGCCCTTCGAGGATGCGACGTTCGACGTCACCTGCTCGTTCAAGGTGCTCGCGCACGTCCCCGACATCGGCAAGGCGCTCGCCGAGATGGCGCGCGTCACGCGTCCGGGCGGCGTGATCCTCGCCGAGTTCTACAACCCCTGGAGCTTCCGCGGTCTGGCGAAGCGGATCGGACCCGCGGGCAAGATCAGCCACAAGACGACGGAGAGCGCCGTCTACACCCGCTTCGACGCGCCGGGGACCTTGCCGAAGATCCTCCCGCCGGGCACCAAGCTCGAATCGGCGCGCGGGATCCGGATCGTCACCCCCGCGGCCGTCGCCATGCGCGTCCCGGGCCTCCGAGGAATGCTCCACAAGGCCGAGAGGTTGCTCTGCGACTCGCCCGCCTCCCGGTTCGGCGGCTTTTATGTGGCCGTAATCCGCAAAGGGTAGAGCTCGTTTCACCGAGGAGAAATGTCGGAAACCCAGAGGCGTCGCCGCGCGTCTATACTGAAACCAATGGGGCTGCTCACCCGCGCGCTCAAGTTCCTCGCGCTTTTCGTCGCCTTCGGAATCGCGAGCTGGCTCGCGCTGCGCCTCCACGGACACGGCCTCTGGGACGGCCTCGC
This sequence comes from Labilithrix sp., assembly GCA_039809525.1. Classification (GTDB taxonomy): domain Bacteria; phylum Myxococcota_A; class Polyangia; order Polyangiales; family Polyangiaceae; genus Labilithrix. Next base: position 10,871 of record JBDHVD010000266.1, on the reverse strand, counting down.
ACCGGCGAACGCCGCGAACACCGGACCGACGACCCACACGCCGGCGAACTACGACCTCACGCAGCTGAAGGTCGTCAACGAGGTCCTCAAGAACGTTCGCGACAAGTACGTCGATCCGAAGCGCGTGAAGCCGAAGGAGATGCTCCTCTCCTCGCTCAACTACGTGCAGCGCGACGTCGCGCAGGTCATCGTCCTGCACGAAGAGACCCAGCCCACGGTGAAGGTGCGCGTCGACACGCAGGAGCGCGAGTTCCGCGTCGACAACGTCCTCGGCCTGTGGGACGTGTCCGCGCGCCTCCGCGAGATCTTCGGCTTCGTGCAGGAGAACCTGAAGGGCACCGAGGTCGATCTCCGCGAGGTCGAGTACGCGGCGTGCAACGGCATGCTGCACACGCTCGATCCGCACTCCGTGCTCCTCTCGCCCGAGGCGTACAAGGAGATGAACCTGTCGACGAGCGGCCAGTTCGGCGGCCTCGGCATCGTCATCTCGATCCGCGATCAGCAGCTCACGGTCATCAACCCGATGCCGAACACGCCCGCCTTCCGCGCCGGCGTGAAGAAGTACGACCGCATCACGAAGATCGGCGGCGAGTCGACGCTGAACATGGGCCTCAACGAGGCGGTGCAGCATCTCCGCGGCGCGCCGGGAACGAAGGTGACCGTCTGGCTCCGCCGCGACGGGCCCGACGGCTGGCAGCAGCCGAAGCCCTTCGAGCTGACGCGCGAGATCATCAAGGTGCAGTCGGTCGAGCACAAGCTGCTCGACGGCAACATCGGCTACGTGCGCCTGAAGCAGTTCCAGGCGAACACCGCGAAGGACCTCGACGAGGCCCTCCGCGACATGAAGAAGAACGGCGAGCTCAAGGGGCTCGTCCTCGATCTCCGCGGCAACCCCGGCGGCCTCCTCGAGCAGGCCGCGCGCGTCGCCGACAAGTTCCTCTCGAGCGGTCCGATCGTCGCCACCGTCGGAAACCCCGGCGCGGGCGAGGACCGCGAGGAGAAGGTCGCGCACCCGGAGGGCACCGAGCCGAACTACCCGATCGCGCTCCTCGTTAACGGATCGTCCGCGAGCGCGAGCGAGATCGTCGCCGGCGCGCTGAAGAACCACGATCGCGCGGTGGTGATCGGCGAGACCACCTTCGGCAAGGGCTCGGTGCAGCTCGTGTTCACCGAGCTCCCCGACCGCGCCGCCCTCAAGCTCACCATCGCGCAGTACCTCACCGAGCCGGGCGACATCTCCATCCAGGGCACGGGCGTGACGCCGGACATCGAGCTCGATCCGATGACCGCCGATCCGCAGGAGATGGACCTGACGGTCGACACCGGCATGATCAAGGAGCGCGATCTGTCGCGCTCGCTGTCGAACGCGCGCGCGCGCGACGGACAGAAGCCGCAGGAGGTCGTCCGCTACAACCTGCCCGAGTCGCTCCGTCGCGAGCTCCGCGAGCGCGGCGGCGATCCCGACGAGGTCCTCGGCCCCGACTTCCCGGGCAAGGACTTCCCGGTGAAGTTCGCGCGCGACGTCGTCTCGAAGCTCCAGCCGGGCAAGCGGCTCGAGCAGATCAAGGCCGCCAAGCCGGCGATCGAGCAGGCGCGCAACGCCGAGGTGCAGAAGGTCGCGCAGGACCTCCAGCAGCTCGGGATCGACTGGAGCGACGCGCCCGCCGACGTCCCGCAGGCCGCGCAGAACGCGCCGCCGCCCGCCGTCGACGTGAAGCTCGAGACCGACAAGCCGGGCAACGAGACGAACGCCGGCGACCCGATGAACCTCAAGGTCACGGTCACCAACAAGGGGAACGTGGCGCTCTACCGCCTCGCGGCGGTCACGAAGAGCGACAACGCGCTCTACGACAACAAGGAGCTCGTGATCGGCAAGCTCGAGCCGGGCAAGACGCGCACGGCGCAGATCCCGCTCGGCTGGTGCGAGGTCGAGGGCCGCAAGCCGGGCTCGACCGCGCCGCTGCCGAAGGACGCGCCGCGCACGTGCCGGATCCCGCGCGACACGCTCTCGCGTCAGGACGGCATCACCGTCAAGTTCGAGGAGGCCCGCGGACGCGCGCCGGCGAAGCAGGAGACGCGCGTCGCGATCAAGGCGCTCGAGCGTCCGATCTTCGCCTACAGCTACCAGATCGCCGACACCCGCAAGGGCAACGGCGACGGCAAGGTCCAGAAGGGCGAGCACCTCACGATGTACGTGACGGTGAAGAACGTCGGGAAGGGCAAGAGCTTCGAGACGCAGGTGAACCTGCGCAACCTCTCGGGCGACGGCCTGCTGCTGCACGAGGGCCGCTTCGACGTCTCGAACATGCAGCCCGGCGAGATGAAGAAGGTGGCCTTCACCTTCGACATCGAGTCGGCCCTGCAGGATCCCGAGGCGAAGGTGGAGCTCTCGATCGCCGATCGCGATCTCCGCGAGACGGTCGTCGAGAAGGTCCGCATGCCCATCGCGGTGCCGGCCACCATCGCGCAGGCGTCCGGCGCGATGAAGGCGAAGGCGGGCGGCGCGACGCTGCTCGAGTCGCCGGATCCGGGGGCGCGCAGCTTCGGCCGGCTCGGCGCGGGCACGAACGTGAACGTGCTCGGCACGGCGGGCGACACGACGAAGGTCGCGCTCGGCGACGGCCGCTTCGGCTTCGTGAAGACCGTCGAGCTCGAGCCGGGCGCCGCCGCGTCCGCGACCGTTCCGTTCGAGGAGGTCATGCGCCGCTTCCCGCCCTCGGTCGAGGTGCAGCCCGTCGCGCTCGCGACGCGTGACGACAAGATCACGATCAAGGGCACCGCGACCGACCCCGATCGCCTCCTCGACGCCTACGTCTTCGTCGGCTCGAAGAAGATCTGGTACCGCTCGAACCGCAACGGTCAGGATCCGAGGAAGCTGCCGGTCGAGGCGGCCATCCCGCTCCGGCCGGGCGTGAACGTCATCACCGTCGTCGCCCGGGAGAACCCCGACACCGTCGGTCGCAAGACGCTCATCGTGCGCCGCGACGGACCCCAAGGCGAGCTGCTGCAGACGCCGAAGACGGACGAGGACGCGAGCGGCGAGGCTGCGGAAGACTGACGGGCGCGGGGGGGAGGACGATGGACGACGAGCGGCCCAAGGCGCGAACCCTCGCGCTATGGGCGTTCGCGTACCTGATCGCTCACCTCCTCGGTGCGGTCTTCACCGATCCCGTCCGGCACGTCTCGCTGATCTGGCCGGCGGGGGGCGTCCTCCTGGCCGCGGCGCTCTCGACGCCGCGGCGCGGTCGGCTCTTCGTGGTCGCGACGCTCCTCGCGCTCGGCTTCGCCGCGAACGTGACGGCGAACCACGCGGTCGGCATGGACCTCGGGTTCCTCGTGGCGAACGGCGCCGAGGCGCTGCTCGGCGCGTGGGTGCTGACGAAGATCTGCCCGCGGAAGATCACGTTCACCCGCGTCGACGAGGTGCTCGCCCTCGCCGGCGTCGCCACGGCGGTCGACGGGCTCATGGCGTCGGTCGGCGCCGCCGCCCCGTGGCTCTTCGCGCACGCACCGTACTGGGCGTCGTATCGCACGTGGTGGATCTCGAACGCGCTGGGCGTCGTCGTCGTGACGCCCATGATCGTCGTGTGGCGGAGCACGGACGGCGAGAAGATCGGGCGCGAGCGCCGGCTCGAAGCGGCCGTGTTCGTGCTCGTGTGGTGCGTGGCCACGTGGGTGGCGACGGGCAGGACCGCGCGAGCGGGCGGGCTCGCCCCGCATCCGTACATGCTGCTGTGCCTGCTGCCGTGGGCGGCCCTCCGGCTCGGCATGCGCACGGTGACGTTCGCGATGACCGTCCTCGGCACGATGGTGCTCGCGTCGCTCCTGACCGGAAGGGTCCATCACGACTTCGTCGCCGCCGACATCGCCGACAGTGCGGTCCAGGCGCAGGTGTTCGTCGCGCTCGCCGCGATCAGCGCGCTCCTGCTCGGGGCGAGCCGCGCGGAGGCGGACGCGGCGCGGCGCGCGGCGGCGAAGAGCACGGATCACCTCGAGCTCGCGCTCGACGCCGCGAGCATGGGCGCGTGGGAGTGGGACGTGCGGGGCGATCGCGTCCAGTGGTCCGACGGCGTCGCGCGGACCTTCGGCGTCGCGCCCGCCGCCTTCGCCGGTACGTACGAGTCGTATCTCGCGTTGATCCATCCGGAGGATCGCGAGAAGGTCGACGCGACCATCCGCGGCACGGTGGAGAGCGGGATCGAATGCACGGTCGAGCACCGGACCGCCGGCCCGGAGGGCGCGGCGCGCATCATCTCCGGCCGCGGCCGCGTCTACCGCGACGAGCTCGGAAACCCCATCCGCATGGCCGGCACGGTCATGGACATCACACGACAGCGGCAGGTCGAGGAGCACCTGCGCGAGGCGCAGAAGATGGAGGCGATCGGCCAGCTCGCCGGCGGCGTCGCCCACGACTTCAACAACATCCTCGCGGCGATCCTCATGCAAGCGGAGGTCGGGCGGAGGCGCACGGGGATCGCCCGCAGCGAGCGGGAGATCCTCGACGAGATCGTGGTCGCCGCCGAGCGCGGCGCCGCCCTGACCAAGCAGCTCCTCGCGTTCGCGCGGCGGCAGGTGCTCGAGCCGAAGCCCGTCGATCTCGGCGCGGTCGTCTCCGAGCACGCGGCGATGCTCCGCCGTCTCGTCGGCGAGCAGGTCCGGGTGCAGGTCGACCTCGCCGAGGCCGCGCTCGTCGCGCGGGCCGACGTCGGGATGATCGGTCAGGTCTTGATGAACCTCGCGGTGAACGCGCGCGATGCGATGCCGCGAGGAGGCGACCTCACCATCTCCACCGCGGAGCTCCGGCTGGATGCGGAGACGCCGATGGTGGGGAGCGCGGCGCCTCCCGGGAGCTACTGCGCTCTCCGCGTCGCCGACACCGGGACGGGCATCCCGCCCGAGCACCTGCGCCGCGTCTTCGAGCCGTTCTTCACCACCAAGCCGGTGGGGAAGGGCACCGGCCTCGGTCTCGCGACGGTCTTCGGCATCGTGAAGCTGCACGGCGGCTTCGTCCGCGTGAGCAGCGAGCTCGGGAAGGGGACCACGTTCGAGATCCTCTTCCGCCCGAGCGACGAGCCGGTCGCCGCGCCGTCGCCGATGCCGGCCAAGGCCGAGCCACCGGGCGCGGCCACCATCCTCCTCGTCGAGGACGATCCGAGCGTTCGCAAGACGACGCGCATGCTGCTCGAGATGAACGGCCACGAGGTGATCGACGCGCGTTCCGGCGCCGATGCCCTGCGCGCATGGGACGAGCACGGCGCGAAGATCGGTCTGCTCTTCACCGACGTCACGCTGCCCGAAGGGATGAAGGGGCAGGAGCTCGCCGCCGAGCTGCGCAAGCGCAAGTCCGACCTGAAGGTGATCCTCACGAGCGGCTACAGCGCCGATCTCGCCGGCCGCGAGCTCGAGCCCGGCGACCGCTTCCTCATGAAGCCGACGCCTCCGGAGGCGCTCCTCGAGGCGGTCGAGCGCACGCTCGCGCACGGCTGAGGCGCCGTTCAGCGGTAGCCGGCGTGCGTCCTCGCCGCGGGCGCGCGAACCGGCGCCTCGACGCGCCCGCAGCGCTCCCGCGAGTAGACGAGTCGAGCCGGCGAGTCGGTGCGGGTCTCGACGTCGTGGCGATAGCCAGGGACGGACCGTAGCCTCGCGACGACGTCGCTCGCGTCGGGATCGTCGACGTCGACCATGAGCGCACGATCGTCGAGTGGTCCGAACGAGACGCCCAGACGGGCCGGCGATCGACCCGTCGGTGGGTAGTGCGTGACGAAGTACAGATCGCTCCAGGGATGCACGCCCTCGAGGCGAGCCGCGCGGGTGAAGAATACGTGGCCGTCGGTCGCATGCACCGTCACCTCGTCGCGGACGTCGCGCTCGAACGTCGCGTACGTCAGCGGATCGGAACCGAGGATCGCGAGGTCGACGTCGATCAGGGCGCAGGTGTCCGCGTCGTCGGCGGCATGGGCCTTCGTGGCGCGTACCATCGAGGCGATACGACGGCCGGTGACCTCACGGATGCCCATGCGCAGGCACGCTTCGTATGCGAGCTCTGCACTGCGCTCCTCGTTCTGCGCGAGGGGATGCGTCGCGTACACGGCGTCGTGAAACCAGAACGCGAGCTCCACCTCGGCGGCGGAGACGAGCGTGTCCGCGATCTCGTCGAGGACTCGCAGGCCGCCGGCGAGGTGCGAAGCTCCGTGGTAGTGCCGGTGAGGCTCGCGGTAGCGCGCGAGGATCTGCGCGGAGACGTCGCCGATGGCTCGATGCGCGCCGAGTCGCATGGCCGCGGAGGCGAAGCGATCTTCGAGCTCGGAGTCGTCCATCGGTCATCCCTCGAGCGCGTCGTACCCGCGCTCGGCCGCCGCTTCCGCGAGGTCGCTCGAGGTTTCCATGGCCGGCCTCATCGGCCTCGGGCGGCAGACGTCGCGCGAAATCGCGCCGGACGTCGAAGGGGCAGCCGGCCGGGAGGCGTGGTAGCTTCCGCCGCGCCATGCGGCTGCACATCAACATCGACCACGTCGCCACGCTCCGCAACGCGCGTGGTACGCCCTATCCGGATCCGGTGGACGCCGCGCGCGTGTGCCTCGATGCGGGCGCGCACGGGATCACCGCGCACCTGCGCGAGGACCGGCGGCACATCAGGGATGCGGACGTCGAGCGCCTCCGCGCGCAGCTCCGCGCGACGTTCAACCTCGAGATGGCGGCGACCGACGAGATGGTCGCGATCGCGAAGAAGGTCGGTCCCGACGTGGTGACGCTCGTGCCCGAGCGGCGCGAGGAGCGCACGACCGAAGGCGGGCTCGAGGTCGCGAAGGCCGGACCCGCGCTGAAGGCGCACGTCGACGCGCTGCGCGAGGCGGACATCAAGGTCTCGCTCTTCATCGCGCCGGACGTGCCCCAGGTCGAGGCGTCGCATGCGCTCGGCGTCGAGCAGATCGAGCTCCACACCGGCGAGTACGCGCACGCGTTCGGCTACGGACGAGGATCGTCCATCTCCGACGGCACGAGCGTCCCTCCGCCCTCCGATGCCGCGCAGAAGGAGCTCGTGAAGCTCGCCGCGGCCGCGAAGCGCGGGCGCGAGCTCGGCCTCGAGATCGCCGCCGGGCACGGCCTCACCACGAGGAACGTGCCGGCGCTCGTCGCGATCGCGGAGATCGTCGAGCTCAACATCGGTCACGCGGTGATCGCGGACGCGGTATTCATGGGCCTGGGGGGCGCGGTGAGGGCGATGCTCGCCGCGTGCACACGGAAATGATCGTAGGTCTCGGCGTCGACGTCTGTTCCATCGACCGCATGCGCCGCGCGCTCGAGCGTCACGGCGATCGCTTCTTCTCCCGCATCTGCAGCGAGGCCGAGCGCAAGGACCTGTCCGGCCGTGACGTCGCCACCGCGCTGGCCGGCCGCTTCGCGGTGAAGGAGGCGTTCGCGAAGGCGCTCGACGGCGCGCGCGGCGTCGGCTGGCACGAGGTCGAGGTCCGGCGCGAGCCGAGCGGTCGCCCCGCGCTCACCCTGCACGGAAACGCGATCGCGATGGTCGAGAAGTTCGGCGCGAACAAGTGGCACGTCACCATCACGCACGACGCCGGCATCGCCGTCGCCGTGGTGATCCTCGAGAAGGTCGGCGCGTGATCCCGGTCCTCTCGCGCGCGCAGATGCGGGCGTTCGACGCGCACGCGATCGACGTCGCGAAGGTGCCGAGCCTCGTCCTCATGGAGAACGCCGGCCGCGGCGCCGCCGACGTCATCGAGCGCGAGCTCCTGTCGGGCCGGCCGGAGGGCAAGCACGTGCTCGTCGTCTGCGGCACCGGCAACAACGGCGGCGACGGCTTCGTCGTCGCGCGCCACCTCCTCGCGCGAGGCGCGCGCGTCGATGCCGTGCTCTGCGGCGAGCCCGCGAAGATGACGCACGACTGCCGCGCGAACCACGACGCGTTCCTCGGGGTCGGCGGCCGCGTCGAGACCCTCGCCAACGTCGAGTCGTTCACCGACGTCGATCTGGTCGTCGACGGCCTCTTCGGCACCGGGCTCGATCGCCCGATCGGCGAGCCGCTCGCCGGCGTCGTCCGTGCGGTCAACGAGGCGGCGGCACCCGTGGTGGCGCTCGACGTCCCCTCGGGCATGAACGCGGACACCGGTGCGGCGATGGGCGAGGCGATCCGCGCCGACGCCACCGTCACGTTCGCGCATCTCAAGCTCGGTCACGTCACCGGCCACGGCGCGCGCCTCTCCGGCCCGGTGCACGTCGTCGACATCGGCGTGCCCGCGTCGCTGCGCACCGAGCACTCCGCCGGGCTCGTCGAGGCGGGCGACGTCCGCGCCGAGATCCGCCCGCGCGAGGTCGACGCGCACAAGTACCGCGCCGGCCACGTCGCGATCCTCGCAGGCTCGCCCGGCAAGACGGGCGCCTCGCTCCTCGCCGCCCGCGGCGCGCTCCGCGGCGGAGCGGGCGCGGCGACGATCGCGACCTGGCCCGATGCCGTCCTCTCGCTCGAGCCGCGCGTCGTCGAGATCATGACCGCGCCGATCGAGACGACCGAGCAGGCCGACGCCGTCCTCGCGAACAAGCGCGCCGTCGTGATGGGCCCCGGCTTCGGCACCGACGCGCGCGCGCGCGCCATCGTCGATCACGTGCTCGCGACGTACACCGGACCGATGGTCTGCGACGCCGACGCGCTCACGCTGCACGCGCGGGCGATCGAGGACTTCGGCGCCGCGGGCGGCCGCGCGATCCTCACGCCGCATGCGGGCGAGCTCGCACGTCTGCTCGGCACGACGAGCGAGGAGGTCGAGGCCGATCGCTTCGCCGCCGCCCGCTCCGCCGCCGCGCGCGCGAACGCCGTCGTCCTCCTCAAGGGCCCGTACACCGTCGTCGCCTCACCCGATGCGCGCGTCGTCGTCAGCGGCTCGGGCACACCCGCGCTCGCGACCGCCGGCGCGGGCGACGTCCTCGCGGGTCTCGTCGGGGCGCTCGCGTGCTCGCTCGATCCGTTCACCGCGGCCTGGTGCGGAGCGTTCCTCCACGGCGTCGCCGGCGCGGCCTGGGGCAAGGAGCACGGCGACCGGGGCCTCCTCGCCTCCGAGATCGCCGACCAGCTCCCCGGCGTCCTCGCGGCGCTCCGCTGACGTGTTCGCCTAGACACACGCGGGCGTGTCCACCGCCCGTTTCCCGGGGGTTTTCGCGGGGCCGGCGCCTGGCACCACGGTTGCGATGCCGTGGTCCCGGAGACCGCCGAGACCATGAAGAACCCGCCGCGCACGACCCTCGTTGCCCACGACCTCATCGGCTTGCAGAAGGGGCTCGTCGAGCTCGTCCCGGAGCTCCGCGGACGCGCCTGTCGCCTGTGCGGCGATCCGACGACGGCCGAGGACATCGTGCAGGACACGGTCGAGCGCGCCCTCAAGTTCGCCAAGCAGTACGAGCGCGGCACGAACCTGCGCGCGTGGGTCTACCAGATCCTCTTCAGCGTCTTCATCACGCGCTATCGGCGCACGCGCCGCGAGAAGAACGCGCTCCGCAACCTCGCGTCCGATCCGTGCGCGTGGACGATGCCCGAGCGCTTCGCGTCGCCCGAGGCCGCCGCGTCGCTCTCGCCGAAGGCGCAGACCACGCTCGACGCGCTGCCCGAGTCGTTCCGCCTCGTGCTCAAGCTCGTCGATCTCGACGAGCTGACCTACCGCGAGGCCGCGAGCGAGCTCGGCGTCCCCGTCGGCACGGTCATGAGCCGTCTTCACCGCGGTCGCAAGCTGCTCGCCTCGCAGCTGCAGGAAGCGGCCTGATCAGCTCCGCGTGCCGTGGGGCGCCCAGGGCACGTCCTCGACGCCGGCGGTCGTGTTCGCGCGCCGCGCGAGCACGAAGATGAGATCGGACAGGCGGTTCAGGTACACGACGAGCTCCTGACGCTGCGACTCCGCCACGCGGACGACCGCACGCTCCGCACGCCGCGCGACGGTGCGCGCGAAGTGAAGGGCCGCCGCCTGCGGCGTCCCCGCGGGGAGGACGAAGTTCTTGAGCGGCGGGAGGATCTTCTCGCCCTCGTCGATCGCGAGCTCGAGGCGATGACAGTCCTCCTCCTGGATGAACGTCATCTTCATCTTCTCCTCCTGCCCGGGCACGCACGCGACCTCCGCGCCGAGGGTGAAGAGGTCCGACTGCACGCGGGCGAGGACCTCCTCGGTGAAGGGCTCGAGCTTCGTCGCGCGAGCCATCCCGATCGCGGCGTTCAGCTCGTCGACCGTGCCGTAGGCCTCGACGAGGTCCGAGGCCTTGCTCACGCGCTGCCCGCCGAAGAGTCCCGTCGTGCCGTCGTCGCCCGTCTTCGTGTAGATCTTCACGGGCGCGAGCATGGCACGCCGCGCTCACGCGCGGAAGAGCGCAGCCAAAAGCCTTCAACCCTTCCGCGTGCAGAAGACGGCGTCGCGTGGAGATGCCGTTTGATGCGGCAGATGCGCGGATACGCGACCGACGAATCCTGACGATCACGCCTTGATAGCCGAGGCCATCGCCTTGGTCTGCGTCGACTGGAACTCCCGGAGGAAGTCGAGCGCGGTACGGACGTGCTCGCGGGTCTCCTTGATCTCGTCGTCGGCGTTCTCGAGCGCGCGCTTCTGGGCCGTCGCCTCCATCTCGTCGGCCTTCGCGTCGGCATCAAGGTTGTCGGCGTCGCGCTTCTGGCCCGCGGCGATCCATCCGGTGATGCCGGACGCGAGGTTCCCGCCCGAGCTCGCCGCGCTTCCCCACCCGCTGTTGTTCTGGCGAATGGCCTCGCCGAGGTCGCCGCTGTGGGCGTTCGACTGGAACGTGCCGGCAGTGATCAACCCGCCCGTGATGCCGAGGGCGCCGTCCGCGATCTTTCCCCATGCCTCGAGCTTCGCCGCTTC
>JBDHVD010000265.1:0-11657 GCA_039809525.1 Labilithrix sp. | reverse complement strand
GCGACGCCGCCGTTCATCATCCGCTACAGCGCGTCGAACGTCCCCATCCTGCAGGCCGCGCTCGGCAGCGACTCGCTCTCCGAGCAGCAGCTCTTCGACTACGGCACGAACTTCGTCCGCGCGGACATGGCGACGGTCCCGGGCACGCAGATCCCGTGGCCGTACGGCGGCAAGCAGCGCCAGATCGTGGTCGACATCGATCCGCAGCGCCTCTACGCGTGGGGCCTCTCTCCGCGCGACGTCACCGCCGCGATCGTCGCCCAGAACGTCATCCTCCCGACCGGCACCGCGAAGATGGGGGACAGCGAGTACCCCATCACGATCAACTCGAGCCCCGAGGCGATCGCGGAGATCGGCGACCTGCCGATCAAGACGGTGCGCGGGACGCCGGTCTACGTGCGGGACATCGCGAACGTCCGCGACGGCTTCTCTCCGCAGACGAACATGGTGCACGTCGAGGGCAAGCGCTCCGTGCTCATGTCGGTCCTCAAGAACGGCAACGCGAGCACGCTGGACGTCGCCGCGCGCATCCGCGCGATGCTCCCGCAGACGATGACGCGCCTGCCGAAGGAGCTGAAGGCGACGCTCCTCTTCGATCAGTCGCTGTTCGTGCGCGCCGCGGTCGACGGCGTGGTGAAGGAGGCGGCGATCGCCGCCGGCCTGACCGCGCTGATGATCCTGCTCTTCCTCGGCAGCTGGCGGAGCACCCTGATCGTCGTCGTCTCGATCCCCCTGTCGATCCTCGTCTCGATCATCGTCCTCCACGCGCTCGGCCACACGCTGAACGTCATGACCCTGGGCGGGATGTCGCTCGCGGTCGGCATCCTCGTCGACGACGCCACCGTCGCGATCGAGAACATCCATCGCAACATGGCGCAGGACAAGCCGTTCATCCGCGCCATCGTCGACGGCGCGCAGGAGATCGCGGTCCCGGCGTTCGTCTCGACGCTCTGCATCTGCATCGTCTTCGTGCCGGTGGCGCTCATCACCGGCGCCGCGCGCTCGCTGTTCATCCCCCTCGCGCTCGCGGTCGTGTTCGCGATGCTCACGTCGTACGTGCTGTCGCGTACGCTCGTGCCCACGCTGGTCCGCTTCCTCCTGAAGGGCGAGGCGGAGCGGGGGCACCACGCGACCGGGTTCTTCGCGAAGTTCGACCGCGCGTTCGAGCGCATGCGCACCGCCTACGGCCGCTGGCTCGCCTGGGCGCTCGCCCATCGCAAGGTCGTCGCCGTCGGCTTCCTCGCGTTCGCCGGCGCCTCGGTCGCGCTCCTGCCGCTCTGCGGGCGCGACTTCTTCCCCACCGTCGACGCGGGCCTGATCAAGCTCCACGTGCGCGGCGCCCCCGGGACGCGCATCGAGGAGAGCGAGAAGCGGTTCGCCGCGATCGAGGAGACGATCAAGACGGTGATCCCGCCCGCCGAGATCGAGACGATGCTCGACGTCATCGGCGTTCCCTACAGCGGCCTGAACCTGTCGCTGAGCGAGGGCGCGCTCATCTCGCCGGCGGACGGGCAGATCTCGATCGCCCTCAAGCACGGCCACCGGCCGACCCCGGAGTACGTCCGCAAGCTCCGCACCGTCCTCGCGCAGAAGTACCCGGAGACGACGTTCTTCTTCCTCGCGCCGGACATCTCCACGCAGGTCCTGAACTTCGGCCTCCCCGCGCCGATCGACGTGCAGGTCGTCGGGGCGCCGGGCAATGACGAGCAGACCATCGCCGCGGCCAACGAGCTGGTGGCGCGGATCAAGAAGATCCCCGGCGCCGTCGACGTGCACCTCGCGCAGGTGCCGAAGGGGCCCGGCCTCCGCATCGACGTGGATCGCACCCTCGCGCAGCAGCAGGGCGTCAGCCAGCGCGAGGTGGCGAGCGATCTCCTCGTCACGCTCTCGTCGAGCACGCAGACGTCGCCGACGTACTGGCTCGATGCCAAGCGGGGCGTGCAGTACTTCGTGAGCGTGCAGGTGCCGCAGTACATGAACGACTCGGTCGAGGCGCTCGAGCGCATCCCGGTCGCGACGAAGAACGCCGAGGCCGACGGGCAGCCGCAGCTCCTCTCGAACCTCGCGCAGGTGTCGCGCACGAAGGCGCCGGTGAACGTCACGCACTACAACGCGTCGCGCACCTACGACGTGCAGGCGAACGTCGACGGCACGGACCTCGGCTCGGTCGTCGACGGCGTCCATCGCGTGATCGACGAGATGAAGAAGGACCTGCCCCGCGGCACCACGGTGCGCATCAAGGGGCAGGCCGAGAGCATGGAGTCGTCGTTCAAGGGACTCGCGACCGGTCTCGTGTTCGCCGTCCTGCTCGTCTACCTGCTGATGGTCGTCAACTTCCAGTCGTGGCTCGACCCGTTCGTCATCCTGATGGCGCTGCCGGGCGCGATCGCCGGCATCGCGTGGATGCTCTTCCTCTCGCACACCACGGTGAGCGTCCCGGCGCTGATGGGCGCGATCATGTGCGTCGGCGTGGCGACGGCGAACAGTATCCTCGTCGTCACCTTCGCCAACGATCAGCGCAAGACCGGGCGCAACGCCTACGACGCGGCGCTCGCGGCGGGCATGACGCGCCTCCGTCCGGTCCTCATGACGGCGGCGGCGATGATCATCGGCATGCTGCCGATGTCGCTCGGGCTCGGCGAGGGCGGCGAGCAGAACGCGCCGCTCGGGCGCGCGGTCATCGGCGGCCTCCTGCTCGCGACCTTCACGACGCTATTCTTCGTCCCGGTCATGTACTCGCTGCTCCGGCGCAAGCCGCCGGTGCGCGACGTCGAGGTGGAAGCGGTATGAGCGAACGGCCCCAGGACGATCTCGGCTTCTCTCTCCCGGAGCCGGCCAAGCTGTCGCGCGCGCGTGCGCTCGCGCTCGGCGTCTTCGCGCTGGTCGTGCTCGCGCTGCTGTTCCTGCTCGGGTGGCTGCCGCGGCGCAACGCGCAGAAGGAGCTCGCGGTCGACACCCGCGCGGCCGAGGGCGCGAAGCTGCGCGTCGACGTGGTCGCGCCGAAGCTCGCCTCGAGCGATCGCGCGCTCATGCTCCCGGGCAACGTCCAGCCCCTCGAGGAGACCACGATCTACGCGCGCGCCTCGGGGTACGTCCGCAAGTGGAACGCCGACATCGGCGAGAAGGTGAAGGAGGGCGACGTCCTCGCCGAGCTCGAGACCCCGGAGCTCGATCAGCAGCTCGATCAGGCGCGCGCCGATCTGACGAAGGCCGAGGCGGGCGTGGTGCAGGCGCAGGCGAACCTCGCGTTCGCGAAGCAGAACCTCGAGCGCGCCAAGAACATGGTGCAGAACGGCGTCGCCTCGCAGCAGGAGCTCGACCAGCGCAAGACCGAGGCGAACGTCGGCGAGGCCAACGTCACCGTCGCCGTCGCCGCGGTCGACGCGCAGAAGGCGAACCTCCGGCGCCTCGCGCAGCTCAAGAGCTTCGCGCGCGTGTCCGCGCCGTTCGCCGGGACGGTGACGTCGCGCACGGTGGAGCGCGGCGCCCTCGTCACCGCGGGCAACGGGAGCCCGATGTTCAAGGTCGCGGCGATGGACCCCGTGCGCGTGTTCGTGCAGGTCCCGCAGGACGTGGCCCCGAGCATCCGCACCGAGCTCGCCGCGCAGGTCACCGTGCGCGAGTTCGCCGGACGCGTCTTCGACGGCAAGGTGGCCCACGCGGCCGGCGCGCTCGATCCGGCGACGCGCACGATGAACACCGAGGTCCGCGTGCCGAACCCGAAGAGCGAGCTGCTCCCGGGCATGTACGCGCAGGTCGCGCTGACCTTGCCCACGCCGCACAAGGTCTACGAGCTGCCCGCCACGGCGATCATGAACGACGCCGGCGGCATCCGCGTGGCGAAGGTCACGCCCGACGGAACGCTCGAGCTCGTTCGCGTGGTCATCGAGCGCGACACCGGCGCGACGGTGCAGATCGCGAGCGGGCTCGACGGCACGGAGCGCGTGGTGAAGCTCGCGAGCGCCGAGCTGACCGACGGTCGTCCGGTCGACGTCGTCCGCTGAGCCGCTACCAGGTCTCGGTCACCACGGCGCGATGGTGGCCCCAGCCGAACGTGCCGTAGACGTCGACGAGCTGCTCCTTCACCTGCGTCGCGTAGCCGGCCCGTCCGAGCGCGACGAGCATGCGCTCGGCGCCGACGCCGTCGCCGGCCGCCATCGCCTCCTCGACGTCGAGCATCGTCCAGCGCGTGCCGTGGGCCTCGAAGAACCACGGGGGCGGGAGCGTCGCCGGCGGCAGGCGAGGGAAGTCGGCGGCGAGCCCGAGCACGTCGAGCACGCGCGCGGCTGCCGCCGGCGCTCGCGTGCGGGCACCATGGAGGAAGCCCGCGAGCCACGCGTCGAAGTCGTCCGCCAGCCAGCGCGCGTCGCCGGTGGCGCCGTCGACGCGCACCACCGGCAGGCGCCGCGCCTTCGCCGGGGGATACCAGTACGTCGCGAGGGTGTTGCCGTCGCCGTCGATCGCGAGGTCGACGAGGCACGGATCGCGTCCGGGGCGCGCCGACCAGCGGATGCGCGGATCGCGGAAGCGCAGACCGACGTCGTGCATGCAGACCACGTCCGCCGGACGCTCGCCGAACGTCTCGGCGATCCGGGTCAAGAGCTCGGATCGTGCGCGCATGACCGCGAGCAGCGTGAGGAAGCCCTCGCGCGCCGACTCGGGCCGCACGTCGTCGTCGGTGCGCGGCGCCGGGAGCATCTCGGGCCGCGGGCGGCGCGGCTTCGGCGCGGCCACGATCTCGACGAGCGGCGGCCTCGGCTCCCGCGGAGAGAGGAGGTCCTTCGGGACCGCCGTGCTCACGTCGACGTTCTTCGCGATGGCGAGGCGGATGTGGGGCGCCTGCGGGCGGAACGCGACGCGCTCGAGCACCCCCGAACGCTTCATGTCGAGCACCAGCCCGCTCGCAGCCGCGCTGACGGCATGGGCGGTCCCCGGGAGCTCGTGCGTGGAGACGAGCGCGCCCGTCGTCCGGTCGAGCGTGGCGACGCGGGTGAGCGCGCCCGCGCGGTGGCGCTCGACGATCGCGACGTGCACGCCCGACGCGCTCGCGATCGGGGGCAGGGCGTGCGAGCCGGGGAAGGCGTGCCGCGCGACGACCCTCCAGTGCGCCGTGTCGACGGCGAACACGTCGCGCTGATCGGTCGCGAAGACGAGGAGGTCGCCGGCGAGCGTGCCGTGCGCGCCGATGTAATCCATCGTCCCGGCGACGCCGAGGCGCGGCGACAGCTCGCCGGTCGCGAGGTCGGCCTCGAGGATCTCGACGCCCGCGGGGCCGGGCGCGATGGTGACGTGGCGGTCACCGTTCGCGCCGGCGGAGGCGATCCGCGTCGGCCCCGTGCGCTTCCACAGGCGCGTGCCCGCCTCACCGTCGTAGGCCGACAGCTCGCGGTCGTCCTTGACCACGAAGAAGCGGCCCACGCGCTCGATGGTCCACGAGATGCCGAACGGCGCCGGATCGAGCGTCAGCTCGCGCAGCACCACCCCGCTCCGCGCGTCCACCGCGGTGATCGTCGAGCCGGCCGCACGCAGCCATGCGATCGTGCCGTCGTTCGCGAACGCGAACAGCGGCAGCGAGCGGACGGGGACGAGCGAGGGCACTCAGGTCGAAGGATATCGCTTCCCGGTCTCGTCGTAGCGGTAGAAGCCGCGGCCCGTCTTCTTGCCGAGCCAGCCGGCGGCCACGAGGTTCCGGAGCATCGTCGGCGCGCGGTACTTGTCGTCGCCGATGTCGCGATGCAGGACGTCCGCGATCGCGAGCACGGTGTCGAGGCCGATGAGGTCGGACAGCTCGAGCGGGCCCATCGGGTGGTTCAGACCGAGCTTCGCGCCCGTGTCGATGTCCTCCGCCGTGCCGACGCCCTCCTGCAGGGCGAAGCACGCCTCGCACAGCATGGGGATGAGGATGCGGTTGACGAGGAAGCCGGGCGCGTCGTTCGAGACGGTGCACGTCTTGCCCATCTTCTCCGCGGCGGCGCGCACGAGCGTGTACGTCTCCTCGGAGGTCTGCACCGCGCGCACGATCTCGACGAGCTTCATCAGCGGCGGCGGGTTCATGAAGTGCATCCCGATCACCTTCTCGGGGCGCTTGGTCGCGCCGGCGAGCTTCGTCAGCGAGATGCTCGACGTGTTGCTCGCGAGGATCGCGTCCTTCTTCATCGCGTCGTCGCACGCGCGGAACAGCTTCAGCTTGAGGTCGACGTTCTCCGTCGCCGCCTCGACGACGAGATCGCAGGCGTCGAACTGCGCGGGCGAGCCGACGGGGCGGATGCGCCCGACGAGCGCGTCCTTGTCCTCCGCCTTCATCTTGCCCTTCTCGACCTGCTTGCCGAGGACGGCGGCGATCTTCGCCTTGCCCTTCTCGGCGAGCTCCTGCGATGCGTCGCAGAGCACGACGTCGTAGCCCGCGGCCGCCGCGACCTGCGCGATGCCGCCACCCATCTGTCCGGCGCCGAGAACGCCAATCGTCCTAATATCCATCGCCGTGCGTCTTACCACGAGTCTGCTCCTGCTCGCGCTGCTCGCGGTCGCGGCGTGCGCGCCTCCGAGCGTCGTCGACCGGGCGCAGCAGCTCGTGCGGATGCACCGCGAGGCCGAGGCGGTCGCGACCCTCCGGTCGCACCTCGCGAAGCACCCCGACGACGTATCCGCGCGGCGCCTGCTCGTCCGCGTCCTCGCGTTCTCCGGCGACATCGACGGCGCGAAGACCGAGGTCGCCGAGCTCGAGAAGCGCATGCCGAACGATCCCGTGCCGTGGATCGAGATGGGGCACGCGTACGAGCTCGCGCACCGCTTCGACGAGGCGCTCGCGGCGTACGACACCGCCGCGGCGATCGCGCCCGCGTCGCCGGCCGGTCCGCGCGAGGGCGGGATGCGGCTCGCGCGCTGGGGCGAGCCGGAGGAGGCGGCGCCGCGGCTCGAGGAGGCGATCCGGCGCGGCGCGGGCGACGCCGAGACGTTCCACACCCTCGGCCTCGTGAGGGTGCACCTCCGCGACCTCGACGGCGCCGAGGAGGCGTACCGGAAGGGTCTCGCCGCCGATCCGAAGAGCACCGAGAACCTGCTCGGCCTCGCGACCGTCGCGGTGGTGCGGGGCGACGGCGCCGCGGCGCTCGCCGCGTACGATGCGATCCTCGCACGCAAGCCCGGCTACGCGCCCGCCGAGCTCGGACGTGCGTGGGCGCTCGGCAAGCTCGGACGCAAGGCCGACGCGGAGCGTGCCCTCGACCACGCCCTCGAGCTGGGCGCGCCGCGCGCGAACGTCGACAAGCAACGTGCGGCCCTCCGCGCGCCGCCTCCGCCGCAGCCGCCCTTGCCCGAGCAGTGATACGTTCGGCCCATGCCCGAACGCTCGCTCGCGATGAAGGAGCTCGAGGACGTCTTCGAGGATCTCGACACGCTGCTCAAGAACCCGGAGGTCGGCGCGGAGCTGACGGCCATCGGCGTCAACACGAGCCTCGCGATCGTGGCCGCCGAGGCGCTGAAGGCCTACCTCGACGGAGACAAGGCGCGCGCCGCAGAGGACTTCGAGACGGTCGCAGAAGAGATAAGCTCTCGTCTCGGAACGACGACGGACGGAAAGAAGGACGCATCATGAGCGACAGCAGCAAGCGAAGCTTCGGCGCGGTTCCCACGCTGCGGACCGGTCAGGCGCATCCTCACCCGCAGCCGATCGGCGGCAGCACGTACTCCGCCGTCGAGCTGATGCCCGGCTATCGCGTCGTCGTCCTCGATCAGCGGAAGCTCCCGTCGTTCGAAAAATACGAGTTCTTCTCCCGCGTCGACGAGGTCGCCGAGGGCATCCGCTCGATGATGGTGCGCGGCGCGCCCGCGATCGGGATCTGCGCGGCGTACGGGATGGTCACCGCGGCGATGAACGCGCGCGGCGACGCCGCCTCGTTCCGCGACGCGATGGCGAGCGCGTACGAGGTGCTCCGTTCCACGCGGCCGACCGCGGTGAACCTCGTCTGGGCGCTCGACCGCATGAAGAAGGCCGCCGACGAGGTCGCCTCCGTGGAGTTCGCGCAGCGCACCGAGAAGCTCGCGGTCGAGGCGCGCAACCTCCACAAGGCGGAGATCGCCGCGTGCAAGAAGCTCGGCGAGCTCGGCGCCGCGTTCGTGAAGGACGGCGCGACCATCCTCACGCACTGCAACGCGGGCGCGCTCGCGACCGGCGGCTACGGCACCGCGCTCGGCATCGTGCGGGCCGCGCGCGACGCGGGCAAGAAGGTGCGCGTGCTCGCGTGCGAGACGCGCCCGTACCTCCAGGGCGCGCGCCTGACCGCGTGGGAGCTCGCGAAGGATCGCATCCCCGTGGAGGTCATCACCGACTCGATGGCCGCGCACTTCATGCGGCGCAAGGAGGTCGATCTCGTCGTGGTCGGCGCCGATCGCGTCGCGCGGAGCGGGGACGTGGCGAACAAGATCGGCACCTACGGCCTCGCCTGCATCGCCGCGGCCCACCAGGTGCCGTTCTACGTGGCCGCGCCCTGGAGCACGATCGATCTCGCGACGGCCAGCGGCGACGCGATCCCGATCGAGCAGCGCGACGAGACCGAGCTGTCGTACTTCCGCCTGCCCGACGGCAACTCGGTGCAGCTCGTGCCCGACGGCGTCCGCGCGCGCAACCCGTCGTTCGACGTCACGCCCGCGGGGCTCGTGACCGCGATCGTCACCGAGCGCGGCGTCGCTCAGGCGCCGTCCGAGGCGACGCTCGCCGCGCTCGCGGGCTGAAGCGCGCGCTACTGGAGGACGACGACGCGCGTCGCGATCGGCCGATCGAAGCCGCCGTTGACGTGCACGTCGTAGGTCCCCGGATCGAGGCCGCGCAGCACGAGATCGCCGGTCCCGCTGCAGCGGCAGCGGGACTGCGTGCCGTGCGTGGCGTTGACGTCGATGCGTGACGCGCTCACCTCGGCGGCCCAGTCACGGACCTCGCCGGGGCAGGGACCCTGGCCGGTGATGGTGATGCGCGCGCCGTGCGGCTCGGGCGACGCG
This sequence comes from Labilithrix sp., assembly GCA_039809525.1. Classification (GTDB taxonomy): domain Bacteria; phylum Myxococcota_A; class Polyangia; order Polyangiales; family Polyangiaceae; genus Labilithrix. The sequence continues at coordinate 2,663 of JBDHVD010000265.1, read as the reverse complement.
AGCACGCCTTCGCGCTTCTCGCCGCCGGTGCACGCATAGCGGCTGTTCGCGTGGACGGCGACCTTCTTCTGCCCGTGATCGGGGGAGGGCGTCGACTCGGGCGTGCTCGGGTGGAGCGCCGGCTTCGGCGCAGGCGCCGGCGGAGGCGCGTGCGCGGTCGCGAGCGGCGTGGGGGAGGGCACGGTCGTCGGCGCGGCGGTCGCGGTCGCGGCCGGCTCCGCGGGCGGAGGCGGCGCCGCGTTGTCGGACGCGGCCGACGCCGCGGGCTGGGACGGCGCGGGCGCCTCCTCGAGGCCCTTGCTCGCGGCGGACGGCGCCTCCTTCTTGCTGCACGCGGCCGCGAGGAGGCCGGCGAGCGCGAGGATCGCGGCGAGACGTCGACGCATGGTCTCCGTGCGTACGGACCGCGGAGCGTTTCGATCTCTCATGGGCAACCGCCGAGGCCGGCATGGATCGCGACTGCCCCAGCTCCGAATCGCATGCGAGGACGATGCTACCGTGCATGCTACGATTCGACGAGGAGGTGCTCTTGCGGAGGCTGGCTCTCGCCCTCGTCGCGCTCGGTGTGCTCGCGTCCTGCTCGAAGTCCTCGAACGAGGAGGATCCGAACGCGGGGCCGGACGGACCCGACGGCGGCTTCGGCGGATCGAGCGGCGGCCTCGGCAAGGACGGCGGGGCCGCGCCGCTGCCGGAGTGCGCGGAGGAGACGAAGGACATCTTCGTCATCAGCGAGGAGAACGCCCTCTACTCGTTCCACCCGCCGACCCTCGCGTTCAAGCAGATCGGCCTCCTGAAGTGCCCGACCGGCGGAGCGGCCCCGACGTCGATGGCCGTCGATCGAACGGGCATCGCGTGGGTGCGTCACAGCGACGGATCGATCTGGAAGGTGAGCACGAAGGACCTGTCGTGCGAGCCGACCAAGTTCACCCCGCCCGAGACCACCGACGGCTCGTTCTTCAAGTTCGGCATGGGCTTCGCGACCGCGTCGAAGGGGGGCTCGGCCGAGGAGCTCTTCGTCTCGGACAACGGCGGCGCCGGTCTCGCGAAGATCGACACGGACACGCTCGCGATGAGGCTGGTCGGGCCGTACACGGGCGACCTCGCGGGCAAGACGAGCGAGCTCACCGGGACCGGGGACGGCAAGCTCTACGGCTTCTTCGTGAGCGCCCCGGCGCAGATCGCCGAGATCGCGAAGGGCACGGGCGAGATCATCTCCGCCACGCCGCTCAAGGACACGTATGCGGGCACCGCCTGGGCGTTCTCGTTCTACGGCGGCGACTTCTACGTCTACACGCACTCGGAGGGGAACAACGGCGGGCCTCCGCTGGCCGGCGGAGGCTCGGACGTGACCCGCTATCGCCCGTCCACGGGCGAGGTCTCGATCGTCAAGCCGAAGGTCGGGTTCAAGATCGTCGGCGCGGGCGTCTCGACCTGCGCCCCGACCTCCTCGCCGCGGTGAAGACGCGCGGAAAACGCGGTCATTGATGCGGGCGCCCATCGGCGCTACGTCCCTCCCGTGACCTCCGCGCGCTTCGCCCCCAAACCGCCGTGGCTCAAGGTCCGCGCGCCCGGCGGCGAGCAGTACACGCACCTCAAGCAGACCTTCCGCGAGCTCGACCTCCACACGGTCTGCGAGGAGGCGCGCTGCCCGAACGTGGGCGAGTGCTGGAGCGAGGGGACCGCGACGGTGATGCTCCTCGGCGACGTCTGCACGCGCGGCTGCCGCTTCTGCGCGGTGACGAGCGGCGATCCGCGCGGCGCGGTCGACGTCCGCGAGCCGGAGCACGTCGCGCGCGCGATCGCGCGGATGGGCCTGCAGTACGTCGTCATGACGATGGTCGATCGCGACGACCTGCTCGACGGCGGCGCCTCGCACGTCGCGCGCACGGTCACGCGCCTGCGCGAGCTCCGGCCGGACATCCTCATCGAGACGCTGCTCGGCGACTTCGGCGGGCACATGGACTACGTCGACACGACGGTCGACGCGAAGCCCCACGTCTGGGCCCACAACATCGAGGTGGTGAAGCGCCTCCAGCGGACGATCCGCGACGTGCGCTGCAGCTACGAGCGATCGCTCGGCGTGCTCGAACGCGTGAAGGATCGGGATCCGTCGCGCATCACCAAGTCGTCGATCATGGTGGGCATCGGCGAGCGCGACGAGGAGGTCGTCGAGACCCTCGCCGATCTGCGCGCCGCGGGCGTCGACCTCGTCACCCTCGGCCAGTACCTCCGCCCGACGCCGAAGCACGCCGCGGTCGATCGCTTCGTCACGCCGGAGACGTTCGCGATGTTCGCCGAGGAGGCGAAGAAGATGGGCTTCGCCTACGTCGCGAGCGCGCCGCTCGTCCGGAGCTCGTACAAGGCGGCCGAGGTCTTCGTGCGCAGCATCCTCCGCCCGGGCGACGCCGAAGGCGCCGACGCCCTGATGAAGGAGCGCCTCGCCGAGGCGCGCGCCGCGGCCGATGCGATCGACGGAGGGAGCGCGCCGCGGACGACGAGCGAGCTCGCCGCGCGGGCCGCGAACGCGCTGCTCCTCCCCGCCGATGCGCTCGTGAGGAAGTCGCCGTGAGGGCGTTCGCGGTCGGCGCGGCGATCGGCGGCCTGCCGCTCGCCGCGGTCCTCGCGATCGGCGCGTGCCACGGAGCGCCGCCGCGCCCCGACGT
>JBDHVD010000264.1:0-11691 GCA_039809525.1 Labilithrix sp. | reverse complement strand
GGCGGCAAGTCCTCGACGGTGAGCTCCTCGAAGCGCGCGAGGGCGAGCGCACGCTCGATGCAGTTCTGCAGCTCGCGCACGTTGCCCGGCCACGAGTAGCTCATGAGCCGCTCGGCGACCGCGGACGAGAAGCCGGTCACCTTCTTCCCCATCGGCTCGGCGTTGCGGTTGATGAACTGCTGCGCGAGGAGGAGCACGTCGTTGCCGCGCGCGCGCAGCGGCGGCAGATCGATGTGCACGACGTTGATTCGGTAATAGAGGTCCTCGCGGAAGCGTCCGCTCTCGACGAGCGACTCGAGGTCACGGTTCGTCGCCGCGACGAGCCGGGCATCGAACGGCGTCTCGGTGGTGCCGCCGACCGGCCGCACCGATTTCTCCTCGAGGGCGCGGAGCAGCTTGGCCTGCATGCCGAGCGGCATCTCTCCGATCTCGTCGAGGAACAGCGTCCCGCCGCTCGCCTCGACGAAGAGGCCCTTCTTCGCCGTCTTCGCGTCGGTGAACGCGCCCCTCACGTGGCCGAACAGCTCGCTCTCGAGCAGCGTCTCCGGCAAGGCGGCGCAGTTGATCGCGACGAACGGACCGTTCTTGCGCTTGCCGCGGCGGTGGACGTCGCGCGCGACGAGCTCCTTGCCCGAGCCGCTCTCGCCGGTGACGAGGACCGTCGCGTCGGTCTCGGCGACGCGGGCGATGACCTCGTGCACCTTCTTCATCGCCGGGCTGTCGCCGACGAACTCCGGGCTCGGCTTGGCGGTGGCGATCTGGAGATCGGCCCGCAAGCGCTTCACCTCCTCGCGGAGCTGGCGGTTCTGGACCGCGCGCTCCACCGCGAGGACGAGCTGATCGATGTCGAACGGCTTGGTGATGAAGTCGAACGCGCCGGCGCGCAGCGTCGCGATCGCGGTCTCGAGCGAACCGAACGCGGTGATGACGATGACCGGCAGGTCCTTGCGGTTCTTGGCGATGCGGTCGGTCAGCTCGACGCCCGACATCCCCTTCATGTTGATGTCGGTCACCACCACGTCGAAGTCCTCGCGCTCGAGGAGGTCCCAGGCCGCATCCGCGCTGTTCACCTGGACGGCGCGGTAGCTGCGACGCGTGAGGGCCTGCCCGATGACGGTCGCCATCTCGGGCTCGTCGTCGACGATGAGGATGGAGGGTGACGCGGACATGGTCACCTAGCGTAGCTCCCCTTTCAGACGGGCAGGTAGAGCTTGAACGTCGATCCCTTGCCGAGCTCGCTCTCGATCTCCATCCACCCTTCGTGGTCGGCGATGATCCCGTGGGTGACGCTGAGGCCGAGGCCGGTGCCGTCGCCCACCGCCTTCGTGGTGAAGAAGGGCTCGAAGATGCGCTCGAGGTGCTCCTGCGAGATGCCGGTCCCGGTGTCCGTGACGGCGAGCACCGCGCAGCGCCGGTCCTTCGCCGTCTCCTCTCCCGTACGGATGATGATCGTCCCGCCGTCGGGCATCGCGTGGACCGCGTTGATCACCAGGTTGGTGAGAGCCTGCTCGATCTGGGAGCCGTCGACCTTCGCGCGCACCTTCGCTTCACGCTCGACCTTCACGTCCACCCGCGCCTTCTTCGCCAGACCTTCGAGGAGCTGCGCGGTGCGCTCGGCGAGATCGCCGAGGTCCGCGTCGGCGCGGTTGGGCACCCGCCGCCGCGCGAAGTCGAGGAGCTGCCGGACGATCTTCGTCACCCGCTCCGCCTGGCCGGCGATGATCTTCGCGCTCTCCGGGGCGTCGCTCGGGGGGATCTCGCCCGTCGCGATCATCTTCGCGCGCATCGAGATGACGTTGAGGGGCGTCCCGAGCTCGTGCGCGATGCCCGAAGCGAGCGTGCCGACGGTGCGGAGGCGGTCGGCGTGACGGAGCTGCTCGACGGCGGTGAGGCGCTTCTCCGCCTCGTCGGCGGCGCGCTTGCGGGCGTCGATCAGCTGGTCGCACATGGCGTTGAGCTCGGTGATCAGCGTCGCGACCTCGTCGGCGCCGCGCACGGGGAGCCGCTGCGAGAGATCGCCTGCGCCGATCCGGCGCGCCTGTGCGGTCACGCGTGCGAGAGGCGCGGAGACGATCCATCCGGTGAGCGTGACGGCGAGGAACGTCGCGAACGCAGCGACGACCGTCGACGTGAGGAGCTGCGCCCGGATCTCCTGCCAGAACAGGTCGGACTCGCGCACGAGCGGTCGCGAGATCTCGAGCGCGGCGGGCCGGTGCCCGGGCCGCACGAGCGGGATGTACGCGTAGATCTCGCGAGCGCCGTTCGGACGCACGCCGACCCACGTCCGCTGCTCGCCGCGGAGGAGCGACGGCACGACGCTCAGCCCGCCGCGCGGCGCGCGCGAGTTGCTGCCGTCGACGTCGAGCCACGTGAGGCGAACGTCGATCGTCTCGTGCTCCGCGGCGGCGTCCTGCTTCGCGACCAGCTCGAAGGCGCGCGCGTCCCCGTCGCGCTCCCAGACCGCGAGCACGGATGTGCTCAGCGTCCGCCCCATCGACGCGAGGTCCTCGGCGACGGTCGATTCGAGGCGATCGACCTCGCGGCTGGCCGCCACGGCGGAGTACACCAGGACGCTCAGGACGCCGCACGCGAGGAAGGCCAGCGCGAATTTCGTCGCGACTTTCATGGGATTACCCTACCTCACGAGGCGCAAATCGCGCGGTTTGCGGCGCGATCACTCGCCGCGGATTGCTGCGGCAACGTGCCTTTTTGCCCCACACGCCTGCGGCATAGGTGCATTCGGTCACAGAACCAAAACTGACGCGCTCCCTGAAATCGCGGAGTTTGCGACGTTCCGCCACTGGCATGCCTGGTGCTCAAGGGCCGGCACGCCTCGGCGAGACCGGAATGCTTCGGTGGGCCGAGGGGAAGGGAGCGATGTTGACGTGAACGTGGCAAGCGCGATTCCTCAGGCTCGTTTCAGTGCGCTTCTCGTCGAGAGCGACAGGGGTATTGGTCTCGAGAGCACGCTGCGCGAGCAGGGCTGCGCCGTCCGTCGGGCGACCACCCGTGCGGCCGCGCAGGAAGCGCTCGACGGCACGGACGTCATCGTCATCTCGTCGGCCGGATTCTCGGACGACGACGTGCTCGACATCCTCGCGAAGGCGAACGGCCGCTCGGTCCTCGTCGTCGCGGAGAGCACGGACACTGCGGTCAAGGCAGCGAAGCAGGGCGCGAGCACGGTCGTCGGCAGCTCCATCGAGCTGGCGTCGGCGCAGCTCCAGCAGCTGCTCTCGCTCGTGGATCTCAAGCGCAAGGTCTCCCGCACGGCGGGGCCGACCTCGATGACCTCGCCCACCAGCGGGGTCGTCCAGCGCCGCTCGACGCCGCTCCCGAAGGAAGCGACGCCGGACGCGCTCGAGGCGCTCATCGAAGCTGCCGAGTGCCTCGTCCCCATGCACCGCTTCCAGCGCGTGTACGTGGACTATGCGCTCCGTCGCTTCGGCGGGAACAAGGTCCACACGGCCGCCGCCCTCGGCATCGATCGCCGCACGATCCAGCGTTGGGCCCGCGCCCGCGCCGAGTCGACGACGACGCAGTCGACCGCGCAGACGACGACGACGTCCTGATCCGATCGTAGCGATCGAGCAGATGCCCGGCCGAGCCTCGTGCTCCGCCGGGCGTTCGCTTTCCATGATATCCACCCGTGATGCGTGCGGCGTGGAGGTGGCTGTCGGAGCTCCCCCTCGTGGCCCGTCTCGTCGGCGCGATCGCCGTGGGCATCGTGCTGGGCCTCGCCCTCGGGCCGAAGGCGTCGCTCTTCGGCGAGCTCGGCGTCCTCGCGATCAAGCTGCTGAAGGCGCTCGCGACGCCGCTCGTGTTCGTCGCCGTCGTCGACTCGTTCTGCCGGGCGGAGATCCCCGCGAAGAAGGGCGCGCTCCTGCTCGTCGTCTGCGCGTTGAACGCGGCCGTCGCCGGCGTGATCGCGATCGCGCTCACCTCGATCGTCTCGCCGGGAACGCGGACGGACGTGAGCGCGCTGCGGTCCGCGCTCGAGAGCGCGACCGGCGCGGCGCACGAGGCCCCGAAGGCGCCGCCCACGATCAACGTCGACGCGCTCGGCGCGCTGAAGGACCTCGTGCCGGAGAGCGTCCCCGAGCCGTTCCTCCGCAACAACGTGCTCAGCATCGTCCTGCTCGCCGTCATCACCGGCATCGCCCTTCGGCGCATGCGCGGGCGCGGCTCCGGCGAGGCGATCTTCCGGCTCGTCACCGAGGCGTTCGAGCTGCTCGGGACGCTGCTCCACGGCGTCATCCAGATCGTGCCGCTCGCGGTGCTCGGCGTCGTCGCGAAGGTCGTGGGCACGAGCGGGTTCACCGTGTTCGCGGCGCTCGGATGGCTCGTGCTCACCGTCGCCGCCGGCCTCCTCGTGCACGTCCTCGGCTGGTACGCCACGCTGGTGCTCGTCGTCGCGCGCCGCTCGCCGTTCGGCTTCTTCCGCGCGTCGCGCGTCGCGCTCGCCACCGCCTTCGCGACGGGCAGCAGCATGGCCACGCTGCCGGTCACCCTCGCGACGCTCGAGAAGGAGCTGAAGGTCGGTCACGACAGCGCGCGGCTCGCGGCGTGCGTCGGCACGAACTTCAACAACGACGGCATCATGCTCTACGAGGTCGTCGCCGCGCTGTTCATCGCGCAGGTGAACGGCATCGACCTCACGATCGGCCAGAAGGTGCAGCTGGCGATCACCAGCGCGCTCGCCGCCGCCGGTATCGCCGGCGTGCCCGAGGCGGGCTTCATCACCCTCGCGCTGGTGCTCTCGTCCGTCGGCCTCCCGCTCACGAGCTTGCCCGTGCTGCTCACGGTCGACTGGCTGCTCGGGCGGCTGCGCGCGACGACGAACGTGACGAGCGATCTCCTCGTCGCGACGATGCTCGATGCGTTCGGCGGCAAGGAGCGCGCCGCGGGGGCCGGCGCCGCCCCGCGCCCGGGGACCTGAAGGCACGTCGCACAGGAAGACGGGGAGACGAGGAAGGTCCGGACCAGCGCGTGCTGGGGAGGGAGGGGAGGGTCGCACGGGGCCTTTGGAGAGAAGCCCTTGGTTGCCGAGTCTCGTCCCTTCCTCGCCTCCCGGTCTCCCTGTGCGAATCGTACGATGTCAGAGCGCCCGGATCGGTTGCGGCGAAGCGGGCGTGAGGCGCGGCGGCAGCGCGCGGTACTTCCGGATCGCGATGCGCTCGCTCGCGCTGTGCGGGCGTCCCGCGACGGCGAACGGCGCGCCGCGGACCATCACCGGCTGTCCGACCGCGATCTGATCGGTCGTGACCTCGGGCGCCGCGATGTGGACCTGGCCGCCCTTCGAGCCGGTACGGAGGATGAAGAACCCGCCGTGCACCAGCGGCTTCGTGATGTCCGCGCGGAGGAGCACCCAGGTCCGTCCGCCGGCGGAGCGGGACGCGCCGTCGACCGGCTTCAGATCGAACGTCTCGCCGGTGTCGGGATCGCCGTCCGCGATCGAGACCTTCACTGCGCTTCCGTCGGTCGGCAGATCGACGGGGTTGCCCTTCACGTCGCTCTTCGACACCCAGACCTGCGCGTGGAACGGCCCCTGTCCGCCGAGGAAGCTCGTGAGGAGGAGGACGGGATCGGACTTCTTGTCCGTCGCGCCCGCGGCCTTGATCAGGCCGACCGCCCCGCCGAAGCCGGCCGGCGAGCGGCTGTCGAGGGTGGTGCCGAGCTCGAACTGCTCGAACGTGCCGTCGTAGAACGCGAGGAACGATCCGAAGCCGATCTGCTGGCCGGCGAGGCCGAAGCCGGGATCGGTCAGGAGGTTCACCGGCGAGCCCGCGAGCTGACGCCCTTCGACGAGCTGGCGCGGCGGCGGCGCGGGCGCCGGCTCCTCCGTCGGGATCGGGTCCGACGACTGCGGGAGCTTCGGGACGTTGCCGTCGTCGTTCGTCCCGCAGGCGACGGCGAGGCAGGCGATGGCAGAGGCGGCGACGAGGGAGAGCTTCATGGCCTGTTCCTTCACGGGGTCGCGAGCCACGCCGTGGCCGCCTGGAGGATGGTGTCGACGCCGTCGATCGCGTCCGAGAGCTTCTGCACCACGACGACGTCGGGCTCGACGCCGTGCCCGCTCTCCCAGCGTGCGAGGTTCGCCGCGGTGAGGTCCGGAGCGAAACGTGCGTCTTGCACTTGCAGGCTGCCGCCCGACCAGCCGGAGGCGACGCCGGGGAGCTGCGAGATCGCGCCGAACGCGCCGCTCGTGGGATGCGGGGCGAAGATCTGGAAGTTCGAGCGGCCGCGCAGGAGTCGCGGCATGAAGTCGTTCGCCGACACGTCGTAGGTGTTGAGCCAGGCGATCTTCGTCGAGGCGCCCGGGGGATCGACCTGCTTGGCGAAGAAGCCGTTCGCGTTGCCCGCGAAGCAGCCCCACATGTCCGCGTTCGGGTCGGTGCACGCGCCGAGCTTCGAGAGGAGCCACGGCGGGTCGGTCATGTCGTAGGTGCCGCGTCCCATCGACACGACGCCCATCGGCTCGCTCGTTCCGCGGAGGAGGTGGAAGAGGTGCTCGACCGTCGTGTAGTAGCCGCCGTGGCCCATGCGCGCGTCCATGAGCACGCGCTGGGGCTTGCCCTGGAAGACGCCGGTCATCGACGACTCCCACTTGTCCTGGCCGACGAAGCCGTCGAACGAGACGCGCGTCTCGCCCGCGCTGCCGGGCGCAGTGACGACCGCGTCCTCGCCGTAGCCCGACGAGCCTGCGCCCTCGACCGACTCGCTGAAGCGCTGCGTGCAGGAGAACGAGCGCGGCGCGTTGCTCTGGTCGGCGGGCGCGGGGTTGGTGAGCGCGCCGAAGACCGCCTTCGCCACGTCGACGGTGACGAGCTCGCGCGAGCCGGGCGCGCACTCGCTGCTCGACGCGCAGCGAGCGACGGTGACGCTCGACGCGCGCGTGGTGATGAGGCGCGAGAGATCGTTCGCGCTCGGGCCCCAGTCCGAAGCGGGATCGTTCGGCAGCGTGGTCGCGAAGCGCGGCCAGAGGTCGTCGACCCACTGCTTGGGATCGCGTCCGTCGATGGTCACCACCACGTCGCCGCGCTTCAGCGCGACGCCGGTGAGGGGGCTGTCCGACGCGCGGAACACCGCGTAGCCGAGCCCGCCGCCCATGATGTCCTTCTCGACGACCCCGAAGCACGCGCCGAGCGCGCTCGAGCTGCCGTGCTGCACCTGCGGGGCGAAGCTCGAGAAGTTCGACGGCGACCCGAACGACGTGTGGTTGTCGCGAAGGAGGTTGACGAGGCGGTTGAGCCCGCCGAAGAACTGACGCGACGACGACGCGGTGCGCGCGAGCTCGCGGGCCTCCGGCGCGAGGATGGTCTGTCCGTGCTTGGCCGCGTTGCGATCGCCGATGAAGCGCGTGCCGAACTGGATCCACCGCTCGGCGATCTCCGCGCGGTGCGTCGCCGGCGGGAGCACGCCCCACGTGACGGTCGACGAGACGCAGTGGCCGAACATGCAGTCGCCCTCGGCGCCGCAGACCGCGTCGACGTTCTGCTGGTTGCACGCGAGCGGGGCGACCGGCTTGCCGTCGACCCTCGCGATCTCCAGCGCGTCGAGGAGGAACGAGTCCTTCGCGCCCGCGTAGTAGGAGGGGAGGACGACGATCGCGATCGCGGGCACGCCCCAGACGTTGCCGTCGATCGGCCCGGTCGAGTACTCCGCCCACCCGTCGCTCGTCTCGCGGCCGGTGCGCACCGCGCGCACGCTCGCGAACTGCGCGCCGTACTGCTCGAGGTTCGCCGCGTCGCGATCGTAGAGGACCGTGAGCGCCGGCGCGGTGCCGTCGGCGCGTCCCCACAGCGTGACCTCGAAGCGACCGTCCTTCACCTGCGCGAAGAGCGCCGGATCGGTGATCGCGAGCCCGGTCTTCCCGTCGCCCAGACGGAGCGCATGCGATCCCTCGACCGCGTCGACCGCGCGCGTGAGCCGGTCGGCGACGTCGTCGGCCTTCGCGATGCGCGTCCGCGCGACCGTCGGCCAGCCGCCCTGACCCTCGCCCCAGGAGGCGAGGTCGAGCCCGACGAGGGCCTCGGCCGACTCGAAGTCGTACGTCTTCACCGCGTCCTTGCCGAGCCGGAGGCCGTTCACCGCCGGATCGAAGGTCGCGCGTGCGTGCGCGGAGTGGACAGCGAACAGCACGAGGAGGCCGGGCGCCCAGGCGAGTCGCTTCATGCGCCGCGCGCTCTGGCAAGACGCGTGCCGTCCACGAACTCGCGCGAAAAGCGCAAGGGCGTGAGCGATCGAACGGCCGCCGTCAGAGAATCAACGGCCGGTCACGACGGGCCCCTGAGGCCCTTCGACCTCGACTCCGGCCGTGTCGACCGCGTGGATCGCGCCTTCGCGCCAGCAGTCTCGGACCGGGTACGTACAGACGTACGTCGCCGTCCGCCCGCAGCCGGTCACCTGCCACCGGTGCTCCGACAATCTTTGCACGCTCGTCATCTCGGCGGTGCACCCGAGGTCGCGCGCGACGCGGATGCGCGGGGTCGACGTCGCGGACGCACCGCAGGCCACGGCGGCGACGGCGGCGGCGAGGACGAGGACGCGGGACGTGAAGGCCATGCGCGCCGGTTCGAGCAAGGGACGTGCGCGGCGCGATCCGCGGGGAAATGGGCCCTCACGCGGGTCGGCGTGGACGCCGCTTCACGGTGCGCAGTGGCAGCGCGCGACGCGCGACTCGCTCTCGCCGAGCGTCTTTCGAGCGTCCGAGCAGCGCGCGTCCTCGTCGCCGGTCATCCGGCAGAGCGCGGACACCGCACGGCGCATCGACGAGAGGGCGCGGCACGAGCTCGCGCACGCGTCGGCGGCGCCGGCGGCGCGCTCCTCGCGCACCGCGCTCGAGGATTGCGGCGCCTCGGCGGCGGGCCTCGTGTCCTTGTCGGCCTCGCTCTTCTTGACCGCGTCCGCGGCCACGTCGCCCGACAGCTCGGCGCGCGCGCGCTCGATCCGGTCCTGCGCCTCGGCGATCGACGCCGGCTCGCGCTCGTCCGCCGGCGTCGTGGCGGCGGGGGACTTCGCGGGCGCCTCGGCGGCGCCGCCACATGCGCCGAGGACCAAGGCCGCGGCTCCGGACACGACGAACAGCGACGAGGCTCGGCTCACGAGGCGTGATCTCCTTCGAGGAAGCGACGGACGAGGCTCGCGCCCTCCTTCGTCCCGATGGACTCCGGATGGAACTGCACCCCGTGGACGGGTCTCTGCACGTGGCGAACGCCCATCACCGTCCCGTCCTTACACCAGGCGGTCACCGACAGGGACGAGGGCAGCGACGATCGCTCGGCCACGAGCGAGTGATAGCGCATCGCGACGAACGGCCGAGGTAGATCCGTGAAGAGGCCCTCGCCGTGGTGCTCGATCTCGGCGGTCTTGCCGTGCACCGGCTCGCCGCGAACGACGCGTCCTCCGAACGCGCACACGATCGCCTGGTGGCCGAGGCACACGCCGAGGATCGGGACGTCGGCGATCGCCTCGAGGATCGCGCGGCACACGCCGGTGCGCTCCGGGTCCGCCGGATCGCCGGGGCCCGGCGAGAGGATGATGCGCCTGGGCGCGAGCGCACGCACGTCGTCGAGCGTGATCGCGTCGTTGCGGAACACCTTCGGCTCTTCGCCGAGCGCGCCGACGAGCTGCACCAGGTTCCAGGTGAACGAGTCGTAGTTGTCGACGACGAGCGTGGTCATGGCGACGCGTCGCGTGCGCGGCCCTCGGTCCGGCGAACGCGCGCGCGCGCCCTGGCTCCGACGTTCGCGATCGCGGACGCGACGGCGCGCCCCTTGAGGATCGCCTCGGCATGCTCGCCGGCCGGATCGGAGTCGGCGACGACCGCGCCGCCGACGCCGACGGAGACGCGTCCACCGGCGACGACGGCGGATCGGATGACCACGCTCGCGTCCATCGTGCCCGACGCGTCGATGAACCCGAGCGCGCCGGAGTAGACGCCGCGCTCGACCGGCTCGAGCCCTTCGAGGATGCTCATCGCCTCGATCTTCGGCGCGCCGGTCATCGAGCCGGGCGGGAAGCACGCGCGAAGGAGATCGATCGCGTCGCGTCCCGGCGCGAGCTCGCCGCGCACCGTCGAGACGAGCTGATGGACCGTGGGGTAGCGCTCGACCGCGTAGAGCTCCGGCACCTCGACCGATCCGAAGCGGCAGATCCGGCCGAGGTCGTTGCGCACGAGGTCCACGATCATCGCGTTCTCGGCGCGGTCCTTCTCCGAGCGCGCGAGCTCGAGCGCGAGGCGCGCGTCCTCCGCGTCGTCACGCCCCCGCGGCCTCGTGCCCTTGATCGGGCGGCTCTCCGCCACGCCGCGCGCTCCGAGCCGCACGAAGCGCTCGGGCGACGACGAGGCGACGGCGCCCTCCGGCAGGTCGAGCCAGGCGGCGAACGGCGCGGGGTTCTCGCGGCGGAGCTCGCGGAAGAGGTCCCACGCGTCGTGCTCGAACGCCGCCTCGAGCATCATCGTGAGGCACAGCTCGAACGCGTCGCCCCGTGCGATGTGCTCCTTCGCCTGCGCCACGCGGCGGAGATACCCGTCGCGCGACACCGAGGGCCGCAGCACCGCGAGGACGTCGTCTTCGTCGCGCATCACGCGCACGGCATCGGGCCGCGGCGGCTCGCGCTCGACACCCTCGAGCACCCGGAGGACGCGATCGCGCGTGCGGTCCGCGTCGCGCCGCGCCTCGCCCGCGTTGGCGCCCCTCCCGAGCACCGACAGGTACGAGCGTCCGTCGGCACGCGACGTCCCCACCACCCACGCGTGGAAGCCGAACGCGATGTCCGGCATCGGCCCGCGACGGCGATCGAGGCCGGGCAGGCGCTCGAGCATCTGGCCGGCCTCGTAGCCGACGTATCCGACGGCGCCCGCGAGGAGGGGCAGCGGCTGCGCGCGGTAGACCGACGGATCGACGTGCGTCTCGGCGAGCAGCGCGCGGAGGACGGCGAGCGGATCGTCGACGATCGCCGAGGTCGCGCCGCGCGGATCGCCGACGACGACGCGGCAGCGCCGGCGTCCGCCCGCGTCGCGCTCGGCGATGCGCGTCGCGCGGAAGGTGCGGAACGGCTCGGACCCGAGCAGCGCGAAGCGCGCGAGCGCGCCGTCCTCCGGACCGCCGTCGCCGTCGAGGAGGAACGTGCCGCGACCGCGACCGAACGCGGGCGCGTAGCGATCGAGCGGGAGCGCGAGCTCGAGGGGCTCGAGGAGGTGATGCGCCGCGAGCGCTCTCATCGGCTGACCGGAGGCACGCTGCGCAGCGCGGTCTCGGCGAGCACGCGCTCGCGGAAGGCGGCGCGCAGGCGCGCGGTGACGGGGAAGCCGGCCTTCGCGCTCCGCGCGCCCGGCCAGCGGAAGGGGAGGCACTCGACGCGCGTGCTGGTGAAGAACGCCTCGTCGGCGGTCTCGAGCGCGGCGAGCTCGATGCGCTCCTCGTGCACCTCCATCCCTCGCTCGGCGGCGATGGCCATGACGACCGCGCGCGTGATCCCCGGCCGGCACCCGGTGGAGATCGGCGGGGTGCGGAGCCGATCGCCCTCGACGACGAACACGTTCGAGGTGGTGCCGCACGCGATGCTCCCGTCCAGCGCGAGCTGGATGCCCTCGCGGATCCCGCGCGCCTCGATCTCGCGCCAGGCGACGATCTGCGGCGCGTAGCTCGTGGTCTTGAACGTCGGGTCGACGCACTCGGGCGGGATGCG
>JBDHVD010000263.1:0-11853 GCA_039809525.1 Labilithrix sp. | reverse complement strand
TGGAGGTCGAGGAGTACGTTCGCCGGTTCGCCGACGAACGCGATGAGAACGGCCACGCGAAGGTGGTCCGCAACGGACGCGGCAACGAAGGCGCCTCCCGCGCTTCTTGGAGACGAAGCCGCGGGGGTGTCGCCGGGCGCGATCACGCGGCTCGTGGCCGTGTGGACCGCCTCGGATAAGAGACCGATCGCGAAGACCAGGGGAGCGACGAAGACCAACCAGGAGAAACGAGTGCGGAAGGTCGCCGCCTGATCAGCCGCTCATCCACAACTCTTGGCGATATCTCTCGAAGAAGTAGCGCCGGCAGTACGCCCAGCACACGCGCGTGGTCGCGCGTGTACTCGAAGAGCACGTGCCGCCCTGTGGCATCGACGCAGAGGTACGTCCGCATGCAACAAGATGGATCGGAGCGCATGGCTTGGCGTCTCAGCCATGGGCGCAAACACGTCCTGGGCTGTCGTCCGCTCCGTCTACGCGGTCGACGCAGACGCGGAAGGGTCGCCGGCGGGTGCGATCCCTGCCCCAGAGCCCGTACGCCGCGAGGTCGCGGCGTGACGGACGCGACAACGACCTTGCCAACCCAGGTGACGACCTCGCGGCTCGGCGCTGGCGGCTCGAGACGTGACGGGCGTGAAGCCGCGCTGGGGCAACGTCGCCGCTCCCTTACCCGGGAGGGTACGCCGTCTTCTTCAGCCACGACGGCGAGGTCAGCAACCAGTCGCCCAACGGCAGCGGGACTGTCCTCCGCGCAGTCACACGCCTCGCGTGCACGTGGCAGCAGGAGCACGGGAAGAAGAAGCGCTTGGCCGCTGACACGCCCTCGGCGGCGGGGCGCACGAACGGAAGCAGGAAGGGTCCCCGGCGAGCGAGGGCGTGGCGCGAGCCCCGCCCGCGATCGCCTCGTTGGCCACGTAGACCGCCTCCTACCCCCGTTCGTACGCTCCGCCTCTTCTTCGGTTAGAGTGCCGCGCCATGGAAGCCGTCGTCTCGAAGTCCGCGCCCGCCGCCATCGGTCCCTACTCGCAGGCCATCAAGGCCGGCAACATGGTCTTCCTCAGCGGCCAGGTCCCGCTCGATGCGAGCACCGGCGAGCTCGTGGGGGGCGACATCGCCGCGCAGACCGATCGGGTGCTCGACAACCTCGCCGCCGTCCTCGAGGCCGCCGGGTGCACGTTCGCGGACGTCGTCAGGACCACCATCTACCTCGTGGACCTCGGCGACTTCGCCGTCGTGAACCAGACGTACGCGAAGCGCTTCCGCGAGGGGCACCCCTTCCCGGCGCGCGCCACGGTGCAGGTGGCGGCGCTTCCGAAGGGGGCCCGCGTGGAGATCGACGCGATCGCGGTGAAGTAGATCAGAGCGAGCCGAGGCTGACCTTGCCGGTCTCGCCGGCGAACTCCTGGCTCGTCGCCTTGATCGACGCGTAGCCCTCGCCGGCGTTGCCGCGCTTGCCCTTGCCGCTCGAGTCGAGGGTCACGTCGCTGAAGCCGTTCGTGGTCTTGTCTGCGTCGGCCTGGAGGATGATCTCGTCGGCGGAGAAGTCGCGCGCGACGAGCACGCTGATGTCGTCGGCCTGGGGCGCGACGATCGAGACGATCGCGCCCTTCGTGGCCGCCGCCGTCGAGGGTCCGCGGAACGTGATGTCGCCCTTGCCGTTGACGCCCGCGCGCTTCAGGCCGCCGACGGCCGACAGGTCGACGTTCACCGAGCCGTTGCCCGAGAGCGCCTCGAGGTCGACGAGGTTCGTCGTGTCGCCGGCCGGGATGGTGACCGTCACGTCGTTGCAGCCGGACTCGCCGGCGTTCGACGTGCCGTGCGTGCCGCCGTGACCGCACATCACGAGCCAGCCGCTGCCGTCCTTCGTGATCTTGAACGTCGCCTTCGCGTCGACGATCGAGGCGTCGGCGCTCGTCTTGTCCTCGGCCTCGGCGAGGGCGACCATCTTCGCCGTCGCGCTGATCGTCTTCGCGTTCGGATCGACGCGGACGGTGAGACCGCCGTTGACGGCGACGCCGACGCCCTCCGCCTGGATCTTGATCGGCTCGCCCTTCCACTCGTCGGTGGTGGTGGACTGCGCGGAGACGCCCGGCTCCTCGAACCGCGTCTTCGTCTTCACCGTCGCCTGCACCGTGCACCCGGCGTTCAGCGCGACGATTGCGGCGACCATGCTGCCCATAAACACCGACGAGGTAACGCGGCTCATGTCGTCTATCTCTCCTCCCGCTTCCGCGGGGCCAAGCTCTAGGGGCCTATGGCGGACCCAGGACGTTGGACCGGGCTCCCCTGCCCGTCATTCAAATTGCCTCGAAGGTACCATGTCGGCGGCCCGGGCTGCCAAGAGCGCGGCGGCCCGATCGTTCGCGGCGCCGATCGCGGCGGCGAGCACGGCCCCGGCGGCATTTTCCCGGGCCGCGGAGGTGATGGGCGCCCCCAGCACGACGGCGACGGTGGTGAACGGCCAGGGCAGCGCGAACCGGTCCCATGCCCGCGCGAACACCTTTCCCCGTCGGATGGCGCTCCCCATCGGGACGAGCCACGCGCCCGTCCTGGCGGCGACGAAGGCCGCCCCCGCCTTCACCGTCCCGTAGGGCCCGCGCGGGCCGTCGACCGCGAACGCCGCATCGCATGCTCCGGACCGGACCCGCCGGACGAGCGCGGCGAGCCCGCGGGCGCCGTCGCGCGAGCTCGAGCCCCGCACCACGTCGAAGCCGAGCAGGCCGAGCGCCCGCGCCTGGAGCGCGCCGTCCTTCGACAGGCTCACCATCACCGCGGTCGGCCGCCGGCGCCGCCACGCGAGCAGCGGGAACTGCGTGCCGTGGAAGAACGACAGCACCCACGGCACGCGGTCGGCCCCGGCGGCCAGCAGCGACGGGTGCACCTCGAGGCGCACCCGCAGCGTGGCGAGCCAGAGGCGCGCGACGACGCCGAGGAGCAGTCCGATCAGGACGCGCCCTTCAGGTCCGAGAGCTTCGCCTTCGCGCGATCGAGGCCGGGCTCGTTCTCGACGGCGCGCTCGAACATCTGCACCGCCTTCGCCTTGTCGCCCTGCTTCATGCTGATCTCGCCGAGGTAGTAGAAGACCTCGCCCTTCGAGATCCCCGCGTTCGGGTCGAGGCGCTGGAGGAGGAGCGCGCGGAACGTCTTCTGCGCGCGATCGAGGTCGTTCGCCTCGAGCGCGAGCACGCCGAGGTCGCGCAGGACCTCGATCGAGCCCGGATCGATCTTGAACGCCATGTCGAGCTGCGTGAGCGCGACGTCCTTGTTGCCGAGCGACGCGAGCGCACGGCCGAGGCGGTGGTGATAGAGCGACAGCTCCTTCGTCCGCTTGTTGCCGAACGACGCGATCACCTTCTCGAGCACCGCGGCGGCCTCGCGCTCGCGGTTCGACGCGGTATAGGCGTCGCACAGGAGGACGAGGACCTCGCGATCGTGCGGCACCAGCTTCGCGACGCGCTCGAGGATCGGGACCGCATCCGCCTGCTCCTTGCGCTCCTTGATGTGGATCTCGGCGGCGCGGCGGAGCACCTTCACCTGCTCGGCGACGTAGCTGGGCGCGGCGGGCGGCGCGATCGATCCGCCGGGCGGGATCGAGCCGCGCACCGGCAGGGGCGTGTGCTGCGGGACGATCGGCGCCTCGTACGGCGGGTTCTCGTCACGCAGGATGTCCGCGTCGCCCACGAGGAGCTGCGCGAGCGCGTCCCAGTTCTTCGTGCGCTCGTAGAGCGCCGCGAGCTTCTCGCGGACGCCCGCGTTCTTCTCGTCGGCCGCGAGCGCACGCTCGAGCGCGCGCTCCACGCCGGCGTCGTCCTTCAGGCCCTCGCGCGCCCTGGCGAGGCGCAGCGCGAGCCCGACCGCCTCGGCGCCGGACGCCGTCTCGAGCAGCGTGGTCAGCGCGCCCGACGCCTTGTCCCAGGCCTCGCGCGACTCCGCGAGCCGCGCGACCGCCTCGAGGGCCGCGCGGTGCGTCGGCTGCCGCTCGAGCACCGACTCGTACGTCTTGAGCGCCGCGGCCGAGTCCTGCACGCGCTCCTCGAGGATCTCGCCGAGGCGCACCATGCGATCGAGCTCGAGGGCCGCATCGCCGCGGGCCCGTGCGCGCTCGACCAGCGATTGCTGGAGCTCGGCGAGCTCTCCGTTCTTGCCCGTGCGCTCGTAGACGCTGCCGAGGACCGCGGACGCCTCGTCGTTGTCGGGCTCCTCGTCGAGGACCGCGCGGAGCGTGTCCGTCGCGTCGTCGGCCGCGTCGAACTTCTCGAGCTGGACGCGCGCGAGCGCGAGGCGCAGCGAGGTCCGCTCCTCGGGCGACTCCGCGATGTCGACGAGCGTTCGCAGCAGCTTCGCGAGCGCCTCGTTCTTGCCCGTCTCCGCGTAGAGCGCTCGCAGGCGCTCCTGGGCGCGACGATCGCCGCGCTCCTGCTCGAAGATGGTCTCGTAGAGGCGCAGCGCGCGCTCGCGATCGCCGAGCTTGTCGGCCGCCGCTTCGGCGGCGCGATGACGGAGCGCGAGCGCCTTCTCGCCGTCGCTCTCGGCCTCGGCGCGCGTGAGGAGCAGCTGGATCACCTCGGCGTGATCGCCGGCGGCGTCGCGCAGGCGCGTGAGCTCCTCGGCCGCCCACGCGTCCGCCTCGTTCGCCGCGAGCAGGTCGCGGAGGATGGCCTCGGCGAGCGCCGCGTCGCCGACCACGTTCTCGGCGAGCGTCGCCGCCTCGCGCGCGATCTCCCGCTGCTTCGCCGGCTCGCCTTCGAGCTTCGCCAGGCGTCGCAGGGTGACGATGCGATCACGCTCGCGCCCCGGCGCGCGCCGCAGCTCCTCGAGCGCATGGGCGAGCTCGAGGCTGTCCGGATCGAGATCGGCCGCGAGATCGAACGCGCTCTCGGCGCCGGTCGGATCGGCGACGCGATCGCGCCTCCAGCGTCCGAGGCGGCCCCAGAGCTCCGCGAGCGTGGCCGTCGTCGGCATGCGCGCCGTCGATCCGATCCGCGCGCGGTCCTGCGACTCGAGCGCGCGGCCCAGCGCGGCGGTCGCCTCGCCCCACGCGCCGTTCTTCTCCGCGAGCCGTTCGAGCTCGAGGAGCGCGTCGGTGTCGAGCGGGTCCTCTTCCACCGCCGCCTCGACCGCGCGCTGCGCCCCGACCGGGTCGGCGGCCTCGTTCTCGAGGACGCGCGCGTGCTCGAGACGTGCGCGGGTCTTCGCGCGCTGGTCGTCGGCGCGATCGATGCGCCGGGCGAACAGGCGCGCGAGGTCGGCGCCGCGGCTCGTGCTGCGATACACGCCCTCGAGGGTGTCGAACGCGTCGTCGAACAGCGCGTCGTCCGACAGCAGCTCCTCGACCGAGGCGCGGCTCGCCTCGTGCTCCGGCGCGCGCTCGAGCGCGAGGCGCAGCGTGGCGAGGCCCTGCGGCCGGTCGCCGGCCCCGATCTGGAGGCTCGCGAGCCGGTGGTAGAGGTCCGCCTGCGCGGCGGCGTCGGTCTCGATGGCGATCCGCCGCTCGAGGACGTCGACGAGCGCGCGGGTGTCCTTCAGCGCGGCGTGCACGCGCTCGAGCGCCCCGAGGACCTCCGGCGTGTCGCCGCCCTGCTCGGCGGCGCGCCCGTAGGCCTCGGCCGCGCGCGGCATGTCGTCGAGCTTGGTCTCCGCGACGGTGCCGAGGCGGAAGAACAGGTCCGCGGTCACCTTCGCGTCGAAGATCGACGCCGCGCGCTCGGCGAGCGTGTCGGCGTAGCCCTGCCAGCCGCCCCGGCCGAGGAGCGCCGCGAGGCGCTCGATCTCGCCGTGGAGCTCGGCGTCGTCCGGACGCTCGGCGAGCGCCCGGAGGAGCGACTGCTCGGCGCGTGCGAGATCGGACAGCCACGACTCGCAGACCTGCGCGATCGCGCGCAGGGTGGCCGCGCGGTCCGACGCCTCCGTCTCGGAGCGGAGGCGCATCTCGAGCGCGTCGACGAGCGCGTCGTGCTTCTGCGCCGCGCGCAGCACCGGCTCGAGGATGTCGGCCGCCTCGCGACGGAGCTCGTCGCGCGACTCGCCGATCGTCTTCACCGCCCGCGCGGCGTCCTCGTCGTAGCCGTGCGCGAGGACCTCGCGGAACGCCTCGAGGGCGCCCGGATGGTCGTCGAGCTCGTTCGCCAGCAGGAGGCCGATGCGCTTGGTGAGCGCCGCCTTCTTGTCCGGGCTCGCCTCCGCCGCCGCCTGCGCGCGCAGCGTGTCGAGCAGCTCCGGCCACATCTTCTCGACCTCGTACAGCGCGGTGAGCCGCTGCACGATGTCCGCGTCGTCGGGCTTCAGCTCGAGGGCGCGCGACAGCAGGTTCACGGCCTCGCGTCGATCGCCGAGGCCGGTCTCGTAGCAGTGCGCGGCGTCGAGCAGGAGGCGGTGCTTCAGGTCGAGGTCGTCCTCGGTGCACAGCTCGACGCGCCGGCGATACAGGTCGACGAGGCGCGGCGCGTCGTTCTTCGACTCGTAGAGGGCGATGAGGTTGTCGATCGTCCAGGCGCTCTCCGGCTCGAGCTCGAGGGCGCGCTCGTACGCCTCGATGGCGCCCTGCGCGTCGTCGAGCATGTCGCGGCGCGCCTCGCCGATGCGCCGCCAGATGCTCGCGCGCTCCTCGTCGTCGTTCGTGAGCTCCGCACGCTTGGCGAGGACGCGGACGAGTGTCGGCCAGTCGCTGAGCAGCGTCGCGAGCTGGTCCATCTCGTCGAGCGGGCGCTCGTCGCTCTCGTCGAGCGCGAACAGGCGCTCCCACGCGTCGAGCGCGCGGCGCGGATCGTCACGCCGCTTGTCGTGGAGCCTGGCGAGCGACTCGAGCAGCTCGCGCTGGCCGACGCCGTCGATCTTCGCGATGCCGTCTTCGTACGCGCGCGCGAGGTCGTCCCAGCGCGCGGTCGCGACCGCCAGGCGATCGAGCTCCTCGCGCGTGTCGCCGTCGTCGGGATCGAGGACGAACGCCTCGCGGAGACAGTCGAACGCGCGATCGAGGTCGTTGCCGCGGTTCTCGAGCAGGCTCGCGGTGTCGCGGAGGACGGACACCTTCTCGTGGGGCGTCGTCGCGATCGCGTAGCGGTGCTTCGCGACCTCGACGAGCTTCCGCCAGTCGTCCATCTGCTCGTAGATCGGACGGAGCATGTCGACGACGCGTGCCTTGTGGTCCTCCTTCGCGAGGCTCGCCTCGAGCAGGTCCACGGCCGCGCGGCCGGTCTCGCTCGCCTGAGGCGACACCAGCCCGACGACCGTCTGGATCTCGTCGAGCGCGCTCGAGGTGTCCTCGAGCTTGCCGTCGAGCACGCGCGCGAGCTCGAGGCGCCACTTCGCCTCCTCCTCGGGCAGCGCGCTCTGCTCGGCGCGCCGGCGATGGAGGTCGGCGAGGTCGCGCCACTTCTCGCGGCGGACGAGCAGGCGCGCGAGGGCGTCGAGCGCGCGCGTGTCCGTCTCGTCGACGTCGATGATCGCGCGGTACGTGAGGATCGCCGCCTCGTCGTCCGACAGATCGCTCTCCTCGATCTTCGCGATGGTGTGGAGCGTCGCGATGCGCTCCTCGGGCTCGGTGCGGTACTCGAGGGCGTCGCGGTCGAGCGCGGCACGCTCGGCCGCGCGCGCGGGCTCGGCGAGGAGCCGGTCGATCGCGCCGAAGGCCTGCTGCTCCTCCTCGGGCGAGAACTGGTAGGCGCGCCGGTAGAAGACGAGCGCACGGTCGCGGTTGCCCTGCTTCTCGTAGAGCGCACCGGTGCGGAACGAGAGCCGCGCGGTCGCCGTCTCGTCGGAGCCGATCTTGTCGAGCTCGGCCGAGTAGATCTCCGCGAGGCGGTCCTCCGCGTTCGCCACGCGCGCGAGCCGCTCGAGCTCCGCCCACGTCCCCTCGTCGGTGATGTCCTCGGTGAGGAGCTTCGCCGTCACCTCGAGCGCGGCGCGGTAGTTCTCCTCCTGCTCCTCGTGGAGCTTGGCGAGGCGCTTGAGCAGCGTGCGGCGCTCGTCGGGGTCCTGGCTCGCGTCGAGCCGGGCCTCGACGGTCATCATCACCTTCCGCCAGTCGAGGCGCGCGAGGTAGACGTCCTCGAGCATCGTGGCGGCGCGCGCGGCGTCGGCGAAGCCGCGCTCGCTCGGCGTCGGCACCTCGTCGAGGTTCGTCGTGCTCACCCGGCGCTCCATCAGCGCCTCGAGGGACGCGATGGTCTCGGCATGCGTGGGATCGACCGCGAGCGCCTCGGCGTACTCGTCGAAGGCCCGATCGATCTCGCCCATCTCGAGCTGGTAGACGCGGCCGAGCGCGTGGTGCAGCGCCGCGCGGCGCTGTCCGCTCGTCTGCGGCGCGCCGAGCTCGCGCTCGTGCAGCGCGACGAGGTCGCCCCAGCGCGCGGCTTCGCGATAGAGCTTCTCGAGCGCCTCGAGCGCCGCGCGATCGAGCCCGAGGTCGAGGATCTGCTCGAAGACCGAGATCGCGCGGTCGCGGTCCTGGAGCTTGTCCGTGCACACGCGCGCCTGGCGGTAGAGGATGTTGCGCTTCTCGTCGTCGCTCGGCGCGATGTCCGCGCGGCGGCGGAGGATGTCGAGCAGCGCCTCGTGCTCGCCGGCCTCCTCGTAGAGCGACTCGAGCGCGGTGAGCGGACGGAGGTCGTCGGCGCGCAGATCGAGCGCCTTCTTGTAGTGCTCCTTCGCGAGCGTCGCGTCGGAGAGGCGCATGCGCGCGAGATCGGCGATGCGAAGGGTGAGCGAGAGCTGCTGCTCCTCGTCGAGGACCTCCGGCGCCACCTCGCGATAGAGGGCGACGAGCTCGGCCCACTGGCCGTTCGCCTCCGTCAGGCGCTCGGCGCGCGCGACCCACTCGGGGAAGCTCGGCTCGGCGGCGGCCTCGCGGAGGCCGCGGGCGGCGAACGCGAAGGCGCGCGCACGGTCGGCGAGGGCCTCGTCGCTCACCGACGAGGCGCGCGCGAGCAGATCGAGCCGCGCGTCGAGCGACGCCTCGTTCTCGATCTGGATCTCGAGCACGCGAACGAGCTTCGTCTCCGCCCCGCTGCCGGTCTCGTAGAGCGGACGGAGGATGTCGGCCGCGTCCTTCTTGACCTCCTGGTCGTCGAGGAGCGCCTCGAGCGCCTCGCGCGCGCCGGCGGCGTCGACGTCGGTCTCGAGCGCCTGCCGATAGGCCTCGATGGACTCCGCGAGCTCGCCGAGGCGCTGCCGGCGGACGTCGCCGATGCGCGTCAGCAGGATCACGCGATCCTTCGGCTCGGTGGCGAGCGCCAGCTCCTCCTCGAGGATCTCGGAGAGCTCGCGCCAGCGCTCGGCCTTCTCGTAGAGCCTCGCGAGCTTGCCGAGCACGTCGCGGTCGGCGCCGAAGTCGTCGAGGATCGCGCGGTACGCGAGGATCGCCTCGTCGACGTCGCCGAGCCGATCGCCCAGCGTCTCGGCGGCGCGCATCATCACCACCTTGCGCGACTCGGCCGCGTCCGCGTTCCGCTCGCGGGCGCGGAGGACGTCGACGAGCGCGCGATGGTCCCCTGCCCGCTCGTACAGCCGATCGAGCGAGGCGAGCGCCTCGGCGTCCGCCGGATCGTCCTCGAGCCGCGTCTTCCACGCGGCGATCGCCGCCGCGTCGTCGGACAGATCGGTCTCGTGGAGCTTGCCGAGCCGCCCGAGCAGCTCGCGCCGCACGTGGCCCTCCGGCTCGAGCTTCACGCGTGCCTCGAGCACCTTCGCGAGGTCCGCATGCTTCGCGCGCTGCGTGTAGAGCCGCTCGAGCGCGAGGCATGCCGGGATGGCGATGGCCGGGTCGTCGGGTGACAGGTCGAGGATCTGCCGGTGCACCACCTCTGCCCGGTCGTGCTCGTCCGCCTCCTCGTAGATGCGCGCCACGTCGCCGAGGATCTCGGCGCGGGGCTGGGGCGCCTCGGCGCTCTTCGCCGCGAGCATGAGGACGTCGGCCGCCTCGCTCAGGCGATCGAGCCGGCGCGCGATCTCGAGGTAGCGCGCGCGCGCCTCGACGTCGCCCGGCGCGAGCGGCAAGAGCTTGCCGTACGTCTCGAAGGAGCCGCGGTCGTCGGTGAGCCGCTCGTCCTTGAGCTCGGCGATCCGCCGGAGCAGATCGCGCTTCTCCACGTCGTCGGTCACGAACTCGAGGCGCACCTCGAGGACGCGCACCAGATCGCGCATCTCCTCGCGCTCGACGTAGACGCCCTCGAGGATGATCGCCGCGCGCTGGCGGAGATCGGGGTGCGCGAGGCACTTCTCGACGAGGTCGCGCGCCTCGCGGATCGAGGAGTCGGCGGTGACGACGCGCTCGAGCGAGTCGAGGGCGGTCTTGGGATCGCCGAGCCGCACGAACAGCACCGTGCCGAGGCGCAGCTCGAGGGCCGTGGTGTCCGAGCCTCCGGCGAGATCGATGCGCCGCCGCAGCAGCGACGCGAGCTCCTGCCAGCGCTCCTGCGACTGGTACAGCTTGTCGAGCGCGAGGATCGCCTGCTGGTGCCCCGGCTCGATCTCGAGGATCCGCTCGTAGTAGTGGATGGCCTTGTTCGGATCGCCGGTGATCTCCTCGGCGATGAGCGCCACCTCGTTGAGCAGATCGGCGCGGCGCGCGTTGTCCGACGTCGCGGCGATCATCCGCTCGTAGAGCGCGCCGAGCTCGCTCCAGCGCTCGCGCGTCGTGAGGATCTGCTTCAGGCGCACGAACGCGCGCTCGTTGCCCGGGTCCTTCGCCAGGATCCGCTCGAGGTACGGCGTCGCGCGATCGATGTCGCCGAGGTTCTCGTCGTAGAGGGTCGCGGCGCGCTCGGCGAGATCGAGCTCGACGTGCTGCGGCAGCCCGCTCTCGCCGCGCTCCGGCACCGCCTGCGCGATGGCGTCGACGAACTCCTGGGTGCGATGGGTCTTGTTCGCGAGGACGCTCAGGCGATCCCAGAGCTCGAGCTCGGAGGGATAGTCGAGCGCCGCCTTCGCGATCGTCTCGAACGCGCCGTTCACGTCGCCGAGCTTCGCCTTCACGTCGGCGAGGCGCTGGTGGAGCGCCAGCCGATCGGCCTTCGACGGGGCGGTCGCGATGAGCACCGCGAGGACCTCGCCCTGCTTGCTCCACTGACCGGCGGACGCGTAGGCGTCCTCGAGGACGCGTGCGGCGGTCGCGCGCGTCTCCGCCATCGGGAGCAGCTCCTCGACGACCGCGATCGCCTGGGCGTCGTTCGGTGCGATCGCGAGCGCGCGCTTGGCCGCTTCGAGCGCCTCGCGCGGGTTCCTGAGCGGACCGAGGTACAGGCGGGCGAGATCGAGCTCCCGCGCGACGCGGCTGCCGCCGGTCTCGAGATCGCGCTCCCGCTGGATGATCGCGGCCGCCTCCTCGGCGTTGCCCGCCGCGAGCAGCAGGCGGGCGAGCGCCCGGAGCGATCCGACGTGGCTCGGCTCGATCTCGAGGACCTCGCGGTGCAGCGTGATCGCCTCCTCGGGCGCGCCGAAGGCCTCCTCCTCGAGCAGCGCCCACTCGGCGAGGAGCGGCACCTTGTCGAGGCCGCCCGCGCGCTTCACGCGGAGGCGGAACAGCCAGCGGAGATCGTCGCGGCGCTCGGGGGCGGCGCGGAGCAGGCGGTCGAGGCCCGCGATCGCGTCCTCGTCCTGCTCGTTCGCCTCGATGAGGTCGCGGTAGGCCTTGATCGCGTCGTCCGAGCGGCCCGCGTGCGACGCGGCCACCTCGGCGAGCTTCATCCGCAGGCGCCGCGCCTCGTCCGCCGCGATGTCGGTCGCCGCGAGGCGCGCCTTCACCGCGTCCGCGAGCCCGGTCCACTCTCCGGAGCGCGACGCCCACTGCTCGAGGTCGCGCAGCGCGGCCGGGTCCTCGGGCGCGATCTCGTACGCCTTGCGGGCGTAGCGGAACGCCGC
>JBDHVD010000262.1:0-11860 GCA_039809525.1 Labilithrix sp. | reverse complement strand
CGAGCGCGCAGCAGGCCGAGGCGAAGAAGCAGGCGTGGGAAGACCTGCAAGCGGTGATGAAGGAGCTCGGGCTCGAGGCACCGAAGAAGAAGTGAGTCACGCCGCGGGCAAGAGCACGCGGAACACCGTGCCGCGTCCTTGCTCGCTCTCGACCGCGATGTCGCCGCCGAGCGACGCGGCGATGTCGCGGCAGATCGCGAGGCCGAGCCCGGTGCCGACGCCCGCGGGCTTCGTCGTGTAGAACGGCTCGAAGATGTGCTGCATCACCGCGGCGGTCATGCCCTCGCCGGTGTCGTAGATCTCGATGACCGCGCGGCCCCGGTCGTCGGTCCGGGTGACGATGCGGATCTCGTTGTCGTCGGGCGCGCCGTCGCCGATCGCCTGCGCCGCGTTCACGAGCAGGTTGAGGAACACCTGGATGAGGCGGTTCTCGCTCGCGCTCACCATGGGCACGTCGTGGAACTCGCGAATCACCTTCGCTCGCTTGTTCACCTCGTGGCCGGCCATGTCGACGGCGAAGTCGAGCACGCGACGCACGTCGATCGGCAGGTTCGGCTCGCCCGCGTCCGCGCGCGAGAAGCGGCGGAGGTCGCTCACGATCGCCTGGACGCGCCGTCCGCCCTCGAGGCCGATCGACACGCCGGCGAGCAGCTCGCCGACGAGCTCGTCGGGCGCGGAGCCGGCGAGCTCGCGGAGGCGCTTCTGGATCCGTTCGAGGTTGAGGAGCAGGTACGCGAGCGGGTTGTTGATCTCGTGCGCGACGCCGGCGGCGAGGAGACCGAACGACGCGAGACGCTCGGTCTCGAGGAGCTGCATCTGCATGCGCGCGCGCTCGGTGACGTCGCGGAACATCACCGTCACGCGCGGCGCCTCGTCCTCCGCGCTCGGCATGAGCCGCGCGTCGGCGGCGTAGACGCGGCGCGTCCCGTACGCGTCGATCGCGTACTCGATCGAGCGCGGCTCCCCCGTCTCGAACACGCCGCGCACGAGCGCGTCGAGCTTCGCGCCGGCGGTGCCACCGGCGAGATCGGGCAGGCGGCTCCCCTGGAGCTTCGTGTCCGGCGGCGCGTCGCAGAGCATCTCCTTCGTCGACCACCGCGCGACGACGCGCACGTCGGCGTCGACCTCGAGGATCACGCCGTCGGTATGCGCCTCGAGCACGCGTAAGAGCTCGCCCGCGTCGCGGAGGCCCGCGGTGAGGTGCTTGCGCTCCGAGACGTCGGTGAACGCCCACGCCCTTCCGCCATCTCCGGCGATGTGCGCCCAGCGGAACATGAGCGTACGCCCCGAGGGGGATTCGAGCTCGCCCTCCTCGGGCGGATCATCGAGAGCGAGGAGCTCGGCGAGCGCCTTCTCGCCGGCACCGCCGCTCGCCACCAGCCAGGCGACGAGGTCGGACGACGCCCGCGTCGCGAAGACCTCGTCGGGGATCGCCCAGTGACGGGCGAAGCGACCGTCGTAGGAGAGGATCGTGCCGTCACGAGCGACGGCGAGCAGCGCCGCCCCCGACGCCCCCACCTCTGCCTGAAGCACCTCGTACGACGGTTTCAACGGCTTACCCTTTTTCGGCTAGTCTACCAATCTAGCAGTAGTCCGCGCTGCGCGCCGTTCTCGTCGCGCGCCGCCGCGAGGCTATCGAGGAGGGTCCATGTCGAAGTCGGTCCGCTCTCGTGTCGTGTCCTTTGCTTTCGTGAGCGCGATCATCGCCGCGTTCGTGCCCGGGGAGGCACGCGCGGAGCCTGCCCACACCCCTGGCAACGCCGTCCAGGCGGACAGACTCTCGTTCCCGGTGCGCCTCTCGGACGGGCACACGTACCAGATCACGGGCTACTACTATCACCAGGGACCGCCGCGCGAGCGCGTGCTCCAGGTGCTGGTGCACGGCGCGACGCACTATCACCTGTACTGGGACCTGCCCGAGATCAACGGCATCGACTACTCGTACGCGCGCTACATGGCGGAGCGCGACTACGACGTGCTCGCGATCGATCAGCTCGGCACCGGAGAGAGCAGCCAGCCCGACGGTGACTTCGTCACGCTCCCCGAGACCGCGAGCGCGCTGCACCAGGTGCTCGCCAGCCTGCGCACGCCCCGCAACCCGACGGGCCGCCTCCACCAGCGCATCGCGCTCGTCGGGCACTCGAACGGCTCGCTCACCTCGATCTACACGACGGGCACGTACCACGATCCCGACGTGCTCGTGACGACCGCGTTCATGCACGCGCCGCATCCGCTCCCCTTCAATCCGGCGGACATCCTCGCGACGCTGACGACCCCGTACATCCCGGCGACGACCTTCTCGCTCGGCTTCTGGATCGGCGTCTTCTATCACGTGCCCCAGATGGATCCGGCGCTCGTGAGCTACGAGTACGCGCACCTCGGGCCCGCGGTGCAGGCGCGCGGTCAGTTCCTCGATCTCTTCTACTACGGGCTCAACGCCAACCTCACGCGCAGCACGCAGATCACCGTGCCGGTGCTCGTCCAGAACGGCGACTACGACGCGCTCCAGCCCTCGGTGTACATGGGCCCCGAGCCGACGTTCTACCCGA
This sequence comes from Labilithrix sp., assembly GCA_039809525.1. GTDB lineage: Bacteria > Myxococcota_A > Polyangia > Polyangiales > Polyangiaceae > Labilithrix. The sequence continues at coordinate 9,311 of JBDHVD010000262.1, read as the reverse complement.
ACGCGCCGAGCGTCACCTTGAACTACCTCTCGGCGATCGGTCATCACATCAACGGTCACGAGAACCACCTCCAGAGCTGGACGCAGATCGACGCGTTCATCCGCGGGAAGCTGACGCGGGGCTCCGGTCACGGGAACTGAGGAGTGATCGCCGGACGGCGGCGTCGAGCTTCTTGCGATAGACGCCGCCGTCCGCCGTCACCTCGACGTGCGGCGCGGGCAGACCGATGGTCGAGCGCACGATGGCGATGCCCATCGCCACCCAGCGCGACTTGACGAGCAGCACGTACTCGTTCGTCTGGCCGACCATGCGCTTCGACCACTCCATCATCGCGGTGCGGAAGCTCGCGGTGTAGCCGGACTGCCGCGCCGTATCGGCGAACACCTGCACGCTCCGCCGCGGGGCCGCGCCGAACTCGCGGTCCCACGTCTCCTCGACGAAGCGCATGAACGTCTCGTCGGTGAAGCCGTCGTACTCGAACGCGAACACCGTCGGCGCCGGCACCGAGAGCGTCAGCTCTCCACGATCGGTGCGATGCACGTACCTGCGCTCTTCGAAATCGCCCGTGCGTTCGAGCCCCCGCCCCATCGACGTCGAGCGTCGGCGAGCCGCCCGATCGGGTCAACCTACCTGAGGAGTACGGCCGGCCGCCGCGCTCGCACCGCGCGCGCGCACGGAGTCGTCGAGCGAGCGCCGAACGGCGGCCTCGAGCTGCGCCTGGAAGACGTCCGGCTTCGTCTGGACCTCGATGTGCGATGCGAGCAGCCGCACCGCCGCGCGGACGAGCGCGATGCCCATCGCGATCCACCGCGATTTGACGAGCAGCACGTACTCGTCGGCCTGGGCGAGCACCGGCCTCGCCCAGCGGAGGAGGCCCGTACGGAACTCGCTCGTCGTCCCGGTCTGTCCGGACGTATCGACGTAGACCTGCACGCGGTCGAGCGCGCCGAAGCCCTCGCGCTCCCAGACGTCCTGGATGAACTTCGGAAAGGTCCCGTCCGAGAACCCGTCGTACGCGAAGTGCACCACCGTCGGGGCCGCATGCACGATGCGGAGCTCGCCGCGATCGGTGCGATGCGTGAACGTGCGCGGCTCGAAGGCCGCCTCTCGATCGAGCCCCCGCCCCATCACTGTCCAGCGTCGGCGAGATCGGCCGATCGATCAACCGCCCTGGGGAGTACGACCTCGGAGGAGGCGTTCGACGCCGCTACGCGAGCTCGAGCTCCGCCTTCATGAGGACGGTCTGATACGGGTTCCACGTCGAGAGCGTGTAGTAGAGGGCGACGTTGCCGTTCGCGAGCCGTCGTGCGTAGCGGGAGGGCAGGAGGAACGGCGCGTAGTACGCGCCGCCGTTGATCACCGAGAACGTCTTGCCGAGCGCGAGCGAGGTCACCTTGCTCCGATTGCCGTCGTGGTACGGGTTCGGGTAGCAGGACGGCCTATCGCGCTGACCGGGAAAGCGGGGCGCGGGCTGATCGCGCTCGGTCGGAAAGCGAGATTGGCGTTGATCGCGCTCGGTCGGCATGGCGCCGGGAGGCGGCTCTGCCGCATGGATGAACTCGCAGAATCCCTGCGGGAAGAGGAGGACCGGCGTCGGGTCCGACCACGGACCCCACGGGAACGTCGCCGTGCGGGCGTACACGCCCCACGCCTGGCGCGGGTCCGCGATGTTCGAGACGTAGAACATGACCCACTTGCCGAGCAGCTCGATGAAGCGCACGGAGAAGTAGCCGAGCGCCTTGTGAACGTCGGTCTCGTCGGGCAGCGTCGGGGGAAGAGGTCCAGCGAGGCGTTCGTCGTCGGTCCAGACCGGTTTCCCGCTCGCGTCCAGCGAACGGAAGTAGCGCCAGCTCGTGAGTTCGTAGCTGATGACAGCGAGACGGTATCGGTGAACGCTCTCGGCCGAGCGAAGGCCGAGCACCCACCGCGCGTCCGGCCGCCTTGCGATGAACGGCGGGCCGTCGACCTGACGTGGCGCGCTGACGGCTGTCGCAGAGACGAAGTGCGCGTAGCATTGCCCGAGCCCGGTGATCCGTATGAGCGCGTCGCCGGCGCCCAGCACCCACCGATCGGGGGAAGAGCCGGGCGTGAACCACCCAGCAACGCGACGGGCTCCGGCTATCGTCGTCGTCTCGACGACGTTCAGTCGAGCTCTAGGCCCGATCCTGGTGTCCGAGATCGCGTGGGCGAACACCTCGCCCGCGCGGTTGGTGACGATGATGCGATTCCCGACGACGACGACCCAGGTATCGCCTGGCTCGGTGCCAACCCGTGCTCCCCCGAGTGGTACAGCCCGTTCCACGATCGACGTAACACGGTGAGCGAAGACCTCCCCTGACTCGGTCACGACGAGGACGCGATCTCCGTGCACGAGCACGCGCTTGTCCTCGGGCCGCGCCGCCACGACGGGAGCGATCGGCGCGCTCGGGTCTGGCGGGATCCAGTAGGCGGGGCGGATCGCGGCCGGCGCGACGTCGTGCGCGAACACGAATCCGTCGCTCCGGATGACCAGGATCCTTTCGCCCTGGGCAAGGATCCACCGGTCCTCCAGGCGCGTGCCTATCGCATCGCCCTCGAGCGGTCGTGCAGAGGAGATGACGCCGCCCGTCATCTGCGAGGGATCGAGATCGATCATGTTGACCGTCGCCGAGGCGCGCCGGCCGGCCACCCCGTCAAGCGGCGCCACCGCGAGGTAGGCGTAGCTCTCGGCCCATTCGTGAAGGCCCTGCTCGGGCGGCCTTCGGGGGATCCGTCCACTTCCGAAGACCACCACGACGTCTCGTCCGCCAAAGCCTTCAGGAAGATGCGGGATCGACGACCGCGAGACGACGCTCGGTGCCGCAAAGAGGAACTTCGTGTCCGAGACAAACGCGAGCTCGTCGAAGTTGCGCCCGCCGTCGGTCGAGCGCGTCAGCGCGAGCTTGCCCCCGGGCGCGCTGTGATAGTCATGAGGGCAGCCGCCCGGCTCGTTGCAACCGAGCGGCCAAGCGCGCAGCGTGAAGAACGCATACATGTCGCGGCCGTCGCTGAAACCGCTGAAGGCTCCCTCGGAGCGGCCGAGCGGGGAGTGATTCAACCGGGTCGGGCGTAACAACAATTTGTCATCCGAGGCGACGTCGAGGGGGATGCACCTTTCGGGGTCGAACGCCTGCAACGGCACAGTCGCGATGCACTCGGGAGACGTGCCGAGCACGTCGAGGTGTTGGCTGTACGCATCGTCAGACTCCCAGCGCGCGAAGTGGGGGCCCGGCTGGACTTCGCGAGGCTTGTCAGCGGACTCGAGCGTCCCGCACTCGGCCGGATCGCACCGATCCACCCGGTAGGGATCGCCCATCGGCGTCACGGCGTAGTCGGTGTCTCCGAAGAAGAAGACCAAGTTGTCCGCATGCTCGAACGACCAGCCGATGTCCGTCGCGCGGACGCCGCGCGCTCCGGGGCCGCTGCCCATCACCATGCCCGTCGGGCGGCCCGTCGCGCGATCCACGTCGCCCGTGAGCTGGCAGAGCCTGCTCGACCAAGCCCGAAGGATGACGGTCGGTCGCTCGCGCTCCGGCGAGATCGTCCCGATCGGACGCGTCCACGGCTGGGGGCGGTCGCGCGACGTGGAGATCCCTTGCACGCTCGACCTCCAGGGCCGTTGCGCCCAGCTCGTCTGCGGGAGACCGCGGAGTGGCTGCGCGAGAGCGCCGACGCCGACGTTCGTTTGCTTCTCGGACGATCGCGTCGACGGCTGCGCCGCATCGAGCCGCGCAGCGACGAGCCCGGCGATCCGGGCCGGGAAGCGAGCAGGAGCGTGCACTCTCGCATTCCCTGCACTCTCGCTCCGTCCAGTCGTCGCGACAGTCGGGCTAGGCCCAGCCGTGTGCGGAGCTTCTCCGGCCGACATCCGCGTACGCGACTGGGAAGCTGCATCAGGCGACCTCCCCTTGCGAGCGCGCGCGGACTGCTCGCCAAATTCTGTGCCCGCGACTCGGAGGTGCGCCTCGTGATCGACTTCACGCCGTGCTCCGGAAACTGGCAACGCGACCCCTATCTCCTCGCGCATGGTTCGAGTGTTCCCCATACTGGTCCTCATCACGGCCGGAAGACTCGAGCAACATCGTGCTACGCCGCACGCGAGCCGAAACGGCGAACACCGCTCACCGGCGCAGGTAGATGACAGTCGTGGGCGGAGCGTCCGGGTCGGCTGGCACGTGATCGCGCCTGAGCACGACAGGACCACCGCACTTGAAGAGAACTCCGTAGTTCCAGCTCTCTCTCCGCGGAAGCGTCGGGACCGCGTCCGCATCGCCCACTCGGCTGACGAGGCTGCAGTCCTTCTCGAACGTGAGCGTCGACCCCGACGTCACGAGCCTGCCGGACGAGCGCTCCATGTACCTCGACCCGGTCCCTCTGAAGCCGGGGAGCGAGAAGTTCCTGGTTCGAACGAACCTCCCATCGCCGAAGACGAGCAAGCGCTCCGGCCCAGGAATCTCGTCGTACATGCCGAAGTGGACGACGACGTCATAGACCCCCGGGGGGATCGCGCCGCCGGAGGCTGGCTCCGGATCGTAGGGTTGAGGGGCGCCCTGGTTCGGTACGACGATCGGCGCGGCACACTTGTCGGCCGTGAGGAACTGCTCCGGCGCGAGGCCCGCAGGCACCGCACACTGCTCCGCGCCGGCGTCGTCCGGCGTCGACGGCGTCGAGCTCGTCCCGCACGCGCTCGCCACGAGGCACGCGGAGAGCACGAGCGTGCTTGCGAAGGCCCCCTTCATCGCCATCCGTAGGGTAGCACCGCCATCCGGAGATCAACGCCTCCGCGCGGGCGGCGCGCAATCGCAGTCGATGTCCTTCGATGCCGGGCCTCGCTTCGCGGCGGACGTGATCCCGTCGCGCGTTGCCTCCTTTCCCGTCTCGGCAAGGAGCCGCGAGGCCGTGCCCGCGCTCGGCGCGCGATCCGCCGCGCAGAAGATTCGAAAGCCGAGCGACCACGTCACGTCGACCGACGGTGCTTCGACCTTCCACCGGAGCCAGCTTCCCGGCGGCGGCTCCAGCGTGCTGTCGACGTAGCGGAGCTGCGGCGTCATGAGGCCGGTTACCTCGGAGTCGAGGACCGACGCTGCCTCGGCGAAGAACGCGTCGTCGCGCAGCGGGGAGGTCTCGTAGACGAGGGAGAGGCCTGACACGCCCCCGTTGTCGATATCGGCGAACTGCGCCCAGAGCCAGATCGTTCCGGCGGGGCCGATGTCGAGCCAGCCCTGTTCCGACTGAACGAGCGTGGCAGGTCCGGGGCCCGCCCTCAGGAACACCCAATCTTGCAAGAGGTAGATGAACACGCGCGTCCCTCCTTCAGCGTCCAACCGGTGTCGCGGAGCCCGCGAGGCTGAAGCAGACAGAAGCGCTGCCGATGAAGGCACGCAGCCTCCACCGCAACCAGCGCGCGAGCGGAATCGCGGGTTCGCCGTCGAGCGCGATCGAGGTGACGACCGGCGGACCGGTGATCAGCGGCGGCCCCGCCCCGGCCCCGAGCGCGATCTCCGCGACGGGCTGAAAGAGGCTTCCGTCGCGATCCGGAGCGACCTCGTAGTAGAGCGAACAGCTCGGTTCGCCGCCGTCGAGCTGCACCGACTTGACCTGGAGCCAGAGCGACACGTCCCGGTACGCGGCCAGATCGACCCAGCGCGCCTCCTCCTGGACGAAGGAGCCGTCCGCGACCTTCAGCGTCCGCCAGCCCTCGATCCCGAAGCCGATCATCTAGAGCGGCCCCACCGCGTTCGCGACGGCGTGCAGGCGAAAGGTCGCGCCCCAGTCGGCTTCGGGTACCCCGGCGACGCTGAGCTTCCATCGCACCCACCGAGCAAGCGGGACGGCCGGTCCGGCCGTGAGCAGGACCGGATCGACCCTGGGCGTCGACGACACCGTGAGATCGAAGGGTGTCACCATGTCGAGGAAGAGGCTCTCGTCGCGCGCCGGCGCGGTCTGGTACTGCATCTGCACGGAGGTCGCGCCGGTGGGCACGACGACACCACGCACCTCCAGCCAGAACACGATGTCGCTGAACGGCTGGAAGCTAATCCACTCGCTCTCGGCCTGCGTGAGCGAGCCCTGCGTCGCGTTCACGGAGATCGTGGTCCAGTCCTGAATCAGATAGTCGTACATTCAGCCTCCCGCGCGCTGCGTCGAGGCTCGACGGTCCGCCGAGCGCCCGTCCGTGACGACGAGAAACGACCGGGCCCCTGCTCTGGGCCAGGGATCTGGACCACTTCGGAAGCCTCGCGAGGCGGGCGCGCTCGCCCATTGTCGACCGACGTGCGTCTCGATACCTTCGCAGGGTCGATATCTGGGGGCGGGAGCGTGACGTCGACTCAGCGACGCAACGGGTGGACACTCATCGTCGAGGACGAACCGCACCAGGCGCGCGCGCTCTCGCGGCTCCTGTGTTCCGAATTCGAAGTGCGCGTCGCCGCGACCGTCCGCGAGGCGCTCGAGGTGATCGCCTCCAACGGTACGGTCCGCCTCGTGCTCACGGACATGAGCCTCCCCGGCGGACGACAGAAGTATGGCGGGCTCGACGTCCTCGATTACGTCGTCGATCGGCTGCCCGACGTACCTTGCGCGGCCGTCACGGGCATCCTCGACCCTTGCCTCGACGAGCTCCTCGCAGAGCGACGGACGCCGATGCTGCCGAAGCCCATCGGGCGCGCCACCCTCGATCCGCTGATCGATCGCGCGCTCGCCTTTCCGATCCGCTCGGAGCGGCTCGCGCTCCACGTGATCGCGCGTGTGCGCGGCGCGCATCTCACGCCCGTTCAGCGCGCGGTGCTCTGCTGGCTCGTCGCGGGAAGAGAGCGAGCGGACTTCTGCGCGCTGCACGGCACGCTCGCGTCGACGTTCGACTGGCACGTCGACGAGCTGCGCAAGAAGTTCGACGGCCGCCCGCGCATCGAGGCGCTCGTCGGATCGCTTCTTCGAGAGGTGATCGAGCCGCCGCGCCGACGCGGTGGATGACGCGATCAGTCCTTGCGATCGTGCTGCTCGCGCGCGGCTTCGCGGGCGGCGACGTTCCACTCCTTCTCCGCGGCGGAGAAGGCGGCGCCGGCGAGGCGCTTGTACGCGTCGACGCGCGTGTAGACGTGGTTGCCGTGCGCGGTGCAGCTGCCGCCGCGCGAGACGACGCCGACGATCTCGCCGGTCATCACGTCGATCGCGGGGCCGCCGGAGTCGCCGCGGCAGGTGGCGCGGTCGACCTCGAACTCGCGCGGGCCGAGGACGGCGCCGGTGGCGGCGTTCGCGCTCGGACCGGTGGCGAGCACCGTGCTCTTCGAGCGCGCGACCTTGTGGCCGACGACGTTGAGCGGTCCGCCGCCGAAGCCGACGGGCACGACCATGTCGCCCGCCTCGACCGGCGCGTGGAGGCGCATCGAGAGGATCGTCGCGTTCGGGATCGCGCGATCGAGCACGAGGAACGCGACGTCCGAATCGCAGAGCACCTGGCCCGTGGGGTGGAGCGTGCGCACCGCGCGCGCCACGGGGACGTCGACGTCGGGACGCACGTGCGTACCCGTGTAGATTGCAATCGCCTGCGGATCGACGTCCTCGGCGAGGTGATCGCCGTTGTGCGAGCGGCCGCGCGCATCGCACGACGGCGTCGCGGTGACCGCGCGCGAGACGCAGTGACGCGCGGTGAGAACGAGGTTCGGCGCGACGAGCGCGCCGCTGCACAGCGTGATGTGCGAGGGCGCATCGGCCATCGTCGTCGCGATGGCGACGACGCCGGAGGAAGACTCCTGCTCGACGGCGCGTAGCATCGCATCGTCGGGGGTCTGTTGCTTCTTCACGCAGCCCGCTCCGAGGAGGACGAGCAGCGAGCAGAAGGCCGTCGTGGGCTTGGCGAAGAGCGCGCGTCGTAGCGTGTTCGTCATGTCCGATTGCAGGGAACTACCGGCAGCCTCACACTGCCTCCCGCACTCCAATAGGATGCACGATCAGGAGACTTCGTGCACGGAGGCGACGTCGATTTAACCTCGGAAAAATAGGCTTACGGTGTGTGCCTCACACGCAGCCCCGCGCCGGATCTCGCGCGCACCACGACACCCCGATCCCGACGCGCCCGAGGATGGACGTCGTCGTGATCCAGTGTGCGCTGGCCGATGTGCGCTTCGAGGATGTCGTCGTCAGTGACTCAGGTCGCGCAGCCCTTCGAGCTGCGCGTTGAGCTCCGCTCCGACGAGGATCGCGAGGCTGGCGAGCCAGAGCCACACGAGCAACACCGCAACGGCTGCGAGGCTTCCGTAGAAGACGGCGTAGTCCGTGAGCGTCCGCACGTAGAGACCGAAGCCCCACGAGATGACGAGCCACAAGCCCACCGCGAGCGCCGCGCCGGGGAAGACGCGTCGCTTCACTCGCTTCACATTGCTTACCGAAAGCCGATAGAACCCGGCAAGGCCGACGACTGCTCCAGCTAGCGAAAAGACGAGCGCGAGCACGCGTTCGCCGCCGCTCTCGAGCATGTGCATCGAGCGACGCGCACGCGGCGCACGGCTGTGCGATCGCGGCGTCCCGGCAGAGCTCGCCTTCGACGTCGCGGTCGTCGACGTGGGCGCGGGCGCGGGCGTCGACGCAACGGCCGCGCTCGTGCTCTCGTCGTGGAACGCGTCGTCCCACTGGATGACGGCCATCGACGCGACGGCGATGGTGGCGAGCGTCGCGAGGACCCACACGAGCGCGACCAGGCGCTGCTTCCACCACGGCCGTCGGGGCGCGCCGACGACGCCTTCGACCGCGCCCATGAGCCCATGCGTTCCGCCCGACGCGATCCAGAGGAAGCCGAGCGCCGCGAGCGGTCCGAGGCGATCGGCGCCGCCGAGGCGATGCGCTTCCCGCTCGACGATGCCCTCGGTCCCCGCAGGCAGGCTCGCGAGGAAGGGCTCGAGCACGGTGTCGGCGCCGCGCTGCCGGACGAGCGCGCCGATCACCCAGCCGCCGAAGACGAGCAGGGGCAGGAGGCTCAAGAAGAAGTGGAACGCCATCGCCGGGGCGATGCGGAAGCCGTCGTGGAAGTAGAGCCCCTGCACGAGACGCACGACGGCGCGCAGCACGCGCTGCCCGCGCGGGGCGTGCTTCGGGAGCGGCGGCGCGATGAGGCCGCGCTCGTGGAGCACGGACGGGAGCGACTCGCGAAAGCGCGGCCCTCGCTTTGATGCCTCGCTCGTCACGCGATCCAAGAGTATCGTGCCCGCCCGTGAAGCTCGCGCGTTTCTTGATGGTCTCCGCGTTCGCCCTCTCGGTCCCCGCCGTGTTTGCGGCAGGATGCGGCGGGTCGGACGACG
>JBDHVD010000261.1:0-11862 GCA_039809525.1 Labilithrix sp. | reverse complement strand
TGCTCGCGCACCGTGACGCGGGACGCCGGCGGTCCGAAGCGGACGAGGACCTCCTTCGCGTCGCCCTTCCTCGGCACGCGCTCGAGCAGCGTGGTGATGCCGATCTCGCGGAGGAGCGGCTCGAGGTCGCGTGCGAGGGCCGGCGCGACGGCGCGCGCGGCGTCGCCGTCGATGCGCAGGACGGCCACCTCGCCGTAGCGATCGACGACGAAGCCCGGCGTCCGATCGCCTTCGCCGTTGAGGAGGCGGTAGGCGGTCGTCGCGTCGCCGGCGAAGAGGACGCGGCGGACGGCGATCGCGCGGCGGACGCGCTCGCCGAAGAGCCTCGCGTCGAGCGCCGTGCGAGGGTCGGTGCTCCAGACGCGAACGGCGATCGGCGAGGTCGGGTCGTGGACGCCCCAGCCGGCCGGCTCGCGGCGCTCGTCGACGATGCGCACGATCGATCCGCGCGCGTCCGGTGACGAAGAAGGAGAAACGTGGACCACCGCGGACGCGTAGATCCACGGGTGTCCACGACGGGCCGAGTCGATTCCCTGACGGGCGACGACGACCTCGGCCATCCCCATGATCGACGTGTCGCGTTTCGCAGCCCTGGCCGGCGCCTCGTTCACGTCCCGCGCCCCGCGGTGGGGGACGCTCCTCGGTCGGCGGCGTGTGTTCACAGGTACGACCGAGCCCTTTACCCCGCGGCCCAAGGTGGCGCAACGCGTGAGCAAAAGACGATCGATCTGTCGTGCGCGCGTTGACGCTCGGAGGCCGACGCGGTCCAATGCGCTTCGTCGAAGGCGGACTTCTGCTGGACGAATGGGCGTCGAATCGCACGCTGCCTCGATCGTCCCGGCACCGTGCACGCGGCTTGCATCTCGCCGCGCACTCTCACGCGAGGAATCATGAGAAAGGGTCGCTCGAGTCGCCGCAGCCGCGTTTCCCGCCCGAGCATCGGGCCGAAGACGATGCAGAACGTCGAGGCGAGCGCCGCGGAGCCGGCAGCGCCGCACGTTCCGAACGTCGTGATCGGCGTGTCGGTGCCTCCTCCCGCGACGAGCGAGCCCCCGCCGCGCATCGAGACCGATGCCGCGACGAGCCTCGCGCCGACGTCCCAGGCGCGCGAGCAGCGCCTCAAAGCCGAGGCCGCCGCCCACGCCGAGAAGGCGATCGAGCAGCTCGACTCCGCGCCCCCGCCGGCCGAGGAGAAGATCGAAGCGGAGACCGAAGCGAAGGTCGAAGCGAAGGTCGAAGCGAAGACCGACGCGAAGGTCGAGGAGACGACGAAGGCCGAGGAGACGAAGGCCGAGGAGACGACGAAGGCCGAGGAGACGAAGGCCGAGGCCTCGGTCGCCGCGCGTGACGAGCTCACGCCGCCGCCGCCCGCGACCACGATCGACGAAGAGAGCATCCCGCCGGTCGGCGATCTCGCGGTGCACGAGAAGTTCTTCTCGCAGGGCGATCTCGGGGCGATCGCCGCCGACGACGACGAGCTGGAGCTCGACGCGCCCGACAAGGCGAAGCGCAAGAGCGCGCCCGAGGTCGTGCAGCGCCGCGCGCGCTTCGTGCGGTACGTGACGTGGGCGGTCGGTGTGTCCGCCGTCGTCTGCCTCGCCGCCGTCGTGCGGACGGCGATGGCGCCGTCGTCGAAGACGATCGCCGCGCCCGCGCAGGCCGCGATGATCGTCGAGCCGCCCGCGGCGAAGGCCGCGCCTCCCGCACCCCTCGAGGTGCAGCCGGCGGCGCCCGTCGCGGCGGCCGAGCCCACGACGACGACGACGACGACGACCGCCGCCGCGCCCGAGGCGCCGGCGTCGCCCGAGCCCGAGGCGGCGAAGCCTGCGCCCTCGGCGGCCGGGGACGAGGTGAAGGGCGACGCGAAAGAAGAGAAGGCGTCGTGCAAGAAGGCGCTCGAGCACGGCAAGATCGCCGACGCGATCGAGGCCGGCGAGCGCGCGGTCGCGCTGGACGAGACGGACGCGGAGGCGTGGCTCCTCCTCGGCGCCGCGTACCAGGAGAAGGGCAAGCTCGCGGACGCGCGTCGCGCGTACACGTCGTGCGTGAAGCTCGGCAGCAAGAGCAAGCACACGACCGAGTGCGCGCAGATGCTCCGCTGAAGCGGGCGAGGGCGATGGACGGCGACAGACGGTCGCAAAAATCGACGCCGTGCGTTGACACTCCTCGAACCGGCGAGTAGACCACGCGCGACGAAAAGGCTCGGTTTTCGAGCGTTTTCCAGCGTGGAGGCTCGCGCGTGTTCAAGAAGGTCTGCCTCTTCTCCGGCAACGCCCACCCGCAGCTCGCGCAGGCGATCGCGGGCTACCTCGAGACGCCGCTCGGGAAGTGCAAGATCCAGCGGTTCAGCGACGGCGAGACCTTCTGCGAGATCAACGAGAACGTCCGCGGCGTCGACGCCTTCGTGATCCAGCCGACGTCGAGCCCCGTCAACGACCACGTGATGGAGCTCCTGATCATGGCGGACACCCTCCGTCGCGCGTCGGCGGAGAACATCACCGCGGTCATCCCGTACTACGGCTACGCGCGTCAGGATCGGAAGGTCGCGCCGCGCACGCCGATCACCTCGAAGCTCGTCGCCGATCTCATCCAGGCGGCCGGCGTCACGCGCGTCGTCTCGGTCGATCTCCACGCCGGTCAGATCCAGGGCTTCTTCAACATCCCCTTCGATCACCTCTACTCGCTGCCGGTGATGATGGAGGACTACCTGAAGAAGCACTTCGATGCGTCGTCGGTCGTCGTCTCTCCCGACGCGGGCGGCGTCGAGCGCGCGCGCGCATACTCGAAGCGCCTGAACGCGGGCCTCGCGATCATCGACAAGCGCCGCGAGCGCGCGAACGTCTCGGAGGTCATGCACCTCATCGGCGACGTGAAGGGCAAGCAGTGCATCATCGTCGACGACATGATCGACACCGCGGGCACGCTCACCGGCGCGGCGAAGGCGCTGGTCGATCACGGCGCCACGCGCGTCGTCGCGTGCGCCACGCACGGCGTGCTCTCGGGGCCGGCGATCCAGCGGATCATCGACTCGCCGCTCGACGAGGTCGTCGTCACCGACACGATCCCGCTCAGCGAGGCGGCGAAGGCGTGCCCGAAGATCAAGCAGGTGAGCATCGCGCGCCTGCTCGGCGAAGCGATCAAGCGCATCCACCACGCGGACTCGGTCAGCTCGCTGTTCGCGTGACCGCGTGGACTCCACGTCGCTCGCGCTGAGCTCGATCTCGTCGGGGCTCTCGAGCCTCGTGGCGATCGGCGGCGAGATCGCGATCGTCGTGGTGGTCGCGACCGTCGTGAAGCGCCACCGTCCCGACGCGTACGGCAAGCTCCTCGCGTGGGCGATCGCGAGCCTGGCCGTGACGCTCGCGCTGAGCGCGGCCTATCCGCTCATGCCGCTGTTCGTTCGTTCGGGCGAGACCGACGCGTATCTCGTGGCGCTGTCGATGATCGCCTTCGCCCGCACGGCGGCGAACATCGCGCTCGTGCTCCTGCTCGTCCGCGGTCTGGTCGCGCTCGCGCAGCCGCCGAAGCCCGTCGTGGTGCACTCCGACGCACCGTATCGCTGAAATTCACTACCAACCGCGCGGGTCCTCTGCTAAATCCCGCTGCCCCCGAGAGCCCGGGCCCGTCCGGTGAGGGGATTCCTACGAGATTCCGAGGAGCTGCCATGTCCGCCGCCATGCACAACGTCACCGCCAACCCCCGCACCGAGCACGGCAAGGGCGCGGCCCGCCGCCTCCGCAAGCAGGGCCAGATCCCCGCGGTCGCGTACGGCAAGGGTCTCGACGCGACCCCGCTCGCGATCGCGCCGAAGGACATTCTCACCGTGCTCAAGAGCGAGCGCGGTCAGAACACCGTTCTCAAAATGGCGGTCGACGGCGCGGGCAAGGACATGCTCGTGATGATCAAGGAGTACACCTATCACCCGGTCACGCGTGCGCTCGAGCACGTGGACTTCGTCCAGGTGTCGCTCGACAAGACCGTCGACGTCGACGTTCCGCTCCAGGCGAACGGCAAGGCGATCGGCGTGGTCAACGGCGGCATCCTCCGCCAGGTCTACCGCACCGTCCCGGTGCGCTGCCTCCCGGACCGGATCCCGCTCAAGCTCGAGTGCGACGTGACGAACCTCGAGCTCGGCACCGCGATCCACGCGCAGGACATCCAGCTCCCCGAGGGCGTCGAGATCCGGCTCCCCGCCGAGCAGACCCTCGTGGCGGTCGTCGCGCCGGAGAAGGATCGCAGCGCGGAAGAGGCGGCGGCTCCGGGCGCAGCGGCGGCCGGTGCGGCTCCGGCGGCGGGCGCGGCCCCTGCGGCGGCGGCCGGCAAGGCCCCTGCGGCCGCGGCCGGCGGCGACAAGAAGGAAGCCGCGAAGAAGAAGTAAGCTTCTTCTCGTTCGCGCGCGAACGTCACCGTCTTGCATCTCGTCGTCGGGCTCGGGAACCCGGGCAAGAAGTACGAGAGGAACCGGCACAACGTCGGCTTCATGGTCGTGGAGCGCCTCGCGAGCGCCCACGGCCTGCCGGACCTGAAGGAGAAGTTCTCCGGGGTCTGGACGAAGGGCGAGCTCGCGATCGGTGGCGCTCGCCATCCCGTCGCGGTGCTCGAGCCGCGGACGTACATGAACCTGAGCGGCGACTCGGTGCAGCCGGCGGCGGCCTTCCTGAAGGTCGCGCCGGCGAACGTCGTCGTGGTCCACGACGAGCTCGACCTGCCGTGGAAGGACGTTCGCCTGAAGGTCGGCGGGGGCCACGCGGGGCACAACGGCCTGCGCAGCATCATCCAGCGGCTCGGGACGCCGGAGTTCACGCGCGTGCGCGTGGGCATCGGCCGGCCTCCGCCCGGGTTCAAGGGCGACGTCGCGGACTTCGTGCTCCAGGACTTCGACGCGATGGAGCGCGCCGAGCTGCCCGACGTCGTCGACCGCGCGGCGGCGGCGGTCGAGAAGGTCGTCGCCTCGGGCATCGCCGCGGCGATGAACGCGGTAAACACGAAGAAATAGCGGCGCACGGCCGGGGAGGGTGTGCTAAGAAGCGCGCCCCCGGCCGAAAGACCGGGAAATCCTTGCTCGCGCGGCTGAGCTGCACGGGCTCCCCTCGGACGAACCGAGGGCGATCCACAGGGAGTCACAATGCCTGAAGCACAAGTCCTGAAGTCTCGTGAGTACGAGACGATCTACATCCTCCGTCCCGACGTCGACGCCGACACGGCCGAGCGCGTCCAGGGGCGCGTCGCCGAGGTCGTCTCGCGCGACAACGGCACGCTCGTCAAGGTCGAGTCGTGGGGCCGCCGCAAGCTGGCGTACCCCGTCGCGAAGCAGCGCAAGGGCGTCTACGTCTTCGTGAAGTACGTGGGCCGCGGCGGCCTCGTCGCCGAGGTCGAGCGCAACCTGAAGCTGCAGGACTCGGTCCTCAAGTTCCAGACCGTGCAGACGAACGACGAGGTCGACGTCGCCGGCCTCACCGTCGATCCGGAAGAGGTGAAGTTCCAGCGCCTCGAGCTGCCGGTCGAGGAAGAGGAGAAGGAGTCGCGCGAGAAGCAGCTCGGTCTCATCGATCTCGGTCCGGACGCGCCGCGCAGCATGCGTGGCGAGCGTGGCGAGGACGAGTACGGCGAGGCGGGCGCGGAGGGCGAGACCGCCGAGGCCGGCGAGGAGTCGCCGGCGAGCGCGAAGCCCGAAGCCACCGACGGCGAAGCTTCCTGAGGAGATGAGTCATGGCAATGATGGATGACGACAAGGACTTCGGCCGCACGCCGGATCTGAACGCCGACGCTCCTGGCCGCCGCCGCGGTGGCAAGAAGCGTGTTTGCAAGTTCTGCGCGGACAAGGCGCAGGTCATCGACTACAAGGACCCGCAGTCGCTGAAGTACTTCGTGTCCGAGCGCGGGAAGGTCGTTCCGCGCCGGATCAGCGGCAACTGCGCGCTCCACCAGCGCAAGGTCACCCTGGCGGTGAAGCGGGCGCGCAACATCGCGCTCCTGCCCTTCACGGTCACGAGCGCCTGAACGAGGAAGTCATGGCAACCACCCTTCAGGTGATCCTCCAGAGCGACGTCGAGAACGTCGGCAAGTCCGGTGAGCTCGTGAAGGTCCGTCCGGGCTTCGCGCGCAACTTCCTCCTTCCGCGTCAGCTGGCGGTCCCCGCCACGACGGCGCAGATCAACCGCCTCGAGCACGACAAGGCCGTCGCGGTCGCGAAGGCCGAGAAGGCCAAGAAAGAGGCGCAGGGCGTCGCCGAGAAGATCAACGCGCTGAATCTCAAGATCGCGCGTCCGGTCGGCGAGGACGACAAGCTCTTCGGCTCGGTGACGGCGAAGGAGATCGAGGCGGAGGCCAAGAAGGCCGGCGTCGAGATCGACCGCAAGAAGATGCACCTCGCGGAGCCGCTCAAGGCGCTCGGCCAGGTCGAGATCCCGGTGAAGCTGATGCCGGGCGTGACGGCGACCCTCAAGGTCGAAGTCGTCAAGAAGTAAGCTCGCCCGCATCCGATGGAGCACGGAGCGCGCACTCGCATCTGGCGGGCTGCGCGCTTCGTCATTTGTGCGCTGGCCTTCGTCGCCGCGTGCGGCGACGAGCACGTCCCGGGCGCGGATCCGCCCGCCGACGCGGGCGTCGATCGGCAGCCCGCGCGACCCGACGTGCACCTCGTCGATGCATCGGCCGCCGACGCCGCCGTCGACGCCGCCCCGCGTGACGCGGCGGCGTGCAACGTGCGCATCGAGGCGATCCCGCTCGCCGACAGCCCGCACGTCCCCGAGGGCACCGCCGTCGCGTACGCGTCGAACCCGCCTTCGAGCGGTCCGCACTACCCGATCTGGGCGAACTATCAGGAGTACGCGCAGCCGGTCGAGGACGGGTACCTCGTGCACAGCATGGAGCACGGCGGCGTCCTCCTCCTCTATCGCTGCGATCTCGCCTCGTGCGCGTCGGACGTCGCCGAGCTCCGCGCGATCCGCGACGCACGCCCGGCGGACCTGCTGTGCGATCCGAGCATCCGCACGCGCGTGATCCTCGCGCCGCGTCCGGCGAACGACGTGGCGATCGCGGCCGCCGCGTGGGGATGGATCTACCGCGCCGACTGCCTCGATCGCGCGTCGCTCGAGGCGTTCGTCCGCGATCACTACGCCGCGGGGCCCGAGAGCACGTGCGCGCCCGGGCGGAGCTTCTGACGCGCGACAGCTCCTGTCGCACGCCGACGCGTGAACGCGCCGGGCGTGCTTGACCGTCGATCGCGCCGCTGTTAACGAAGAGTGTCGCGAAAGCGCTGACGCCTCGGCCGCGGTCCCCTCAGGAGGGACGGCGTCGGGGCGTTCGTCATTTGGAGGTACGTGCTGTGGAGAAGCTGCGGTGGGCTCGTGAGAAACAGGTGGAGAACCCGCCCCCGATCGAAGGGCGCGTCCCGCCCCACGACCTCGACGCGGAGGCCGCGGTCCTGTCGGCCGCGATGCTCGATCCGTCGGCGCTCGACAAGGTCACCGATCTCAAGGCCGAGCACTTCTACTCGGAGGCGCACCGCCGGATCTACGAGGCGTGCCTCGAGCTCCGGCAGGCGGGGCAGCCGGTCGACGTCCTCTCGGTCGGCAGCTGGCTGAAGGACCGCCAGCGCCTCGCGCAGATCGGCGGCACCCAGTACCTCGCGCAGATCCTGGACGCGGCGCCGGTCGTCGCGAACGTCGGCGCCTACGGCCGGATCATCCACGAGAAGTACCGTATCCGGCAGCTCATCCTCGCCTGCCAGAAGGTGACGGCGCAGGGCTACGGCGACTACGGCGAGTCGCAGGCGTTCATCGATTCGGCCGAGCAGGCCATCTACAACATCGCGCGCACCGGCTCGTCGAAGCTCTCCACCGAGCGGCTCCTCGACGTGATGAAGAAGTCGTTCCAGCGCCTGAACGACGCCGTCGCGCGCGGCGATCGGATCACCGGCGTGTCGACGGGCTTCGATCGCTTCGACCGCATGACCGCCGGCCTGCACGAAGGCGACCTCACGATCGTCGCGGCGCGCCCGGGCATGGGCAAGACCTCGTTCGTCCTCAACGTCGCGGCGAACGTCGCGAGCCCGAAGGGCAGGGAGGTCGCCAACGATCCCAACTCGCGCTGGGAGGAGGCCGGCGTCGGCTGCATCATCTTCTCCCTCGAAATGCCGCGCGAGCAGCTCGCCAATCGTATGGTCTGCTCGGAGGCGCGCGTCGACGTCTCGAAGATGCGCACCGGGTTCCTCTCGCCGCAGGACTGGAGCAAGCTGACGCAAGCGGCGAGCTTCCTCGGCGGCCTGCCGATCTGGATCGACGACTCGCCCGGGCTCACGCTCATCGAGCTCCGGGCGAAGGTGCGGCGCATCCAGTCCGAGTACGAGACGCGCGACGAGCAGGGGCGGAAGCTCCGCAAGGTCGGCTGCGTGATCGTCGACTACCTCCAGCTCATGAAGGGCCGCGACGGCGTGCAGTCGCGCGAGCAGGAGATCAGCGAGATCTCGCGAGGCCTCAAGGGGCTCGCGAAGGAGCTCGAGGTGCCGGTGATCGCGCTCTCTCAGCTCAACCGCGCGGTCGAGACGCGAAGCGAGAAGTCGAAGCGTCCGCTGATCAGCGATCTCCGCGAGTCGGGCGCCATCGAGCAGGACGCCGACAACATCATCTTCATCTACCGCGACGACTACTACAACAAGGAGGACTCGGCCGAGCCCAACGTCGCCGAGCTGATCATCGCGAAGCAGCGAAACGGTCCGACGGGCACGGCGAAGGTCCGCTTCGACAAGCAGTGGACGCGCTTCGACAACCTCGCCGAGGGCGAATACGAGGACGGCGGCGAGGGCTGATCAGTTGGACGACGGCCTCGGTGCGGGCTCGGGCTCGCCGCGCGCGGTGTCATTCACCCAGCCGGCACCCGCGATGTTCTTGTAGACCGCCTTCTTCCCGCATCCCGTGACGCCCACGGTCCAGCTGCCCAGGTCGACGACCTGGAGCTCGCTCTCCGGGCACTGCATCTCGAACGACGCGCGCTTGATGCCCGCGGAGCTCGGATGACGGAAGTCGTCGACGGGGCGGGCGGCCGAGGCACACGCGACGGCGAACAGGGCGGCGAGAGGCACGAGGCGAAGCGACGAGCGATGCATGGGTCCGACGATGAGAGCCTCGGTTTCCGCGCGCGTCGCGAGAAAAGAAGCGGCGTGGATCTTCATCGCTCCATGAGCGGACGAGAGGCCGCGCGATTCCGGGCGTAAATCGCCGGAATCCTGCGGGTGGGAGGGAGGCCTACATCTTGCTCGGGCGGCGGGCATGGCGCGCCCGCTCTCCTCTTCTTCGTGTCGTTCGCTGCTCCGCGTCCTCACGCTGGCCGCGGCCACCGCCGGGGTCGCCGCGTGCGGGACGACGGTCGACGACGCCGCCGGATCCGACGACGCGATCACGAGCAACGACGGCAGGACCCTCGAGATGAAGCTCACGGGCGAGGTGGTCGCGCGATCGAACGACACCGCGCGGAAGGCGATCGCCGCGCAGCTCCAGTACGTGCAGGGCATCCTCACGACGGACGTGCGCGGCAACGGTCAGACGGGCATGCCCGGCCTGACGAACGTGCGCGAGACGGTGGAGGGCGACAAGAAGGTCATCACGTACGAGGCGTCGCTCGCGGTGGTGTGGCCGAAGTCCTCGGAGGCTCCCGCCACGTACGATCTCGTGCTGCCGCGCGACACGACGAGCCTCGCCGCGTTCAACGCGAAGTACGACGGACGCTGCGGGCGAAACGAGTACGGGCAGGAGACGTTCTGGCACGACTTCGATCCGAAGGCCGCCGGCTGCACGCTCGACGACGCGGACGTGGTGAGGACGCGCGCCACGATCGCGCCGCATCCGCAGACCACCGAGGGCAAGTACCCCGAGTACGATCAGGTCTGGAACGACGACGCGCTCGACGTGGTCGCCGTCTTCGGGATCATCTCCAGCAACACGCCGACCGACGAGGGCGCGCGCACGCGAGAGAAGCTCCTCGCGGAGGTCTCCGCCTCCCTCCAGGGCGCGCAGCGCACGGAGGCGCCGGCGACGCCGGGCGTGATCCACGAGTCCACGGTGACCGGGACGATCCGCCGGGACGGACGTGACCAGCGCGTGAACGTCACCGCGTTCCTCGTGCAGGAGGCCTCGAGCGCCGGGCAGGGGTTCTACGCGCGGTACGAGGCGGCGACGGCGAAGGCCGACCTCGTCGTGTACGAGGGTCACTCGGGGCTCGGCGCGAACATCAACGCGCTCGCCCGGAACACCGGCGCGCAGGCCGGCAAGTACCAGCTCGTCTACCTGTTCGGCTGCCAGACGCTCGCGTACCTCGAGCCGACGATGCACGAGAAGCGCATCGCCCTGAACGGCGCGGAGCGCGATCCGGAGGGCACGAAGTTCCTCGACGTCATCGCGAACGGCCTGCCGGCGTACGGCGACGACGGCCGGTCGACGATCGGCCTGTACCGTGCGCTGCTCGATCCGAGCGCGCCGAAGACCTTCAACCAGCTCATCGACGGCATCTCGCCGCTCCACCTGGTCACCGTCTTCGGCGAGCACGACAATACGTTCCGCCCCTGAATCGAGCCTGACGCGAGCGTCGGTGGAAGGTGTGCTAGAAGGGCCGGCATCCCGATGGCCGGGCCCCTTCTCGACCTCATCGAAACGCGGCGCGTGATCGTGACCGTCGGCGCGGGGGGCGTCGGCAAGACGACGACGGCGGCGGCCCTCGGCGTCGCTGCGGCGCGCCGCGGCAAGCGTGTCCTCTGCCTCACCATCGATCCGGCGAAGCGGCTGGCGGAGAGCCTCGGCATCGGAGAGATGCGGAGCGAGGCCGTGACCGTCGATCCCGCCCGGTTCGCGAACGCCGGCGTCCCGCTGACCGGCTCGCTCACCGCGATGATGCTCGACACGAAGCGGACCTTCGACGAGCTCGTCACCAAGTACTCGTCGAGCCCGGAGAAGGCGGAGAAGCTCCTGTCGAACAAGCTTTACCAGTACGTCTCGACCTCGCTCGCGGGGACGCAGGAGTACATGGCGATGGAGAAGCTCGTCGCGGTGAAGGACGATCCCCGCTACGACCTCGTCCTCCTCGACACGCCGCCCACCGCCAACGCGCTCGACTTCCTCGACGCGCCCCAGCGCCTCATGGAGGCGCTCGACTCGGCGGCGATGAAGTGGTTCGTGCAGGCCTTCCAGTCGGGCGGCCGCCTCGGGTTCAACCTGCTCGCCAAGAGCGCGGCCACGGTGCTCCGGACGATGGGCCGCATCACCGGCGGCGGCTTCCTCGAGGCGATGGCCGAGTTCATCGCCGAGCTGAACGATCTGTTCGGCGGCTTCAAGGAGCGCGCGGCCCGCGTCGAGAGCTCGCTCCGCAGCCCCGAGGTGGCGTTCGTGCTCGTCACGAGCGCTTCGCCGCCCGCGATCAAGGAGGTCGTGTACTTCGCCGAGCGCCTGGCCGAGGCGAACATGCCGCGGGGCGCGTTCGTGGTGAACCGGTTCCACGTGCCGCCCCCGCGCGCCGAGGAGGGGATCACCGAGGCGGACGCCGCCGAGGGCATCGCCGCGCGCGGGCTCACGCTCGAGGACGACGCGCCCGCGCGCATGGTCCGCGCGCATGCCGACGCGGTGAAGCTCGCGGCGATGGATGCGCTGCACCTGCGCGCGCTCGAGGGCGCGGCCGGCGACACGCCCATCCTGCGCGTCGCGGAGCTCGAGACGGACGTCCACGACATCGCGCTCCTGTCGCGGCTCTCGGACATCCTGGTCGGCGCGTAGGAGGGAGCCATCGAGCCGTCGCGCTTCGCCCGTCTGTTCGGCAGCCTGGCGAACACGCTGCTCGACCTCGGCCTCCCGCGCATCCGCGCATGGCTCCGCGAGC
>JBDHVD010000260.1:0-11897 GCA_039809525.1 Labilithrix sp. | reverse complement strand
TTGCACGTCTCGTACGTCACCTTGCGGGTCGCGACGTCGAGGTCGTACTTCGCGGCGCCGAGCGCGCACGTCGAGCCTGCGGGCGGCGGAGGGGTGAAGCCGCCCCCCGAGGTCTGGGCAACGAGCTTCGTCGCGTCCGCCGGATAGATGTCGTTGCTCGGCGGAGGCGGGAAGGTCCCGCACTTCCAGCCGCACTGGTTCGAGCTCTGGTTGTCGATGCCGCCGCCGCAGACCCAGCCGCCCATGCACATCGGGTGGATGATGCTCTGGCTCCAGCAGTCGTCGGCCTGGGCGCAGTACGACGTCTCCTTGTCGAGCGTGTTCGACCAGCCGCTGTACGCCTTGCCCGCGCGCGTGAGCGAGAGGACGTCGCCGGTGAGCGTGTACTTGTAGCGGCCGTAGTAGTCGGACGGCTCGGCGCCGGCCTTGGCGACGAGGCGCACGTAGCTCTTGGTCGCGGTGAAGCGTCCCGTCAGCCGGACGTTCGACGGGCACGGCGCGGTGATGCAGCGGATGCCGGTGTCGACGTCGGCGAAGAAGGAGCCGTCCGCGTTGAAGACGAGGCCCTGGAACGTCGGCGGGCGCGCCGAGGCGCCGCTCTGGTGGAACGCGCCGACGAGCTTCGCCTGCGCGGCGTTGATCTCGTCCTGCGAGGCCGCGGCCTCCTCGGCATCGGCATCGTCGATCGCGTCCGCGTCGGCGGCGCAGCCGGGCGCGGCGAAGGAGGCACATCCGAGGGCGAGGACGCTGAAGGCGAGCTTCCAGTTCATGAGCAATTCTCCATAGGTAGCCACCTTCGACGGGTGGCGGCGTCGGTAAGCGCAGGGTGTATGACACTGTGCGTTTACCCACGCCAGGACATTTTTTGCTCAACGCGTCAACGTCATGACTTCGCGAAGAAAGCGGCGACCCGGCGGAGGCGCGCCTTCTCGCGGGCGACCGATTTCGCCCGTTCTTCTTGCGCGCGGGCCTGGGCCTCGAGCTGCCGCTTCGTCTCGGCGATCTCCGCGCTCTGCGCGTCGAGCGCGGCGTCCGCCTCGGCCGCCGCCGCCACCACGCCGTCGACGGAGATCCCGAACGCCTCGAGCGACGCCACCACGATCGCGCGCTTCACCTCGGGCGTCGCCGCGTCGGGCAGCGCGTCGAGGAGATCGAGGAACTTCGCGAGCGAGCCCTCGGCGGGCCGGACCGCGTGAGCCTTCGCGCGCGCGACGGGCGCCTCCGCCGGCGACGGCTCCTCGATGCGATCGGACGCGTCCTCCGCGCTCGCGTCGTCCTCCGCGACGACGAACCACCCGAGGACCTTCTCACCGATGTTCTTCATGACCCACGACCTCTCCTTCCATCCGGTCCTCGAACGCAACCTCGCACGCGGTCTCGCGGACCGCGTCGACGGCGACGCGCAGCTCCTCGATCCTCCCGCCGAGCTCGCGCGGGCTCCCCATGGTCAGGATCTCGTCGGCGAGCAGGCGGAACGTCTGCTCGATGAGCTCCATCTGCCCGCGCAGCACCTGGAGCTGCCGCACGAGATCGTCGTAACGGGCGCGGCGCCGCCGGAGGACGTCGAGGTTCTTCTCCGCGACCTCGCGGCGCGCGTCGCCCGGCCGGTGCTGGCGAGCCTGCGTCTCGTGCACGTGCCAGCTGCGGCGCATCTCGGCGAAGTCGAACGTCGCGGTGTGCCGCTCGGCGCGCCCGGCGGCGGCGCCGAGATCGACGAAGTCGTCGAGGAGCTCGTCGAGCTTCACGAGCTCCGTCTGCAACAGGTCCACCGCGAGCGAGGGGTTGTCCCGCGCGAGCCGCTCGATGAGGACCTTCTGCTCGACCAGGCGGCCGGCGCGTAGCGCGTCGTCCGGCGACAGGTGGCGGAGCTTCGCGGTGCGGGCCTCGAGCCGATCGAGCCGCGCGGACTCGGCGAACGTCGGATCGAACCAGACGCGGCGAAGGAGCTTCGAGTCCGGCGCGAAGATCATCCAGAGCAGCTCGACCCCGCACGTGACGACCACCAGCCAGTGGTGGCCCGTGGCCAGGCCGACGACGATCGCCGCCGCGAGCAGCACGAGGTTGTACGCGTTGAGGAACGCGAACCGTGCGTACGGCGCATCCATCGGTCACGCCGCCTTCCGCCGGAAGCGCGCGGAGATCTCGCGCTCGAGATCGCGTGCGTCGCCGCTCTGCCAGGCGATCCCGAGATCGACGAGGTCGTAGGTGGTCTCGACGCGAGCGCCGCCCGCGCGGCCCGAGCCGCCGAGCAGCACGATCGTGTCGCTCACCCCGATCGCCGCGCGGATGTCGTGGGTGACGACGACCACCGTGTTCAGCTCGTGCTCGTTCGCCACCTCGGCGACGAGCTCGCTCACGTCCGCGAGCGCGGCGGGATCGAGGCCGCTGAACGGCTCGTCGAGCAGGAGCACGCGCCGCGGGAGGACCAGCTGCTGCGCGATCGCCGCGCGCTGGCGCTGGCCGCCCGAGAGCTGCCCCGGGTAGTGCCCCGCGCGGTCCTCGAGCCCCACGCGCGCGAGCAGCTCCTGCACCCGCCGTCGTGCGCGCGCGCCGTCGAGGCCGCCGACCTTCGCCGCGACGACGAGGTTGTCCTCGACCGTCCGGTGGCGGAGGAGCGGATACTCCTGGAAGACGACGCCGACGTCGCGACGCACGAGCGCGCCGCCGCCCGGTCCGTGCACCCCGCCACGATCGGGGCGATCGAGCCCCGCGATCACGCGGAGCAGCGTCGTCTTGCCGATGCCGGAGGGCCCGAGCAGCGCCACGACCTGGCCGGTGATGCGTCCCTCGCGGATGCGATCGACGACGTCGAAGGTGACGCCGTCGAGGACGACGTTCTCCTCGCGCGTGACGCGGAGGTCCTTCACCGAGAGCACGACGTCTCCTGTGGTTGCGCCGGGGATCATGATCAGAGCTCCTCTTTCGCAGTGGTCTCGTAACGAGCGTGGGGACAGGCGAGCGCGCCGAGGCCGCGCATCGCGAGATCGATGCCGAGCCCGACGAGGAGGACGACGACGAGCACGGCGTAGACCTCGGCCAGGCGGAAGTGCTTGTTCTCGGCGAGGAGCAGCGCGCCGATGCCTCCGTCGGAGCGCGCGATCCCCTCGACCATGGTGATCATCGACCAGCCCATCGCGACGTTCTGGCGAACGGCGTCGATGCAGCGATCGAGCGTGCCGCGCACGATCGCCTCCCAGACCACGCGCGCCTCGCTCGCGCCGAGCGAGCGCACGTGATCGAGGCGCGAGCGGGGGACCTCGGCGACGATCCGCGCGAGGGAGGTGACGAGGAACGTCGACATCCCGAACGTGAGGAGCGCCACCTTGAGCGCGAAGCCGCCGCCGGTCGCGAGGGTGAACGGGAACACGAGCCCGGTCAGCCCGAGGAAGCGCAGCTTCGAGAGCGCCTGGACGACGGGGCGTACGAACGGCAGCACCGTCGCGTAGGCGAGCGCGAACGACAGGACGATCGAGACGGACGTGGCCGCCGCGACGAGCTTCAGCGTCGCGAAGAGCTCGGGGCCGAGCCCTCCGCGCCACCAGAGATCGACGAGCGCGTGCCACACCTCGCCCGGACCGGGCAGGAGCGGAGACGTCATGGTGCGCTCCCTCTCAGATCGATTCCGAGGTGCCGAGGACGATCACCACGCGCCGGTTCTTCGCGCGCCCCTCGGCGGTCGCGTTCGAGCCGACGGGCTCGGACTGACCGTGCGCGACGACCTTGATGCGGCCCTCGGGGAAGGACGACGGCGCCTTCTGCTCGAGCCAGTGCTTCACCGCGAAGGCGCGCTCCTCCGACAGCCGCTGGTTCGCTTCGGGCGAGCCCGCCGCGTCGGTGTGGCCGTGGATCTCCACCATCGTGCCGCTCGCGACCACGAGATCGTCGAGCAGCCTCTTCAGCTCGTCGCTCGCCGCGGGATCGAAGCCGGCGCTGCCGGACTGGAACTCGATGTTCCAGGCCTTCTTGCTCACCACCTGCTTCATCTTCGCGTCGCGCGAGAAGCTGACCGTCTCCGCGCTCGTCGTCGAGCCCTTCGCGAGGAGCGCCTTCAGATACGAAGGGTCGGTCACCTGGTCCGCCGGATCGAACGACGGCAGGAGCTGCGGGTACTGCGAGCGGACGACGTTGCCGAAGACGGTGTACGTCGAGCCGAACGCGTTCGTGGAGCCCGGCGCGAGCCCGAAGAGCTGCGCGTCGTCCGCGAGGTTGTTCACGCTCGAGCCGCCGAGCTCGACGACGTTGCCCTGCTTGTCCTTCTCCTTCTGGACGGTGAAGTAGCGATACCAGTAGGCGGCGTCGCGCTCCTTGTAGACGACGGCGCTCACGGCCGCCGCGCGACGGAGCTCCTGGTCGTCGGCCTTGATGCGGTCGCCCGCCTCGAAGATCGCCGAGAGCATCCCCTCCACCGTCGCCGCGTGCTCGCGCATCCACTTCTTGTTGCCGATGATCACGTTCGGCATCTGCGAGCGGTACTCCTTGGTGGAGACGATCGAGACGATGCCGCCGCGCTTCTCGGCGACGGTGACGTCACCGGGCGTCCACGTGACGACGCCGTCGACGCAGTGCTTCTCGCTCTTGCCCGTCTTCACGTTGCGGAGATCGGTGCAGTAGCCCGACACGTACTTCTCCGCCGCGTCGACGTAGTCGCTCGACGCGATCCAGTTGAGCGCGTCGGGGTCGTAGGTCTTCTCGTCGGGGTTGTTCGGGATCTTGTTGTCGCCGAGCCACTTGAGCGCGATGTTCCAGTCGCCGTCGCGGAGGACGCCCGCGACCACGCCGCCGCGCGCGCGCTGCGGGTTGTCCTTCCACGCCTGCGGTCCCATCAGCTTGTCCTCGCCGCGCGAGTAGCCCGTCGAGCCGACGACCACCGCCGCGTCGTCCGGCCCGAGCTTCTTCAGCCGCGCGTTCACGCCGGTGAGGAACTGCGCGGAGCCGTCGCCCATGATCGCGACGAACGCCGCGCCCTTCTTCGGCTCCTTCTCGCCCTTCGCGTAGCTCTCGGCGAAGACGACGAGCTCGTTCTGCATCTGATCGGTGTTGTCCTCGCGCACCAGCTCGAGATTCACGCCGTGCTTGCACATCAGGCTGTCCTTCTGCGCAACGTGACCGCCGTTCGCGAGCATCAGCCCCATCTGCGAGTTCCACGCCCAGTGGTAGAAGCGCACGCGCGGGAGCTCGTCACAGCCCGGAGGGCCCTCGACGATCGTGGGGAACTCACCGGACGCCTGTTCGCCCGGCAGCACGGCGGATGGAGGCACGTTGCTCGTCGTCGTCGACGACGCGCTCGGCGCGAGCTTCCCGAGGAGCCCCGGGTTCATCCAGAGCGAGAGACACACGACACCCGTGACGACCGCGGCGCTGAACGCCTTCGCGGTCGCCGTCAGCCGGAAACGACGCACGGCACGACCTCCTTTGTGGTGAGCAAGAAGGTAATTCCCGTGCCTGACGGTGCAGCGAAATCGGTTGCGCGCCGCGACCGATTTAACGGCTCGTCGCATCGACCGCCCCTCGCGCGTCCGCTAGAACGGAGACGCGTGCGCATCATCCTCTTCGCTTCGCTCGCCCTCCTCTTGTCTTGCTCCTCGGACGGCGGCACGACGCCCGCCACGAAGCCCCCGCTCACCGGCCCCGCGCTGCACCACGTGCTCTCGACCGGGCAGTCGAACGGCATCGGCTTCGCCGCGAAGCCGCCGCTCACGTCGGCGCAGCCTTACGCCAACGTCATGTTCGACAGCGGGGTGATGACCGCGACCGACTGCGATCCCGACGGCTGCAAGACGCGCGAGGAGATCACGAAGCTCGTCCCGCTCGTCGAGGGCGATCGCTACTTCGCGGACGCGGTCGAGACGATGTCCTCGTCGCTGGCGAACGAGGTGAGCTCGCTCGCCGCCGCCGATTACGACGTGCTCGTCAGCGTGCATGCGCGGAGCGGCAACATCTACGAGTGCCTGCGCAAGGGCGGCTGCGCGTTCCAGGACGGCAAGGGCTACGTGAAGTCGTTCGACGACGCGATGGCCGCGGTGGAGGACGGCAAGCGCCTCGCCGAGGCCGCGGGTCGCCCGCACGTGGTCACCGCGGTCACCGCGATCCACGGCGAGTCGGATCACTACGATGCGACGTTCCCCCTCGACGGCACCGACGGGGCGCGCGGCGCGATCAAGACCTACGCGGACGCGCTCGTCGAGTGGCAGCGCGACTACGAGGCAGGCGTGCGCGCGATCACCGGGCAGAAGGAGCCCGTCCCGCTCTTCGTCTCGCAGATGGCGAACTGGAACGATCGCGAGCGGAGCGTGATCCCGTCGCGCCAGCTCGAGGCCCACGTGCGCGCGCCGGGGAAGGTGATCCTCATCGGTGCAACCTACATGCTTCCGTTCGCGGCCGACTGCATCCACTACACGAACGAGGGCGAGCGCCGCCTCGGCGAGTACTTCGCGAAGGCCTACGCCTCGACGGTGCTCGCGAAGACGCCGTGGGAGCCACTGCGCCCGCTGTCGGCGACGCTCGAAGGCGACGCGGTGGTGGTGAAGTTCCACGTGCCGAAGCCGCCGCTCGTCATCGACACGAAGGCGGTGAGCGATCCGGGGGCCTACGGCTTCGAGATCGAGGACGACTCGGGTGCGACGCCCGCGATCACCGACGTCTCGGTCACCGCTCCGGACGCGGTGCGGATCCAGCTCGCGGCCGCACCGGCGGGGGCGAACCGCCGCGTGAAGTACGCGATGCGCGCGACGCCGCAGACGTGCCCCGGCCCGAAGACCGGGCCGCGCGGCAACCTCCGCGACTCCGACGGCACGCCCTCGGTGGTGGGCTACGACCTCGCGAACTGGTCGGTGGCCTTCGATCTGCCGATCGAATGACGGTAATGTTCGGGGCATGCGCGCGCCTGCCCACGTCCTCGCCGCCCTCGCGCTCGTCGTCGCGTCCGCCGCCGGATGGATCGGCTGCGGATCCGACGAGCCCGCGTCCGAGCCCACGCCCCTGCCCGACCGCGACGCCGGCAGCGAATTCGACGACCTCGCCACCATCGAGGTGACGCCGGCGAGCGCCGATCTCGTCGCGGGCGACACGAACCAGTCGCAAGCCTTCACCGCGACGGGCCGCTTCAAGGACGGCTCGACGCGCGATCTCACGAGCGTGGTCTCCTGGCGGGTGGCCGCGCCGAACCTCCTCGCGATGAACGGCGCGGTCGCCACGCCCACCGGCGCGCGCGGCGGCGAGACCACCCTCACCGCGACGGCGGGCGCCGCCTCGGGCGAGGCGAAGGTCCGGGTGAAGTGGGTGAAGACCGTCCTCGCGCCGGGCGCCGACGCGGCGGCGAAGGCGAAGTTCGACAACGCCGCCGACGACCCCGCCGACCCCCCCGCCGATGGAGATCCAGTGGAAGCCCGCGGCGGGCACGACGGTGTTCGACGTCGCGTTCAGCTCTGCGACGATCGATCTCCACGTCCTCACGCCGTGCAACCCGATCGGCGCGACCGGCGGGTGCGGCCTCGCGATCGACCAGACGGTATGGTCCGCGGTGACGTCCACGCTCGCGGGCGAGGATCCGGCCGACGTCGTCGTGCGCGGCGCGGGCGCGACGCCGGGCAAGATCGGCGCGAGCGCGAAGAGCTCCGTCCAGCTCGCGAAGGACGACATCAAGGGCGGACTCTACTACTTCAACACGCTCGCCGTCGGCGCCACCAAGCCCGGCATCTATCGCTACGACTTCGCCACCGCGCAGGTCGGACCGTTCTACACCGCCGGCCAGTGCGCCGGCTGCCACGCGCTCTCGAAGGACGGCACGAAGATGCTCGCGCCGATCTGCACCGACGCGCGCGGCTGCGGGCGCCCGATGCAGCTCGCGGTCGTCGACGTCGCGACCAAGCAGGTGGTGACGCCGCCCTATCCGGTCGGCGACTCCGACACGCAGGCGTGGTCACCGAACAACGAGTTCTACGTGACCACCCCGACCTGCGCGACGATCAGCCCGACGCCGCCGAACGGCTGCGCGACGAACGCGAACGGCGTCATGTCGCTCATCGACGCGGCGACGAACGCGAAGGTCGGGAACGTCCCCGCCGGCCCCGGCGCGATGTACCCGTCGTTCTCGAACGACGGCAAGAAGCTCGTCTACGCGCGCGGCGGCGTCTTCCGCGGCCCGCTCGGCATCCAGAAGTCGAGCCTCTTCCTCCTCGACTTCGACGCGTCGCAGGCCTCGCCCGCGTGGGGCGTGGAGAAGGCGCTCTTCACCGCGGGCACGGCGGACTACGAGAACAACTACCATCCCTCCTTCTCGCCCGACGATCGGTGGGTGCTGTTCACGCGCTCGAACTGCCAGCAGGGCGACGATCCCAACGCCGGCGACATCAACGGCAACGTCTGCGACAGCTACAACG
Organism: Labilithrix sp.; assembly: GCA_039809525.1. GTDB lineage: Bacteria > Myxococcota_A > Polyangia > Polyangiales > Polyangiaceae > Labilithrix. Next base: position 3,519 of record JBDHVD010000260.1, on the reverse strand, counting down.
ACTACACCGCGCGCACGTTCGTGATCCCCGCCGCGGGCGGCACGCCCGTCGAGATGAAGCGCGCGAACGGCGAGGGCCGCAACACCGTCTCGTGGCCGAAGTGGGCGCCGTTCAAGTCGACGTACAAGGGCGGCGACATCTTCTGGTACACGGTCTCGAGCGTGCGCGACTACGGCTTCCGCGCGCTGCACACGCGGAGCGGCGTCAACCCCGCCACCGGCGTGCAGCAGCTCTGGCTCGTGGGCTTCGATCCGAAGAAGGCGGAGAGCGGCGCCGATGCGAGCTTCGCGCCGGTGTGGCTGCCGTTCCAGGACGTCACGTCCTCGAACCACATCGGTCAGTGGACCGAGGCGATCATTGGACCAGTGAAGTAGACGCGGGCGGCTCGCCGAGCTCGTTCACCACCGACGTCACGCCGGGCGTCCGCGTGGCGATGCGCTCGATCTGCTCCGGCGACGCGTCCGCGGTCCCGCGGAGCGTGACCACGCCCTCGACCACGTCGATGCTGACGCGCGGCTCGTCCGCGAGCGAGCGCTGGAGCGAGAACGCGATGTTCTCGTCCGACTCGCGCTTGTCCGAGTCGCGGAGCGGCGAGACCTGAACGTCGTCGAACGTGCGCCTCACGCCGGGCAAGCCCGAGACGGCGGCCTCGAGCGCGTCGCGGGTCGCGTAGTCGGGCACCGATCCCGAGAGCGTGACGATCCCGCGCTCGGTGGTGACGTTCACGTTGCGCGCCGCCTGCGAGAGCGCCGGATCGGAGGCGATGGTCGCCTCCACGCTCCGGGTGAGCGCCGGGTCGTCGTCGAGGAAAGACGCCACGGAGCTCTGCCGCGGCCCCGCGACCTCCGTCGACGTCACCGTGGTCGTGCTCACCGCGTCCTCGCGCGCGTCTTTCCGCGAGCATCCGAGCGCCGCGACGAAGAGAAAGGTGCACACTACAACTCGCTTCATGACCGCGCCTCCGTTCCTCGGAGAGAGCGCGTGCATGCCGCAGGCCAGCTGAAAGCCGTCGAAAGATCCCAACGGCCGCGGTCGCGCTTACGACTGTGGCCCATGCCCTCCGTCTCGATGGTCGTCGCGAAGGATGCCGCCGGCGTCACCGGTCACCTCGACCGCGTGCTCCTCGCACGACGAGGCCGCGCGCGCCGCGCGGCGCTCGCCCATCACCTCGGGCTCGGCGCGATCGTCCTCTGGGTCATCGGCTCCACGCTCCTCGCGCGCGCGTCGGGCAGCGACGCGACCGGCACGATCGCCGTCCTCGCGCTGCTCGTCGTCCCCGTCGCCGGCTTCGCCGCGTGGTGGGGCGCGAGGCATCCCGTCGTCGCGATCTCCGTCCACGAGCTCGGCATCGTGCGCCGCGAGCCCGGCCGCTCCGTCGCCCTCGCGTGGACCGACGTGGCCGAGGTGTTCGAGCGCACGTTCGAGCACGAGGACATGCTCGGCAAGCGCCTCCGCGGCTCGTTCACCTTCGTCGCCCACGACGGCCGCACGCTCGTCGTCGACAGCGACGTTCCGGACTGGCGCGAGCTCGGACGCGCGGCGAGCGAGCGCGCCCAGGACGCGACGCGCGCCGCGTACGAGCTCGGCCTCGTGGCCGGCCGCCCGCTCCGCTTCGGTGAGCTCGTGATGGACGGCTACGGGCTCCACACGAAGGACGGCGCGTTCCCGTGGGGCGCCGTCACCTTCGTCCGCTTCGAGCGGCGGGGCGTCGAGGCCTGGTGGGCGATCCACCTCGGCGCGTGGATGGTCGCCTCGCGCGTGCCCCACGATCGCGTCGCGAACGCGCGCACGCTCGTGACGATCCTCGATCGCCTGGGCAAGCTCGACGTCCCCGGCGCCGCCGTCCTCGCGGAGGTCGCGAACGTCGCCGTCGCAGCGTGACCTTCGAGCATCGGCTATCGTCGCATGGGGGGTGCCTTGCGACGCTCGACGAGCCTCTTCGTGATGTCGATGCTCCTGGCGTGTCACACGCAGGCGCAGCGAGCGCCCTCGTCGTCCTCGTCTTCGTCTTCGTCGCCGCCGCCTCCTCGTGTCGCTCCGCGTCGCGCGTCACCCCGGCCCGTTCTGCGCGAAGCGCCGAGAGAGCGGGACCCGCGGGACCTTCGCATGCGGTCGCGTGAGCCCGCTGCCGTCCGCGCAGAGATCGCGCTCGTCGACCGCCAGCTCGCCCGCCTCCCGCAGGGATCGCCCGAACGCGCGCACGCGCTTCGAGCGGGAGCCGATCTCCACGCGGAGCTGGCCCGTGTCGCTCGAGGCATCGACGCGGACTACGACATTCCGGAGAGCGAGGTCGCCCGCACGGAGGCCATTCGTCTCTACGGATACATCGAGCACGAGTACCCGAACGATCCGGGCTGGGATGACGCGGTCTACTTCGCGGGGCTCGAGCTGGAGCTGCAGGGCGAGGCCTACGCCGCCGCGACGAAGTACATGACGCTGCTCCAGAGCAAGCCCACCTCCGACTATTCCGCGCTCGCGCACTTCGGCATCGGTGAAGCGATGTCTCTGTGGTGGATGCGTAAGAACCGGTTCGCCGCCTCGCACTTCCGCGCGATCGTGAGAGAGCTCCCGGCGCACCCGCTCGTGCCCTTCGCGCTCCTCCGGCTCGGCGAGCTCGCCGACATCGAGCGCGAACGGGCAGAAGCGGACTCGTACTACGACCGACTCGAGCGCGAGTATCCGGGCACGGAGGCGGCCCGGCGCGCCGTCCTCGCGCGCTCGAGGCGGTGGCGCGATTCGAGCGCGGTGGACGGCGGAGCCGACTCGGACGCCGGGCAGTGACCGTCAGCGGCCGACGGCGCCGCGGTAGACCCAGCCGTCGCTGCCGTAGTCGTCGCCGAACTTGATCGCGTACCAGCCCTCTTTCATCGAGCCGAGCTTCACCTTCGTGCCGCGCGGGAGGCGCGCGACGACGCCGCCGACCTTCGGCTGATCGCGGACGAGCGCCACTTCCCACGCGACCGCGGCTTCACCGGCGGCCGCTTGCTTCGCCGGAGCGGGCGCGGGCGCGGGTGCCTCGTCCTCGCTCGGCGCCGCGGGCTTGTCCGCGCCCTTGTCGGTCTTCGCCTTCGCCGCGGACGCAGACGCGCTGCTGCCGTCGGCCGGCGTGAGGGTCGCGGTGTACGAGACGGTGTAGCGCGCGTGCTCGTGGGGCACGCCCTTGTCGACGCTCGTCTTGTGGAAGCTCGTCTTGAGGCACGAGGTGATCGCCTCGACGTTCGGGACGTTCGTCGACTTGCTGACGTCGTACCAGAAGCGCCCGGTGTTGAAGTCCGCGTTGACCACCAGCGCGAGCTTGCCGGTCTGGCCCTCGACGCCGGAGCACGTCGCGATGCTCTGCACGCGCGGCTTCACCACGAGATCGAGGCCGGCGACGGGCCCGCAGTCCTTGCCCGTCTTCTTCTCGCCGTCGGCGGTCTTGCACGAGAGGACGTTGCCCTTCGTGACCGTGATCTTCGGAGGCGCGGCCGCAGCCGCAGCCGCAGCCGACGGAGCCGCCGCCTTCTCCGCGGGGACGGC
>JBDHVD010000259.1:0-11907 GCA_039809525.1 Labilithrix sp. | reverse complement strand
ATCACCTTCACGACGCGAGCGACGGTGCCGACGTCGTAGATGTCTTCGAAGCCCGGCTCGTCGACGTCGGCGTCGCGCTGGCTCACGATCCCGACGACGGCGCGGTCCTGGCCGAGCAGGTCCTCGACGAGGCGGACGCTGCGGGCGCGGCCGACGTTGATCGGCACCACGCTCGCGGGGAAGACCACGCTGTTGCGGAGCGGAAGGATCGGCAAAGTCTCGAGATCGGAACGCGGGTCTTGGCTCACGGACGTCCTCTATATTGAAAGGGGAAGGTTAGTCGGTCGATGGCGCCTCCGGCAGCGAAAATTCGGTTCGGCCGGCGTGAGCTGTTCCGCGGGGCCGCGGCGCTCGGGGTGGCCGCCTGCAGCGCGGCGCCGCGGTCGGGCACGCCGGTGGCCAGGCTTTCGCCGCCGCGGCTCGAGGGGGCGGCGTCGCTCTGGTCGTGGTTCGACCTGCCCCCCGAGGATGCACGGAGCCGCGAGCTCTCCGGCATCGCCTGGGACGCCCCCGCGCGGACGCTCTGGGCGGTGCAGGACGAGAGCCCGCGGATCGTGGCGCTCCGTCCGGACGACGACCTCCGGACGTGGCGGTTCGGTGAGACCGTCGACGTGAACGTCGCCGGTCCGCTCGACCTCGAGGGCATCGCCGTCGTCCCGGACGGGTTCGTCGTCTGCAGCGAGGACGGTCCGCGGATCCTCGAGCTCGATCGCCGCGGAGGCATCCGTCACGAGCTCGCGGTACCGCCGCGCTTCCACGGGGCGCGCGCGAACAAGAGCCTCGAGTCGCTCGCCATGAGCCCGAGCGGCCAGTACCTCTTCACGACGAGCGAGGCCGCCCTCCCCCGCGACGGTTCCACGGCGACGCGTGCGGAGGGCACCCGCGTGCGCATCGTGCGGCTCGACCGGCCCGGCGGCGAGGTCAGCGAGCACGTCTACGTGACCGATCCCACGCTTCGCGACGGGGGCGATTACGGCGTCTCCGAGCTCGCGGCGCTCGGCGACGACGAGCTCCTCGTGCTCGAGCGCGGCTGGCTCGAGGGCGCGGGCAACACCGTCCGCATCTACCGTGCGTCGCTGAGCGATCGGGCGAGCTGCCTCGGCGTCTCCGCCCTCCCCGCCGGCGCGCCCGCCCTCGCGAAGACCCTGGTGGCCGACCTCTCGACGCTCGCGGCGTCCGGCGTTCCCCCTGCGAAGCAGCCGCAGGCGAACCCGATCCTCGACAACTACGAGGGGCTCGCCGTCGGTCCACGCCTGCGGGACGGCCGATCGACGCTGATCCTGGTGTCGGACGACAACGGGCGGAGCGATCAGGTCGCGCGCATCCTCGTCCTCGCCTTCGGCTGAGCTACGATCGCGTCGTGGGGAAGAGCGCCTTCGCCTTCGTCGTCGTCGCGGCCACCGCATGCGTGACGGCGTGCACGCTCGTCACCGGGGTCGGTGATCTCGATCCGAGCCTCACGCCCGGCGATCTCCTCGGCGGCGACGGCGGACCGGGCGGCTCCGGCGACGCCATGCCCGCCGCCGACGCGACCGGCGACGCGCCGCCGCCGTTCGACGCGGGCAAGCCGTTCGACGTCGTCGACATCGCCGACGTGGGCGGCGCCGATCGCTCGACGGGCCTGTCGAACCAGCAGCACCTCGTCTGGGCTCCGAAGGCCGCGCGCTGGGTCCTCTTCTACGTGACGACCGCGGCGCCGGGCGCCCTGCGCACGAAGATCTCCGCGGACTTCGTGACGTGGCAGGACGGCGCCGAGCTCGTGCTGCCCCATCCGCACGGCGGCGAAGGGCGCAACTTCGCCGTCGCGCGCGCGACGATCGGCGACCACGACGTCTTCCACCTCGCCATGTCGTTCCGGGTCGCGAACGACGATCACCGCGAGTACGGCGCGCGCGCCGTGCTCACCGGCGACGTGCTCGCGTTCGAGACGCCCGCGGAGGTCACGCGCTCCGCCGCGTCCACCTCGAGCATCGACGTCGACGGCCCCTCGGTCGCCGTCGACGGCGACGGGTTCGTCGGCCACTTCACGGGCTACCGCACGAACAACCCCGACGGCACGGGCGGCACCGGCAACGCGTACGCGCTGCGCTCCAGCGTCGCCGACACCGGCGGCGCGTGGTCGGCGACGTACGCGAACACGACCATCGAGGTGGTCGCCACGGTCTGCAACGCGCGAGCGACCGTCCCGGTCGGCGCGAGCGGCCTCCTGCACTTCTACGAGAAGGGCGACCTCGATCCGAACCCGCGGAACGTGCGGTGGTCGCGCGCGAGCGGCTCGGGGTGGTCGGCCGAGCTCGACGTCTTCGACGGCGCGGCCGCGATGGCGCCCGGCGACTGGGCCGTGCTCCGCACGGGCGACGCGGACGTCCACGTCGTCCGCTACGCGCTCGCGGGCACGTTCGATCACCGCCGCTACGACGGCGCCGCGATGCAGGGCGGCGCGCCGATCGCCGGCGAGGCGCTCGAGGGCGGCGCCGGGCTGGCGCTCGCTCCGCTCGACGGCTCGCGGATGGTGCTCGTCGGGGTGTCCCCGTCGGAGGCGCTCCGCGCAGCGACCTGGGACGGCACGGCGTGGAGCTCGTGGGCGACGCTCGTCGGGCCGGCGGCGACGGCGCGTCGGTGGCTCACGACGGGCGGCATCGCCGGCGGCCCTTCGGCCGTCGTGTGGACCGAGAATCGCGGGTCCGCCCACGTGATCGCCGGCATCCGCATCCGCTGAACTCGTGGTAGAACCAGGGCCCGTCATGGTGCGAAAGGCCGCCATCGCCCTGCTCCTCGTCGCGTCGGCGGCGTGCTCTGCGGCGTGCGCCGCGCCGAAGGCGGAGGACCCGCATTCGGTGCTCCGCGCCTACGCGCGCGCGCTCGACGAGGGCCGCGCGGAGGACGCGTACCGGATGCTCAGCGAAGAAGCGCGGCGGGGCATCTCGCTCGAGGCCTTCCGGCGGATGGTGAAGGACAACCCGGAAGAGGTCCGCGACATCGCGCGGTCGCTCTCGCGACCGACGGCGACCCCGGTGGTCACCGCGACGGTGACGAGCTCGAACGGCCAGGAGCTGCAGCTCGTGCTCGAGAACGGCCGGTGGAAGGTCGAAGCCACGGCCATCGATCTCTACGCGCAGGACACGCCGCGCCACGCGATCCAGGGGTTCGTGCGCGCGGTCGAGCGAAAGCGTTACGACGTGGTCCTCAAGTACGTGCCCGACGCGCACAAGGAAGGGCTCGACGCGAACAAGCTCAAGACGGCGTGGGAGGGGCACGACAAGGAGGAGATCGAGCAGGTCGTCTCGAACCTCAAGCAGGCTCTGCCGTCCGCGACGATCGAGGAAACGGGGGACCGGGCCACGATGTCGTACGGGCCCGGCACGATGCAGCTCGTACGCGAGCGCGGCCTCTGGAAAATCGAGGATTTCGACTAGTTTTGATGCGTTTTGCTTCGAATGCAGCGGAGCTGCGTCGAACACCGGAGAGGATTTCTTTCATGCGCAAGGTTCTGTTCCCCCTCGCCTTCATCTGCGCGACCACGGGTCTCGCGTGCAGCTTCTCCATGCGTGCGGGCGGCGGCTCGCAGACGCCGAACAACCAGGCGCAGAACACGGCCACCGCGCAGAACACGGGTACGACGCCGACGAGCACGCCCAGCACTCCGGCGACCCCCGCCGCGACCGCCCGCGTGAGGCTGGGCAAGCAGAAGTTCCCGACGCCCACCCCGACGACGACGTCCACGAGCACCGCGTCGCCCACCGCGACGGGCACCTCGACCGCGCCCCCGGGCGTGGCGGTCGTCAGCGGCACGACCCCGTTCGGCAGCGGCACCCCCGACCCCTCGGGCTGGAAGGGCACGATCTCGTGGCTGCCCGCGGGCACCACGAAGCTCCCGAACATGGGCCAGCAGCCCGCGGCCGGGTACCTGTTCATCCACGAGCTGAACATCGCCGTGCGCCCGTTCAACGAGGGCTTCCCGGGCGTCGACGCGAACCGCAAGGAGAACTTCGCGATCCGCTACGAGGCGCCCCTCGTCGTCAACAACGAGGCCGACTACGAGTTCCGCCTCGCGGCCGACGACGGCGCGGTCCTGCTCATCGACGGGACGGTCATCGTCGACAACGACGGCGTCCACGACTTCAAGGACAAGACGGGGCCCGTCCACCTGGTGAAGGGCACGCACGTCATGACGGTCGACTACTTCCAGACGACCGGCAACGTCGGTCTCCAGCTCTTCTGCAAGAAGATGGGAGAGGCGACCGACAAGATCTGCACGACGACGCTCTGAGCCGAGCGGGAGTCGCGCGCGCACGACGGCGCCGACGCCAATCATCGGCGCCGCGTGCGGCACGTTCGATCTCGTTCGGGGCTCTCGTTAGGTCATCTTCTCTCGCCTCCTTTCTGGTTCTGGCGTCGTCTCGGAACCGAGTGCGGAGCACCACACGATCGGCATCCTGGACCCAGGCGCCGTGTGGCGCCCCGCACTCCCTCGTTCGCTTCCGCCGTCGCCGTTCGCGCGCGCTGCGAGCGACGACCCGCGCCCACGAGTGCACGACGCACGCCATCGACGCGATCGTGTGATCTCGCGCATCTGGGAGGCGTGACCCTATGGCCGGGCCAGATTTCGCCTGGCCCGGGCCAGGCACTGAGGGGGTGTTTGACCGTGCGCGGAGCAGTGCGCGGGACCTCACGCCGTCATTCTTCGCGGAGCGCGCCGAGGCCCCCGCCCACGAAGCGGTCGCGCCAGGTGTAGAGGAGCGACTCGGAGACGTCGTGCTCGCGCGCGACCTTCGCAGGCGGGACGCCACGGAGCAGCGCGAAGACCGCGCGGGCGCGCACGAGGAGGTGCGGCTCGATCGGCGGCGCCGCGACCTTCGCGCGCGCGGGATCGACACGGGCGCTCCACGTCGGCTCCTCGATCCAGACGAGCAGGCGCACGAGCTCGCGCGCGCCCTCGAACGACCGGCGCCCGTGCAGCATCCGGTGGTTCGAGGCGAGGAGCGCCTCGTTGGCCCGGAGCGCGATCTCGATGCGGTCGTGGGCGGCCACCGCGCGCACGAGCGCGGCGCCGACCGCATCGCCCGGCTCGGCCCGCGGCGCGAGCGACCACGCGAGGTGACCGCCACGGAGGGCGACCGTCGGTCCGCGCACGTCGCCGAAGTAGAAGCGCTGCAAGCGATCGACCTCGAACGCCGCGCGCGCCACCTCGGGCGCCTCTCGGTCGAGCCGCGCGAGGACCGCGTCGCCGTCGACGAGCGTGCTCTCGCCTCCCCGCTCCGCCGGCTTCACGCACACGAGGATCTGCACCGCCGCGGGGACCCCGAGCAGCATCTGACTGTCGGTGTGGAACGGCGCAGCGGCGCTCGTCGAGGCGATGGAGCGGCCGCCCGCGACCGGCCGGATCGGCTGGCGCTCGACGAGGAACGGCCGGACGCCGAGCAGGGCCTCCGCGAGCTCCCACGGCGACGTCGACGCGGCACGCACGTCCGCCGCGTCGAGCCGCGCGACGCGATATCCCTCGCTCACGCGATCGCCTCCTCGATGACGACGGGCGCTTGCCGCGCGAGCGTCCGTGGAACCGCGAACACCTCGATGAGCGGCGCGCCCTCGGCGACCCGCACGCGTCGCCCGGGCGGCAGGTTGAAGACGGCGGGCGTGGCGTGGAAGCGGTCGGTCCACACCACGCCCCGCATCACGTCGTAGCCGTCCCCGCGGATCCCGTCGATGACCGATGACCAGCCCCGCGGCGTCTCGGTGAACGCCCACGGCTTCACGAAGAAGTGCGGCTCGCCGTGCGGATGCGGGGTGAAGTACTTCGTGAGGTAGAGCAGCGCGCCCTCGTTGGCCGGGACGAACGCGTCACCCAGCGCAGCGGCCGCCGCCGACTCGACCGCGCGGGCGCCCCGCGCGAGCGCCGCGCGATCGGGCGACACGTCGAGCGTGTTCCCGTCGAAGTGCGCCGTGAACGGGACCGCGTTGGCGAAGCGGACCACGTCGAGGCGCTCGCCGCGCGGCGCCGCGACCGGCGACGTGTCGCCCGCGCCGAGCACGCGGTCGACCGTCGCGACCTCCGGACGCGGGCCGGCGACCTGCACGATCCGCATCGCCGCCGGTAGCGGCGAAGGCGCGGCGTCGTCGCTGCGCGTGACCGTCCGGCGGTACTTCCGCGTGACCTCCCCCTTCTTGGTCGCGAAGTACTTCGCATCGTAGAAGCGCGCGTGCGCCTCCAGCGCGGCGGGCGCCTCCCCGAGATCGACGACGCTCGCCGTCACCGCGGGGACCACGGCCGTCACGTTCGCCACCTCTCCCTCGAGGCGCGCGCCGTCGTCGAGCGCCTCGAAGTCGATGACCAGCGGCACGAACGCGCCCGAGCCGACGTAGGACGGACGCACGCGCACGCCGAGCGGCGCACGGCTGCCCGCCCCCGCGACGCGAAGCCAGATCCCTCTCCGCGCGCGCACGAGAAGGCCCGTCCACGCGCGGAGGACGCCGCGCTCGGTCCACCACCAGTGCTTCGCGAGCCGTGCATGCCATGCGCCGCCCCGCTCGAGGTGGCCGCGCGCGACGAGGAGCGGGACCACCGCCCGATGCGCGCGATCGACCTCGGCGAGCGCTTCGGTCTCGACGAAGCCTCGCTTGCCGAGCCGCGTCCGAACGACCAGGCGCTTGCGGAACGAGACCTGACGTCCGAGCGCGTTGCCCTCGAGCAACGGCACGCACGCCTGCGCGACGCGGAGCGGAACGGCTCCGTCGAGTGTCGGGTCGCGCTCGACCAGACGCGCGAGCGGCTCGTGCACCGCGAGCAGCTCGAAGACCGCGTCGCTCAACCGCCGCAGCCTCCGCCGCCACCACAGCCCCCGCCGCCTCCGCATCCGCCGCCGCCCCCGCAGCTCGAGGAGCTGCAGCTGGACGACGAGCAGCTCGATCCGCTGCTCGCGAGCGCGGGCGAGGAGGCGGCCGCGAAGAGCTGCGGAGAGATCGCGAGGAACAAGGGCGCCCCGGCCACCACGACGAGGCCGCCGATCGCCGCGCTCGTCGCGACCTCCTCCGCCGACGTGCGCCGTCCACCGGCGACGTCCATGCGGAGCGACGTCGTCGCGTCGCGGAGCCACGAGAGGTATCGATCCGCACGCGCGCTCCGCGTGTTCCACCGCCGCTTCGCGACGAAGAGCGCGGCGAAGCCGAGCGCGATCATCTCGAGGAGCAGGAAGAAGTACGGCCGGTGCAGGTCCATCGCCCGGACGCAGCGCACGGTGGCGACGAGCTCCATGAGCCCGGCCGCCGCGACGATCAGGCCGGCGACGAGCATGCGCATGCCGCCGCTCCGCTCGAGCCCGGCCTGCGCGAGGAGCGCTCGGAGGCCCGGCCCGTGCTGCTTCGCCGCGAACAGCGCCGCGCGCCTCACGCCGAAGTAGGTGCTGCCTGCGCCCGCGAGCTGCACGTGGAAGTCGGCGAGGAGCGGATCGGTGGGCCGCGGTCCGGTCGAGACCTCGAGCGACGTGCCGGTACCGCGGACCCATCGCAGCGCCACCGCGGCGGCCATCAAAGCCTCGGCGACGCCGTCCTCGCGATCGCGCAGCCACGCGATCGCCCAGACGTCCTCGGGCTGCGGGATCCACCCCTTCGCGAGCCTGCGCCGGCCGGTGGGCATGTTCGGGTTGCGATAGGCGTGCGGCGGAGCGGGCAGCGGAACGGGATCCACACGGATGCCCTCCGCGTCGCCACTCTCGATCACGAGCGCGGCGATCGCGCCCGTCACCCAGGCCACGCCGAGCGCGATCACCGAAAAGAAGAAGAAGACGAAGAGGAACTCCGGCCCTCCGCCGATGTTGAACGGCCAGACGTCGTACAGCTCCTTCATGCGCCCTTCCCCCCGAAGCCATCCATCGCGTTCACCTCCTCGATCGCCTTGTCGAGGAGCGCGCCGAACGCCTCGTGCGCCTTCTCCGGCGATTCGCGCGCGGCGCGGAGCGGCGCGGGGTCGACGCCGTAGCGCTCGCAGGCCTTCGTGACGACCCCGGCGAGATCCGGCGGGCACGCGATCCCCGCGAGCGCGAGCAGCGCGTGGAGCGGGCCGCGGACCTGCTTCAGCTTCCGCACCACCGCGCCGCCGAGCGCCTCGCGCGCCCCGGCCGCGTCGGTGACCGCGCGGCGGAGGCGGATGCGCGCCTCTCGCAGCTCCTGCTCGATGCGGAGCCGGCGATGCGTGTCATGCACCTCGACCGCGTCGAACGGATCGCGCCCGGCGAGGAGGAAGTGGCATCGCTTGATGTCGTCGTAGAGCAGCGGAAAGACGTCGCTCGCTCCCGCGATCTCCTGCTCGGTCAGGATCATCGCCTCGATCCGCGCGGAGTACCGCGCGACCTGCATCGCGTTCGAGATCGCATCGAGCTTGGCGAAGCTCGCGTCCTTGAGGACGATGATCGCGTCGACGTCGCTCTCCCCGGGGCGGTATTCGCCGCGCGCGACGCTGCCGTGCACGAGGATCCCGACGAGATCGTCTCCCAGGATGCCCTCGAGCGTCTTCGTCCACTCGACGATGCGTGCTCGCACGTCGGAGGGCAGCGCATCGATCGGGGGTCGCTTCTGCTCGTCGTTCATCGTGTCGCTCCTGTCGCCCGAGTCCACCCCTCGAGCAGTCTACGTACCGGCCATGCACGCGGCCGCGGCCCGGCCGGTCCCCCGCGGAAGCGCGCCTCGAGCAGCGCGAGGTCCCGCCGCGCGGCGGCCGCGAGCTCGGGACGCTCGCGCGCCGCCAGCGCGATGCGCATGGCATCGGCCACGGCGTTCATCGACGGCAGGCGCGGCGTCTCGCGGATGCGCCCGAGCGCGAGCGCGTCGTGCTGCGAGAGCTGCGCGCCGAGCTCGGGCAAGAGCGGCAGCGCATCGTCCGCGCGCTTGCGCTCGAGCACGCCACGCGCGCGCACGATCGCCGGATCGTCGATGGGCGCCGACGACGTGAGCGCCTCGGCGAGCCTCTCCTGCGCCGCACCGAGCGCACCGGCGTCGATCGCGGATGTCGTCCGCGCTCGCTCGCGCGCGCCCCGCGGCCCTGCCGGCGCCGCCGCGACGATCGCGCGGAGGCGCGACACCTCCGGGAGCACCGAGTCGTCGAACGCTCCGTCGCGCTCGAGCAGCACCGATCCGCACCCCGACCGGGCGACCAGCTCGAAGACCGGCTCCGGCACCGGATGCGCATGCGTGTCGAAGTAGAAGCCGTGCTCCTCGATCCCTCCGGCGACGTGGAGCATCGCGACGCGCTCGAGCGGATACGACGCCAGGAGCGCGAACGGATCGACGCCGGCGTTGCGCGCGTTCGCGTAGAGGTTGCCGACGTCGAGGAGCAGATCGCAGCCCGTCGCCTCGACGATCTCCGCGTAGAACTCGCCCTCGCCCATCTCGGACTCGTCGTCGCGCCACACGAACGCGCGCGCCACGTTCTCGAGCAGCAGCGGGACGTCCGGCAGGAGGCGCCGCAGGCGCTCGACGTTCCGCGCGACCACCGCCACCGCGGCGCGCGTCATCGGCAGCTCGGTGAGGTGGCCGATCTCGCGGCCGCCCGCGCGCACGAAGGACACGTGCTCGCTCACGAGCGGCGCGCGCAGCTCGCGCGCGAGCCTCGCCAGATCGGCGGCGCGAGCGTCGTCGATCCCCTCGGCCGAGCCGAGCGACAGCTTCACCCCGTGCGGGACGACCGGCCACACCTCCGACAGCGCGCGGAGCTCGCGGCGTGCCTGCGGGTCGCGCCACGCCTCGGCCACCACCTCGACGAAGTCGACCGACCCGGGCGCTGCGAGCAGCGCACCCGCGAGCTCGCGGCGATATCCGATGCCGACCCGCATCCTCGCCGAGATCGTGGACACGCCCCTCACGGCCGTCCAGGGTACGTCACCGCGATGTCACTTGGGCATCGTGATTTCGGGCGGACGTACGTAGGCCGGCTCGACCAGATCCGCCGGCACCGCGGCACGGGCCCTGCCCGCGAGCACGACCCCGCGCGCATGCGGGAGCGCGAGCTCGGGGCGATCGAGATAGGTGCAGTTTGCACACGACAGCTTCTTCGCCGCCTCGCCCACCAGGACCACGCGTCCGACGTCGCCGAGCCACGGCTCGAAGTCCTCCGGCCGGATGCACGCCGGCTCGCGGCCCGGGGCCTCGACGTACACCTCGCCCCGGATCGCGTCGATCGCCGCCACCACCTGCGCGTCGCCCTGATCTCCCGCGAGCGCGATCATCGCCTCGAGCGACGTGACCGGCACCACCTCCGCGTCCGTGCCGAGCGCGATGCCCTTCACCGTCGCGACGCCGATGCGCGTGCCGGTGAACGAGCCCGGGCCGACGCCCACGCACCACCGCGCGACGTCCTTCGCGGCCACGCCCGCCTGCTGGAACAGGCGATCGATCATCGGCAGCAGCGACTCGCCGTGCGCGTTCGAGACGCGCTCCTGCGCTTCGGCGAGCAGCGTCTCGCCGTCGTAGAGCGCCACGGACCCGAGCGCGGTCGACGTGTCGACGCCGCAGAGCTTCACGCGCCGCCTCTCAGAGCTGGGCGAACCGCCCGCTGCGGAACGCCGCCTCGAGCAGCTGATCGACGCGCTGCACGAGCTCGGGCGCGCGCGGATCGGGCGAGGCGCCGAGCGCCGCCTTGATCTCGTTGAGCGCCTTCAGCTGGCTGAAGAGCTGCACGTCCGAGAGGCCGCCGCCGCCGGTCAGCACCTGACGCACGCGGTCGATCTCGCCCGCGAGCGCCTCGATCCCGATGCCCGCCGCGCCGACGCGACGCGCGTTCGGATGATCGCGGTAGTGCGCCTCGAGCACCGGCGTGACGATCGACTCGAGGATCGCCGCCTGGTCTTCGTTGTTCCAGATGTGCTTGAGGACGAAGAAGTCGCCCGCGTCCGGCTGCGCGCGGCCGTCGAGGAACGCGCTCGCGGCGAACAGCTTGAGGAGCTTCACCACGCGGCGGTCGGAGAGGCTCACGCCCTCGGCGCGGATCTGGAAGACGAGCCCCTTGTACTGGCTGAAGAAGTCCTCGGTGAACCGCATCCGCTGCGCGAACGCGCGGTGCAGCTCCTGGATCTCGCGCGCCGAGGCGAGCGGCTGGATCGGCGCATCGGTGAGCGCCATGATCTCGTGCTGCACGCCCTTCGTGAGGAGATCCTGGAAGTGGTAGGCGTCGAGGTTGTCCGACCGGATGCGGAGGAGGAAACGGTCGAAGATCGCCGTCAGCGTCTCGTCGGTCGGCACCTCGTTCGACGCCCCGAAGCACGAGAGCAGGGGGCAGCGCATGACGACGCCGCCGGAGGTGTAGCGGCGCTCGTTGAGCAGCGTGAGGAGCGCGTTCAGGATCGCCGAGTTCGACTTGAAGACCTCGTCGAGGAACACGACCTCCGCGGTCGGGAGCATGCCCTCGACGCGGCGCTGGTACTTGCCCTCGCGGAACGCCGCGATGTCGACCGGTCCGAAGATCTCGTTCGGCTCGGTGAAGCGCGTGAGGAGGTACTCGAAGTAGTTCGCGTGGATGAGGCGCGCGAACATCCGGATGAGCGCGCTCTTCGCCGTGCCCGGCGGACCGACGAGCACGGCGTGCTCTCCGGCGACGACCGCGATCAGCAGCAGCCGGATGACCTCGTCCTTGCCGAGGAACCGCGACTCGAGCGTGCGGGCGATCTGCGCGAGGCGCATGGGCAGCGCGGCCGCGGCCCCGCCGGGGATCGGCGGCGCTTGCATCGCGTTCGGAGGCGGAACACTTCCAGGGTTGCGCGGCTGGCTCACGAGGGAGGTCCGTAAGCTACCAGGATCCGGCGCGGCGCGTCACGCATTGGCCGTCTCCTCCGCGTCGGCGAGAGAGGGCGCCGGCGCCTTGGTCTCCTTCGCCCGATCGAGGGCGACCTTGAACAGCACCGGACCGACGAGCTCGTTGAT
>JBDHVD010000258.1:0-11995 GCA_039809525.1 Labilithrix sp. | reverse complement strand
TCTCGATCAACCACGACGAGAAGAAGGTCTCCCTCGGCATCAAGCAGCTCTGGGACGATCCGTGGCCGACCATCTTCACGGAGTTCCCTCCGGGCAAGGTCGTCGACTGCAAGGTCGTGTCGATCGTCGACTACGGCATGTTCGTCCGCATCCGCGAGGGTGTGGAGGGCCTCGTCCCGTCGAACGAGACCGTCGACAAGAAGCCCGAAGCCGAGGGCGCGGAGCCGAAGCCTTACGAGGTCGGCGACACGTTCCAGGCCGAGATCGCCAACGTCGACTCGCAGGATCGTCGCCTGACGCTCTCCATGCGCATCGGCGAGGGCGCGTCGCTCCAGCCGGCGCGTGAGAAGCGCCAGTCGGTCGCTCCGCAGAAGAAGAGCGAGGGCGCGAAGGCGACCTCGATCGGCGAGCTCATCAAGCAGAAGCTCGGTGACAAGCTCGGTGCGGCGAAGGCCGAGGACAAGGGTGAGGGCGAGGACGAGTGATCGTCCCGACCTGATCTGAATCCGTAGCTGCGATGGCGGCGGCGTTCCCCCGGGAGCGTCGCCGTCACGCTTTTGTCCCCGTTGCACGATGCATCGCCGGCGCCGCGCGGCTGACGTGATGACAAAGCACGGCGCGGTCGGAAGCACGCGAGCGGCTCCCTTGTCGACCAGGCAGAGGTGAAGCTTGCATGATGCATAGATGGCTCTTCGCTGCGGCGCTCGCGTGCGCCGCGTTCGTTCCTGACCGCGCATCCGCCGGTGAGACGCCGTCGTTCGGACGCGCGGGGACGGTGGTCCTCGAGGACGTCGTCGGCGCCGGCGTGGTCGCTGCGGGCCCCGCCACGCCGCTCGGGCTGGGCGTCGGCGGGGCGGTCGGCTTGCAGCAGACCGGATGGCTGTCGTTCGGTTCGCTCGAGACCGGCGGCGGTCACACGCGCTACGTGCGCGTCGCTCCGTCGTTCGACGTGTTCGTCGCGGACGGCCCGTCGATCGGCGCTCGCGTCGCCGGCGGGGTGACGCGACTCGAATCGCTCGGCTCGAACCTGAAGGTCTGGGACGCCACCGTCGCGCCCCGCGTCGGCTACGCGTTCGAGCTCGCCGACGACGTCACCGCGTGGCCTCGCATCGGCGCGGCGCTCACCGTGTTCGACGGGCCCGGCCTCGTGCGCACGGGCGCGATCCTCCGCGTCCCGCTCGAGGTGCCGTTCGTGTTCCGTCTGTCCCGCCGCGTCGCGTTCGACGTCGGTCCCGAGCTCGCGTACGTCCGCACGCTGAGCGGGCCCCTCGACGTGCGCGGCGTCACCGGCGGCGTGCGGGGCGGCCTCTCGCTCGTGTTCTGAAGCTCGAGCAGACGCGCGCACGGAGCATGCAACACCGCGGGCATGAAGCCGCGGAAGCTCCGGATGGCGCTGTCGATCACGGCGGGCGCCCTCGTCTGCGCGGCGACGTTCCGCCACGCCGAGGTGGCGAGCCCCGGGATCGCCACCGCGAGCGCGGCCGAAGGCGAGACGACGATCGCGCGCGGCGATCCGTATCGCGCGACCCGCGGCGACCTCACGGCGTACGTCCCGCCCGAGCTCGCTCTCCGCGACGGGGCGTTCGACGTCGTCGTCCACTTCCACGGCGCGCCCGCGAACCAGGAGCGGAACGCCAGGGAGGCCGGGCTTCGCGCGGTGATCGTCAGCGCCAACGAGGGCATGGGCTCGACGCCCTACGCGCGCGCGTTCGCCGCGCCCGGGTCGCTCGATCGCGCGCTCGATGCGGCCGCCTCCGCGGTCCGCGCGAGCGGGCGGGCGCCGGATCCGACGCGCGTGCGTCACGTGGCGCTCTCGTCGTGGAGCGCCGGTGGGGCCTCGGTGAGGGCGATCCTCGAGCACGACGAGGACCGGGTCGATGCGGTCCTCCTCGCCGACGGGATCTTCTCCCGCTACACGGACCCGGCGACGAAGGCGATCGAGGAGAAGCCGCTCGAGCCCTTCGTCCGCTTCGCGCGGCATGCGATCGAAGGCGACCGGCTCATGCTCCTCACGCACACCGCGATCGAGACGCCGCAGTACCCGAACGTGAAGGAGTGCACGGACGTCGTGCTCGGAGCGCTCGATCTGCCGGCCAGCGACGAGCCCGTGTACGCGCTCGACCGGGGCGAGCTCCACGTGCGCGGATCGGCCGGGAAGGGGCCCGCCGATCACGTGGCCGAGCTCCAGGCGCTCGATCGCGGCTACGCCCTGCTCGCGCGACGCTGGAGCCACTGATCCCCAGCTTTTTTGCTATCGTCCGCCGCGCGATGCCGACACCGATCTGGGCGCCGTGGCGCATGAAGTACATCACCGGCGAGGACAAGGCGCCGGGGTGTTTCCTCTGCGATCACCCGAAGGATCCGTCCCGCTTCCGCGAGAACCTCGTCCTCGTCGCCCAGCCGCACGCGTTCGTCTGCCTCAACCGCTACCCGTTCACCACGTCGCATCTGCTCGTGGCGCCGAGGCGTCACGTGGCCGATCCGTCGGAGCTCGAGGACGCCGAGTACGACGCGCTGATGCGCTTGCTCCGCGAGAGCGTCGTGCGCCTCCGCCGGACGGTCTCGTGCGAGGCGATGAACGTCGGCTTCAACCTGGGCAAGGCCGCGGGCGCCGGCGTCGCCGACCACCTCCACGGGCACCTCGTGCCGCGCTGGA
Source organism: Labilithrix sp. (assembly GCA_039809525.1). Lineage (GTDB taxonomy): Bacteria > Myxococcota_A > Polyangia > Polyangiales > Polyangiaceae > Labilithrix. The sequence continues at coordinate 9,339 of JBDHVD010000258.1, read as the reverse complement.
CCGGCGACACGAACTTCATGCCCGTCCTGGCGGACGTCCGCGTCATGCCGGAGTACCTCGACGAGGCGTGGCAGAAGCTTCACGCGGTGTTCGCCGATCTCCCCGGAGACCACGCGCCGTGAACACCGACGTCGTCATCGACGACGTGTCCGCGATGCGCGCCGCGCGCCGGCGCTACCTCGCGTTCCTCCTCGCCAGCGCCGCGATCACCGTCGCGGTGATCGTCGCCGCGCGCTCGGTGCTGCTCCCGTTCGTGCTCGCGCTGGTCATCGCGTACGTGCTGACGCCGCTCGTCGCCTGGGTCGAGACGAAGCGCGTGCCGCGCGCGCTCGCGATCATCATCGTCTACGTCGTGGTGCTCGGATCGCTCGGCACCTTCGTCCGGCTCGCGGCGCCCCGCGTCGGCCAGGAGCTCGCCGGGCTGCGCCGCGAGCTGCCCCAGATCGGCCACACCATCCGCCACGAATGGGTGCCCTACGTGCAGGGACGGCTCCGCGCCGTCGGCCTCGGCGGCCAGCCCGCTCCCGCCGCCGAGGTGCGCGCGGAGACGAAGGCGGAGGCCGAGACGCCCGCGATCGTCGCGCGGCCGCGCGCGGACGGATCGTTCGCCATCGAGATCCAGGGCCCGCTCGCGATCACGCCGGCGAAGGGCGGGGGATACACCGTCGGCCCGGTCGAGGAGACGCCGCATCCCGAGGCGTTCGACGTCGACAAGGCGGTCGCCGACGTCGCCGGCAAGAGCATGCTCTACGCCCAGACGAACGCCCTCGAGATCGTGAAGTTCGGGCGCGACGTCATCGCCGCGGTCAGCCGCTTCTTCTTCGTCTTCGGCATCACGCTGATGCTCGCGGCATACATGATGCTGACGCGGGAGCGCATCGTCGGCTTCTTCACCTCGCTCGTGCGTCCGAGCGCGCGGCCGTCGTGGCACGAGCTCCTCGCCCGCATCGATCGCGGGCTGTCGGGCGTCGTCCGCGGGCAGCTCGTCATCTGCATGGTCAACGGCGTGCTCAGCGCGATCGGCTTCGCGATCGTCGGCCTGAAGTACTGGCCGGTGCTCGCGCTGATCGCCACCGTCCTGAGCCTCATCCCCATCTTCGGCTCGATCATCAGCTCGGTGCCCGCGGTCATCCTCGGCCTCACCCAGTCGTTCGGGACCGCGGTGTTCGTGCTCGCGTGGATCATCGCCATCCACCAGCTCGAGGCGAACCTCCTGAACCCGAAGATCATGGGCGACGCGGCCAAGATCCATCCGGTCCTCGTCGTCTTCTCCCTCCTCGTCGGGGAGCACTTCTTCGGGGTGGTGGGGGCGCTGCTCGCCGTGCCCCTCATGTCGATCGCGCAGAGCGTGTTCACCCACGTCCGCCGGGGGATCCAGGCCGACGACCCGGAGATGGCGCACGAGGTGATCGCCAGCGTGATCCCCCCGAAGTGAAGGGGCCATTTGCACGGCGGCCGCGCCCGCGGTAGACGGGGCGCGTGGCGACGACCGACGAAAAAGACCTCGACGCGGCCGACTCCGAGAAGGCCGCGCCCAGCGCGAAGGCCGGCTCGGGCGCGAAGGGCACCAGCCTGAACGCCCCGTCGAAGAAGAAGAGCAAGAAGAAGAGCGCGGCCGAGGTGCAGCAGGAGCTGCGCGACCTCTCGAAGGGCGGCGAGGAGCGTCCGCCGGTCGACCTCAAGAAGATCTACCGGAACATCGGCATCGTCGTGGTCCTGCTCTGGGCCGTCGCGATCATCATCGCGAGCACGTCCAAGGGCGCCGCGCCGTACGCGTACGGCGCCGCCGGCCTGCTCACGGTCGTCGGCATCGGCGCGGGCATCTGGCTGAACCGCTACGTCAAGAAGACGGTCGCGCTCGGCGCGATCCTCAAGGGCGCCGACACCGAGGAGGGCCGGAAGCAAGCGCTCGAGCGCCTCTCGTCCGAGTTCAAGAAGGACGACACGCAGGCGGTCATCGCCAAGGCGCAGCTCCAGATGCAGGACGATCCGCGCGCCGCGCTCGCGACGCTCGAGGCGGTCAACCTGGACAAGGTCATGGCCCCCGTCGCCGGGCAGGTCCGCGCGATGCGCGCGATGATCCACCTCACCCTCGGCGAGACGCAGGAGGCGCGCTCGCTCGCGGACAAGCTCGAGCTCGGCAAGCAGCAGGAGCCGAAGACGCGCGTCATGTTCGCCGCGGTCGCGAGCGAGGCGTGGGCCCGGACCGGTCAGGGCAAGAAGGCGGTCGACACCCTCGACCTGTTCAACCCCGAGGACCCCGAGATGGGCGACATGCGCGCGCAGCTCTGGCGCGCCCGTGCGTTCGCCTACGCGGCGACGAACGACACCAAGGCCGTCGCCCGCGCGCTGAAGAAGCTGGCGGAGATCAACCCCCACCTGCTCGGCATGTTCGTCGGACAGAAGAAGATCCATCCGCTGCTCGAGCGCGAGGCCAAGCAGATCGTCATGAAGATGGGCGTCGTCCCGCGCAAGATGGTCCGCCAGAAGATGTGAGGCGCCCGGGTGCCGGTGCCCGGTGGCCCGGTGCTCGGCGGCCCCGGTGCTCGGTGGCCCGGTGCTCGGCGGCCCCGGTGCTCGGCGGCCCGGTGCTCGGTGGCCCCGGTGGCCCCGCCGCAGCCCCGTCGCAGCCCCGTCGGTTCGACGTCGAACCGTGGCGCCCAACCATCCGGAATCACGGCGCCAAGAACTCCCAGTTCGGCGCCGAACGCAGCCTTTCGCCCCCATTCGCGGGATCGTTGAGCAGCGAACCGCCCGCCCCGTGGTTCGCATCGAACCCAGGCTGCCGTGCGGTCGTCGTGCCGTTCGCGCGCTTCGCTCGCGGGGGACGTTCGTCTCGCTCGGCACCTTCATCACGTTCGTTCGGCACCTTCATCACGCTCGCTCGGCTCGTTCGGCACGCTCGGCACGTTCGGCACGTTCGGCACGTTCGGCACGCTCGGCAAGCTCGGCTCGTTCGGCTCGTTCGGCTCGTTCGGCGCGACGATTCGCGAGGTCTCCGGGTCGCGCGCACGCGGTCAGTTCGATGCCGAACGGTCCGCCGAATTTCTAGGTTGAGCATTGAACGGTCGCGCGCAAGTAGCCGGAATCAGGCTCCCGCATCGCGACCGTTGCGCGCTCAACCGAGGGGGTGCCCGACGGGGCACCTGGCCCCGGCCGCGCGCGGTCCGCGGCAAAGACGATCAGCCGATGCCCGCGAGGTTCGCACGCGCCAGCGGGCGCAGCGAGACCTCGGGGAGGAGCTCGGCGAAGCTGACGACCATCGCGTCGGGGATCTCGCTCTCGACCAGCTTCCGCACGAAGCGGCGGATGTCCGGCTGCGTGAGGAAGATCGGCGGGAAGCCCGGCGTCTGCGCCGCCGCTTCCTGCGCGCCGCCGCGGACGGCGGCGACGACGTCGCGCGCGGCCGCGGGAGGCAGCGTGAGGAACGCGCCCGCGGGCGTGCGCGTCACCGCGCGGCGGACGCTGTCCTCGATCATCGGATCGACGAGGATGACGCCGAGGTGCGCCGCGCCCCGCGTGAGCCGGAACGTGAGCGCACGACGGAGCTGCGCCCGCACGAGCTCGGTGAGCGTGAGCGGGTCCTTCTCCGTGCCGGCGCTCGTCGCGAGCGCCTCGAGGATCGCGCGGAGATCGCGGATCGACACGCGCTCCTCGAGCAGGCGCCGGAGCACGTCGGTGAGCAGCGTGAGCGACACGGGCTTCGGCACGACGTTGCGCACCGTCGCCGGCGCGAACTGTTCGAGCTCGTCGAGGAGCCGCTGCGTCTCGGCGAGGCCGAGAAAGTCGGCGGCGCGCGAACGGAGGAGATCGGCGGCGGCGGCCTCGATCTCGCCGACCGCATCCGGCTCGCTCGTCGCGTCGGCGACGGCGATCACGCGCGCCGGCACCTCGAACAGCGACACCACGACGTGACGCGCGGGCAGCCCCGCGGCCACGCGCACGCGGGGGGCGGGGAGGGGGACGCCGAGCTCGGCGAAGAGCCGATCGCGCAGCGACAGCGCCACACTGCGCACGCCGGGACGCGCGGCGTCGCCCGTGCCGGCGTCGTCGAGCAGGGCGGCCAGGCCTTCGCCCACCTCGATGCTCCACGGCACGACCATCGGGACGAACGCGGTCTCGCGCCGACCGCCCGCCGACACGAGGGCCGGCTGCGGCTCGGTCGCGGCGCGGTGATCGTCGCGGGCGATCTGCGCGGCGCGCGCGCGCGCGATGAAGAACAGCGCCGCGGCGATGACCAGGAACGGCGGGGCCGGCAAGCCCGGCACGAGCGCGAGGATGACGACGAAGACCGCCGAGACGCGGAGCGCCTTCGGCAGCCCGAAGAGCTGCTTCGCGACCTCCTCGCCGAGCGGGGTGTCCGGCTCCTCGCTCGCGACGCGCGTGACGAGGACGCCGGCGGCGGTCGAGAGGACGAGCGCAGGGATCTGCGAGACGAGGCCGTCGCCGATGGTGAGCAGGCCGTAGCGCTTCAGCGCCTCGACCGCGGGCATGCCCTTCTGCCCGACGCCGATGGCGAGCCCGCCGAGGATGTTCACCACGGTGATGACGAGCGACGCGATGACGTCGCCCTTCACGAACTTCATCGCGCCGTCCATCGAGCCGTAGAACTGGCTCTCGCGCGCGAGGAGGCGGCGACGGCGGCGGGCCTCGTTGCCGTCGATGGTGCCGGCGCGGAGCTCGGCGTCGATCGCCATCTGCTTGCCCGGCATCGCGTCGAGGACGAACCGCGCGCCGACCTCGGCGACGCGCTCGGAGCCCTTCGCGATGACCACGAACTGGATGATCGTGAGCACGAGGAAGACGACCGCGCCGACCACGTAGTTGCCGCGGACGACGAAGCCGCCGAAGGCCCGGATGACCTCGCCCGCGTTCGCCTGGAGGAGGATGAGGCGGCTCGAGGAGACGTTGAGCGCGAGCCGGAACAGCGTGGTGAGGAGGAGGACGGTGGGGAAGGTCGCGATGGCGATCGCGTCGGGGACGTAGAGGACCACGAGCAGGATCGCGACCGCGCCCGAGAGGTTCGTCGCGATCAGGATGTCGAGCAGCCACGTCGGCAGCGGCACGATCATCATCGCGACCACCGACACGACGAGCGCGGCGAGCACGAGCTCGGCGACCCCTATCCCTGCAGACGTCCCGGAGCGGCCGATCCGCGCGTTCCCCCTGGCTTCCACACGCCAACCCTAAGCCGGCGACAAGGGGCGCTGGAAGGAGAAATGGCGGCGAACGGCCGGAAAAATCTCCCCATTTCCCCGCGAGGTCTCGGCTATGATGCCGTTGGTTCAGAACCACCCACCGATGGCGATGAGCAACCAGCCCGCCCAGCCGCCGCTTCGCAGGACCGGCACCGGCCTCACCGACGTCGGACGAAAGCGACAGTCGAACGAGGACGCGTTCTTCTTCGACGATCGCCTCGGCCTCTACATCGTCGGCGACGGCATGGGCGGTCACGCCGCCGGTGAGATCGCCAGCCAGGAGGCGGTCGAGACCGTCTACGGCATGGTGAAGCGCGGGATCGGCAACCTCCACGAGCTCGCCGATCCGCTCGTCGAGGACGACGTGCGCGCGGCCTCTCGCTTGATGGAGAGCTCCATCCAGGCCGCGACGTACATGGTCTTCTCGATGGCCGAGATGGACCGCGGCAAGACGGGCATGGGCACGACGCTCTCGGCGCTGCTCGTCCTCGGCGAGTACGCGGTGACCGCGCAGGTCGGCGACAGCCGCATCTATCGCGTCAACGGCGAGACGGTCGAACAGCTCACGGAAGATCACACGCTCATTGCGTGGCAGTTGAAGCAGGGTCTCATCACCCCGCAGGAGGCGAAGAAGTCGCCTCATCGCAACGTGATCACGCGCGCGGTCGGAAACCGTGACTACGTCCAGGTCGACACCGGGCTCGTGAAGCTCCAGCCCGGCGATCGCTTCCTCCTCTGCAGCGACGGGCTGCACGGCTACCTGCGCGACTCGGACATCGCGCCGATCGTCGCGCTCGGCGGCGAGGAGTCGGTGAAGCGGTTCATCGCGCTCGCGAACGAGCGAGGCGGCAAGGACAACATCACCGCGATCCTCGTCGAGATCGACTGAGGACGCGCGTCCTCGTCCGCGTCGACGAAGCCTCGCTCGCAGAGCCGGCGAGAAGTTGGCCTCTTGACCGCGATCTCGTTACGTGAGAACGAGGTGCGCTTCGGGTAGCTTTCGGACCCGTGCGTGTCCCCCGGGACACACCACCGCTTCGCCGGCACGGGAAATCTTCGCTGTTTCTCGCTCCTCCCGGACCGGCGCAGAACTTGGACTCCGAACCTTGAAACCCGAGGTGTGAAGGATGAAGAAGCGGCGCGTGGGGGTCTTGATGGGCGGGACGAGCGGCGAGCGCGAGGTCTCGCTCCGTACGGGTGACGGCGTCGCCCGCGCGCTCGAGGAGCGCGGCCACGACGTGGTGCGCGTGGTGCTCGGCGCGGACAAGCCGATCGACAAGGTCCTCCGCGACGCGAAGATCGACGTCGCGTTCCTCGCGCTGCACGGGCGGCTCGGCGAGGACGGCTGCATCCAGGGGATGCTCGAGCTCTGCGGGATCCCGTACACGGGATCGAGCGTGCTCGCGTCGGCCCTCGCGATGGACAAGCTGAAGGCGAAGGAGATGTTCCGCCTCCACAACGTCCCGACGCCGCCGTACTACGTGGCGACGGAGACCGATCTCGCGGACCTCGAGGAGATCCACGGCAGCTTCGGCTACCCGGTGATCGTCAAGCCGCGCAGCGAGGGCTCGTCGATCGGCCTCACGAAGGCGGACGACCTCGCCGGCCTGGAGAAGGGCATCGAGGCGGCGCTCGAGCACGATCGCTTCGCGCTCGTCGAGCGCTACATCAAGGCCACCGAGGTCCACGTCGGGATCCTCGACGGGCGCGTCCTCGGCGCGATCGAGGTCGTCCCCAAGAGCGGCCTCTACGACTACGAGGCGAAGTACACCGCGGGTCAGACGGACTACATCCTCCCGCCGCGCATCCCCGCGACCCGCGCGCGCGGGGTGATGAACCTCGCCGAGCGCGCCGTCCGGGCCCTCGGGTGCACCGGCGCGTGCCGCGTCGACCTGCTCGTGACCGAGGGCGAGAACGAGTACGTCCTCGAGGTCAACACGCTCCCCGGCATGACGCCGACGTCGCTCCTGCCGAAGATCGCGGAGCACGCCGGCATCGACTACGGCTCGCTCTGCGAGATGATCCTCGACGGCGCCGACCTCCACGCGTCGATGTCCGGTCCCAAGAGCGAGAAGGTGAAGCGCGACAGCGGCGTCACCTTCACGAAGAAGGACCTCTCGCTCGTCAAGAAGGCCGTCTGACCGGCCTCAGTCCACGAGGAGCAGCCGGCTGAGCTCGTCGAAGCGCGCCTGCTCCTCGTCGTCGCGCCCTCCTTCGCCCTTGGCGTCGAGGGCGCGATGCTCTTTGTCCGCCGCCTCGTACTCGATCATGGACAGGAGCTGGATGCGCTTTCCGAAATATCGGTGGCGCTCCCGGTAGTCGAGAAACCTCTTGTGCGTCGCCGGGTCCATCGGGACCGGCCCATGATACGCTCGGTAGAGGCGGATGGACGGCGAAGATTCCCTGCCACGGCTGCTCTCGGGTCGGTACCGGCTCGAGGCGGAGCTGGGTCACGGCGGCATGGGCGTCGTGTACCGCGCTTCCGATCTGACGATGAAGCGTCAGGTCGCGGTGAAGCTCATTCGCGCGCAGGACGGCGTGGAGCTCGACGAGGAGGTCGCCGGGCGCTTCCTCCGCGAGGCGAAGCACACCGCGCGCGTCCAGCACGAGCACATCATCGAGGTGTTCGACCTCGGCCGCAGCGAGACGAACGACCTCTACATGGTCATGGAGCTGCTCGAGGGCGAGTCGCTCTCCGTCCGCCTCCGCCGCGACGGCCGCTTCTCTCCGCAGGCCACCGTCCACATCGGCCGCCAGATCTGCGCCGCCCTCGAGGTGGCGCACGGCGCCGGGATCATCCACCGCGATCTGAAGCCGGCGAACGTGATGCTCGTGCGCCGGGCAGGCGACGACGCGTTCGTGAAGGTCCTCGACTTCGGCGTGGCCAAGTCGTACTCGGCCGATCAGCAGACGCAGCTCACGCACACCGGCATGCTGGTCGGGACCGTCGAGTACATGGCGCCCGAGCAGATCATGGGCAAGGTCGTCGACGGGCGGACGGACATCTACTCGCTCGGCATCGTCCTCTACCGCATGCTCCTCGGCCGGCCGCCGTTCAAGGACGGCGGCGTGCCCGCGATGATCCACGCGCACCTGAACGTGATGCCGAAGCCGCTGCACGAGCAGGTGCCCGAGGTGCCGGGCGAGCTCGATCGCGTCATCCTCCGCTGCCTCGCGAAGCGCCCCGAGCAGCGGTACGAGACCATGGCGGAGCTGGCCCGCGCGCTCTCCGCGGCGCTCGAGCCGGCCGATCTCGGGCTCGTCGATCTCGAGTACAAGGGGAGCGACGATCCCTACGACGCCGGGGACAAGACGAAGGTCGGCCGCACGTCCACGCCGGAGACGGAGGCGACCAACGAGATCGAGGAGATCGAGCCCGAGTCGATGACGAGCGAGCCCGCGTTCGACGACGCGACGATCCGGATGGATCGTCCCTTCGACTCGCAGAAGACGCACGTGGCCTCGCGACGCCCTTCAGCGCCGAGCGCGCCCGTCGCGGCGGTCGCGGCCGCCGCGCGCAAGCCGATGCCGAGCGGGGAGGGGCTCGACGAGACGGCGCTCCTGCCGCGCGAGGAGCTCTCGACGGCGAAGCGCCAGCTCGGCGAGGTGCCGCCGATCTCTCGCGAGAAGCAGATCTGCGCGATGTGCCAGACCGCGAACGCCCCGCACGTCCGTGCCTGCGTCGCGTGCGGGGTCTCGCTCGCGAGCGAGGATCAGGAGGCGGTGCGCGCCCGCGTGGCCGCGCCTCGCACGGCGCACATGGCCGCGCCGCACATGCCTCCGCCGACGTCCGGCGCGTTCCCGCACGTGCCGCAGCACGGCGGCTTCGCTCACTCGCCGATGCACGGCGTGCCCGCCGCCCACCCGTGGGCCACGACCCCGCCGGGCTTCGGGCCGCCGCCTCCGCCGGAGCCTCCGCGCTCCATGTGGCAGCGCTTCTTGACGTGGACCGGCCTCAAGGGCCGCTAGCGATCAGGCGAGCGGTCCCGGAGGCAGCGGTCCGCCGGTTCCCGGATCGATCGGTCCGCGGCCCTGGCCGCCCTTCTTGCCGTCGATCGCCTGCTCGGCCGCGTCCTTCGCCTTCTTCGCGCCGAAGAGCACGTACGCGATCGCGAGGACGCCCGCACCGAGCATCGCGATG
>JBDHVD010000257.1:0-12097 GCA_039809525.1 Labilithrix sp. | reverse complement strand
GCGGGCGAAGGAGATGATCCTCCTCGGCCGCCGCCTCGGCGCGGAGGAGGCGCTCGCGTGGGGCCTCGTCAACCGCGTCGCGCCGGCGGGCACGAGCGTGGTCGACGACGCGGTCGCGTGGATCGAGCCGATCGCGAACGGCGCGCCCATCGCGCAGGCCGCCGCGCTCGAGGCGATCGACCGCTCGTTCGACACCACCCTCGAGCTGGGCCTCGAGCTCGAGAAGGTGAGCTACGACAAGGTGCTGGTGAGCGAGGACCGCCGCGAGGCGCTCGCCGCGTTCGCCGAGAAGCGGAAGCCCGCGTTCAAGGGCCGCTGAGGACGACGCCACGTCTCCTTCGTGGAAGATCGTTCGCGACGGCGCGGCCGGCGCTCGAGCACGCGGAACGCGACCAGCGAATTGACCAGCGTTTGCCATACGCTCATACTTCTCGGCATGAGCGGCGCGACGAGGAAGATCACGGTCAACGTCCCCGCGGACGTGCTCGACGAGGCGACGCGCGCGACGGGGAAGGGGGTCACCGCGACCGTCATCGAGGGGTTGGCCGAGCTCCGCAAGCGCGAGCTCCGCTCCGCGCTGCGTCGGCTGAAGGGTAAGGTCAAGTTCGAGCTCGATCTCGACGAGACGCGGCGTTGATCCTGATCGACACGTCGGCCTGGATCGATTTCTTCCGCGGGAAGGGCACGCTCGTCGAGGCCGTCGACGATGCGCTCGACGTGAACGAAGCCGCGCTCTGCGGCCCGGTGTCGATGGAGCTCCGGCGCGGGCTCCGAACGAGCGCCGAGCGCCGGCGTGTGCTGCCTCTCCTCGCAGGCTGCCATGCGCTCGAGGATCCGCCGGCCCTCTGGGAAGAGGCCGGCGACCTCGGATTCTTCCTCGCTCGGAAGGGGGTCACGGCGAAGTCGATCGACCTCCTCATCGCGACCGTCGCCTTGTCTCACGGAGTCCCGGTGCTGACGCGCGACGCGGATTTCGCGGCGATGAGGAAGGCCGGCGCGGGCCTGCTCCTCGTCGGGTCGTGAAGGCGGTTCGCGCGGACGCGGGCGGCATGGACCGAGAGCGATCCAGGGCACCTGGCGGATGGCGTTCGGCCAGCGTCGCGGTGGTACGCTGATCGACGAGGGATGAGCGCCGAAGACGGCACCTTGGGAGGCGTGCCCATCTCGGTGGGGACGGTCCTCGCGAAGAAGTACCGCGTCGAGCGCCTCCTCGGCGAAGGCGGGACGGGGATCGTCGTCGCCGCGTCGCACGTGCAGCTCGAGCAGCGCGTGGCGATCAAGGTGCTCCGCACCGCGCTCGCCTCCGACGAGATCCGCCTGCGCTTCGCCCGCGAGGCGCGCGCGATCGAAAAGATCCAGAGCGAGCACGTCGTCCTCGTCTTCGACGTCGGCACGCTCGACGACGGCTCGCCCTTCATGGTGATGGAGCACCTCGAGGGGCGCGACCTCGCCCGGGTGCTGAAGGAGGACGGGCCGCTCCCGGTGGAGGACGCGATCGATTGCATGTTGCAGCTATGCGAGGCGCTCGGCGAAGCGCACGCGGCGGGCATCGTGCATCGCGATCTGAAGCCGGCGAACCTGTTCCTCACCCGGCGCGAGGACGGCGGCCCGCACATCAAGGTCGTCGACTTCGGCATCTCGAAGATCCTCGACGCGAAGCTGAAGGAGGACGGCGGCCCGCGCGAGGTCACGAGCGCGTTCACCGTGCTCGGCTCGCCGCGCTACATGGCGCCCGAGCAGCTGCGGAACTCGAAGGACGTCGACGGGCGCGCCGACCTGTGGTCGGTGGGCGCCGTCCTCTTCCAGCTCGTGACGGGGCGCCACGCGTTCGACGCGGAGTCGAACGTGCAGGCGAGCATCCGCGTGCTCGGCGGCGAGCCCGAGAGCCTGCGCGCGCTCGCTCCGCATGCGCCGCCGGAGCTCGAGGCGATCGTGCGGCGCTGCCTCGCGAAGGACGTGGCCGATCGGTTCCAGACCGCCGAGGAGCTGGCGAAGGCGCTCCGTCCGTTCGCCTCGAAGCGCACGCGCGAGTCGATCGATCGGATGCGCCAGGCGAAGTCCACCACCGTCGGCATCGCGCTCGCCGCGTCGTCGCTGTCCGAGCCTCCTCCGCCGCCGCCGGCCATGCCGCGGGACGTGCCCACGTCGCCGCGCGCGTTCGCCCCGCCGGCGCCGCCGGCGTCCGGCTCCGGCCCGGCATCCCGCAGCGAGCCACCGATGGTCGCCTCGGTGCAGAAGGCCTATGCGCGCGCGCCGGGCGCGGGGATGAAGATCGCGATCGCCGCGGGCGGGCTCGTCGCGGTGCTCGTGGTGTTCGGCGTCTTGACCCTCGCCAAGGGCATGGCCGTGCGCTTCGGGATCGTGCGCTCGCCGGAGGCGGAGGAGCCCGTGCTCCCCGCGGCGCAGGCCCTCCCGCCGCAGCCGGCGGCGACCGCGCGCGACCCGATCGTGGTCCCGGTCGCTTCGGTGGTCAGCGCCCCGGGCGTCGTTCCGCTTGATGCGGCGACCCGGCGCCCGTAAGGAAGCGGGCGTGTCCCTCGATTCGAAGCTGAAGGAAACCCTCGAGCGCGTCGCCAAGGGCGGCGCCCCCAAGTACCACCAGAAGAACGCGGAGACCGGCAAGCTCTTCGCCCGCGAGCGCATCGCGAAGCTCGTCGACGCCGGCTCGTTCGAGGAGGACGCGGCGCTCGCGAACAACCTCGAGCCCGATCTGCCGGCCGACGGCGTCGTCACCGGTACGGCCACCATCGACGGCCGCACGGTGTGCATCATGGCGAACGACTCGACGGTGAAGGCCGGGTCGTGGGGCCGCCGCACGGTCGAGAAGATCCTGCGCATCCAGGAGACCGCCGAGCGCCTGCGCGCGCCGCTCTTCTACCTCGTCGACTCGGCGGGGGCGCGCATCACCGATCAGATCGAGATGTTCCCCGGACGCCGCGGCGCCGGACGCATCTTCAAGAACCAGGTGATGCTGAGCGGACAGATCCCGCAGATCTGCCTCCTCTTCGGACCGAGCGCCGCGGGCGGCGCGTACATCCCCGCGTTCTGCGACGTGGTCATCATGGTCGAGGGGAACGCGAGCATGTACCTCGGCTCGCCGCGCATGGCCGAGATGGTCATCGGCGAGAAGGTGACCCTCGAGGAGATGGGCGGCGCGAAGATGCACTGCTCGGTCTCGGGCTGCGGCGACGTCCTCTGCAAGACCGAGGACGACGCGATCGCCTGGGCGCGCCGCTACTCGACGTACCTGCCGTCGCACGAGGGCGAGATGCCTCCCCGCGCGGAGCCGAAGGCGCCGAAGGCGAGCGGCAAGAAGATCGAGGAGATCGTCCCCGTCGACGAGAACAAGGCCTTCGACATGATGGCGGTGATCCACGAGATCATCGACGAAGGCTCCTGGTGCGAGATCAAGCAGCTCTTCGCCAAGGAGATCCTCACCGGCTTCGCGCGCATCGACGGCCGCACGGTGGGCATCGTGGCGAACCAGCCGAAGTGGCTCGGCGGCGTCCTGTTCGTCGACTCGGCGGACAAGGCGGCGCGCTTCATCTGGCTGTGCGACGCGTTCAACGTGCCGCTCCTCTACCTCGCCGACGTGCCGGGCTTCATGATCGGCACGAAGGTCGAGCGCCAGGGCATCATCCGCGCGGGCGCGAAGATGATCGCCGCGGTGAGCGAGGCGAGCGTCCCGAAGATCAGCGTCGTGGTGCGCAAGGCGTACGGCGCGGGCCTCTACGCGATGTGCGGTCCGGCGTTCGAGCCCGATGCGTGCATCGCGCTGCCGACCGCGTCGATCGCGGTGATGGGCCCGTCGGCCGCGGTCAACGCGGTCTACTACAACAAGATCCAGGAGGTCCCCGCGGGCCCCGAGCGCGACGCGTACGTGGCGAAGCTGCGCGAGGAGTACAAGGCGGACATCGACATCATGAAGCTCGCGAGCGAGCTCGTGATCGACGCGGTGGTGCCGGGCGATCGGCTCCGCACCGAGCTGGCGACGCGCCTCGCGCGCTACGCGCAGAAGGAAGAGCCGCGGCCGAAGAAGAAGCACATGGTGCTGCCCGTCTGAGACCATGCTTGGCCTCGGCCGCGTCTGCCTCGCCTGCGCCCTCTTCGCGGGGTGCGCGCCGCGCGCGGCGAACGCGGTCGCGGCGCCCACGGTCGAGGTCGCGGTGCGGCCGGCCTCCGGCGAGCCGATCGTCACCACCGCCGGCGACGCCCGCGACGACGGACGGAGCACAGGCGACGCGGTGGAGGTCGAGTGGAACGGCTCGTGGTGGCCCGTGGTCCTGCTCGAGCGACGCGGCTCGGCGTGGCTCATCCATTACGACGGCTACGACGACGCCTGGGACGAGGTGGTCGAGGCCGAGCGCATCCGCGATCGTCGCCCGAAGGACCCCGATGACGAGCCGGTCATGCTGCCGGACGACGAGGACGCTCCGTGAAGCTTGATCGCCGGGCCGGGGTAGCTCACCGTAGTGGGCCGATGCTCCGCCTCCCCAGGCGCTTCCTTCTCGCGGCGACGGCCCTGGCGGCGGTGATCGCGCTCGACGCGAAGCCGGCGCGCTCCGGACCGATCGCCCCGCTCGGGACGGTGCGGCACGTGACGAGCCCATCCATCGGGGCCGGCTTCCTCCGTACGCTCGGCCCGCGCGCGACCGAGACGCTGGCGCCCAACAGCGGCCTGCTCGGCGCGCTGGTGGCCCTGCCGAAGGGCGCCCGCGCCGAGGACCTCGGTCTCGACGCGGTCGCGCCCGGCATCGGACGCCTCCGGGCGAGCGCGTCGCGCATCGATGCGTTCGCCTCGGCGCACCCGGACCTGCATCTCGAGATCGCGCCGCCGCTGCACACGCTGAACGATCGGATGGGCGTGTGGATCCGCTCGAACGTCGCGCGGGCCACGCGCGGCGCCGACGGCAAGGGCGTGATGGTCGGCGTCGCGGACACCGGGCTCGACGTCGTCAACGCGGAGATGCGCGACGAGGACGGCAAGTCGCGCGTGGCGTGGCTCCTCGATCTGTCGCTCGAGCCCGGCGGCCAGCACAAGGAGCTCGAGGAGAAGTTCGGGATCAAGGACGACTCGGGCAAGGTCGTCGCCGGTCGCGTCTTCGACAAGGCGGACATCGACGGCCTGCTCGAGGACATCCGGAGCGGCGCGTGCGACGAGAAGCGCGGGAGCAAGTGCGCGCCCTCCGACGAGATCGGACACGGCACGCACGTCGCCGGCATCGCCGCGGCGAGCGGCGCGAAGGGCAGCAAGTACGGCGGCGTCGCGCCCGGCGCGGACATCGTCTTCGTGCGGGTCACGCGCGGGAAGTCCGAGGGCATCGAGAACGACGACCTCGTCCGCGCGGTGGAGTTCATGTTCGACCGCGCCGACGCGGACAAGCGTCCGCTCGTCGCGAACCTCTCGCTCGGCAGCGACTTCGGCCCCCACGACGGCACGTTCCTCTGGGAGCAGGTGATCGCGAGCTACGTCGGACCGGATCATCCGGGCCGCGCGATCGTCGCCGCGGCGGGCAACTCCGGATCGATCGTCGAGACGCCCATCCACCAGAGCGTGCGCGTCACCGAGGGCGCACGGATGCGCGTGCCGATCCGCACCTCGGGCGCGGAGTCGGGCTCGGTCCAGGTCTGGATCACGATGCGCGCGAACGCCGATCTCGCGATCGGGCTCGACGGGCCCGACGGCGAGTGGATCGCGCCCGTCCGGCAGGGCGAGCAGAGCGGCAAGAACACGGACGACTACAACGCGGGCGTCATCTACGGCTCGCAGCACGAGGGCAGCCCGATCCCCGCGAGCTCGCGCGGCGCCGTCGCCGTGTGGACGGGCAAGTGGCCGAGCGGCACGTACTACATCACGTTCGAGGGCTCGGGCATGGCCGAGCTCTACATGCAGGGCCTCGGCGACGCGAACCTCGGCGGCGATCGCCCGGCCTACTTCGCGAGCGGCGTGCGCGAGGGCACGGTGAACCTGCCCGCGACGCACCCGAACATCATCGGCGTCGGCTGCACCGTCAACCGCCCGCGCTGGAAGAGCATCGCCGGCGCGGACGTCGGCATCCAGGTGCCGCTGCTCGACGCCGCCGGCGGCCTGCCGGCGCCGCGCTCGACCTCGGCGAACGGTGACGACGAGAGCCCGACGCACCGCGATCTGATCGACGGCGAGGTCTGCTGGTTCTCGAGCGCCGGCCCGACCGCGACGGGCGTGCCCAAGCCGGAGATCGCCGCGCCCGGCGCGCTCGTCGTCTCCGCGCTCAGTCGCACCGCGCTCCCGGGGACGCCGGGCAGCGTCTTCACGAGCCCGCGCTGTCCGCTCACGCCGAAGGGCGAGCAGGACAAGCGCTGCCTGCAGATCGACGAAGCGCACGGGATCGCGGTGGGCACCTCGATGTCCGCGCCGGTCGTCGCGGGCGTCGTCGCGCTGCTCATGCAGCAGGACCCGACGCTCACGCAGGACAAGGTGATCGCGCTCCTGCAGGGCGGGGCGCATCGGTTCCGCGGGGCGGCGCCGTTCGAGGACCAGTCGGGCCCGGGCGAGGTCGACGCCGTCGGCGCGCTCGACGCGCTCGATCAGATGCGCGATCCCAAGCTCCACCTGCCGAGCGCGGCCACGAGCTGGCTCACGCTGAGCTCCGACTACGTGCCCGCCGACGGCTCCACGCCGGTCACCGCGATCGTCGAGCTGCGCACCGCCGACGGCGAGCATCGCGGCGACATGTTCGACGCGAACCGGCTCGTCCCGCACCTGCTCGTCGACGGCAAGCCGTTCGAGCCGCAGCCGCCGATGATCCGTCGTGGACCGGGCGTCTGGTTCTACGTGTGGACCCCGCCGCCGGGCCTCGGAGGATCGCGCGCGTCGTTCGGCGCGACCTTCGACGGACAGCCGATCGTGGCGCCGCGCACCGTGCCGATCGCGGTCGATCGCTGGAACGCCGCCTATCCGAGCGAGGCGAAGGGATCGGGCTGCGCGGCGGCGCCGTCGTCCGCGCCCTCCGCTCCGTGGAGCGCGATCGTGCTCGGGCTGGCGACCCTCGGCGCGATCACTCGGCGGCGACGGTGACGAGCCAGCCGTGCGGCTCCCAGACGGCCTCGTCGGGATCGAACGCATAGCCCGGGTCGCCCGCGTTCACGCCCACGAGGAGGATCCGATCGACGCCGTCGAGATCGACGAGCGTCATCTGCGCCTCCGTCGCGCGCTCCTTCGCCGGGATGGGCACGCGCCCGAGCTCGCGCCCGCGGCCGTCGAGCTTCACGAGCGCCCAGCGGAAGAGGGCGTGCTCCTCCCACGCGATCTCGACGCGGAGCCGCGCGCCCGGCGGCGCGCCCTCGCGACGGATCACCAGGTAGCTCGCGCCGCTCGGCGCGACGGGGACGCGCGGCGCGACGCGCTTCGGCGCGGACGGCCACGGCAGGTCCCAGTCGAGCGGCACGCGCGCGGCGTCGCCGAGCGATCGCGTCTCCGGCGCGTGGAGACCGTCGTCGGCCGATCCCATGAACGCGCGCGCGACCGCGACGTCGAGGAAGAGATCGTGGATCGTCGAGCCCGTCGACAGGCGATCCTTGAAGCTCGCGCGGAGCACGTCGAAGACGTCCGGCTCGTGCGCCCAGCGCCGCGCGCCGACGGGCGTCATCGTCGGCGCGAGCGCCCACGTCGCGAGCACCAGGCCGCCGGGCGCTCGGGCGTACGCCCAGTCGAGCCGCCACCACACGAGCGACGCGCCGTCGCCGTAGAGCGCGTCGGCGCGCGTCGGCGTCGCCGGCGGCTCGTCGGGCGCGTGCACCGCGTCGCCGCCGTAGGGATCGGCGATCGATCGATCGGGACGCGACTGGAACGCCTGCGCCGCGTCGGTCCCGAGCGCGATCGCGCACGGCGCGACGAGGCCCGCGATCATCGTGGTCTGCGCGCGGGCGGTCGCCTCGTCGGTCCCCGGCGCCGCGCGGAAGAGGATGGCGCGCGCGAGCGAGCGCGCCGCGAGCGCGTCGAGCGTGCACCCCGGACGGACGCGCGCGTCGACGGTGGTGAACGAACGCGCGCGGTCCATGTTCGAGCGCACGTCGCGCGCCTCGAGCGTCGTGCTCGCGCTCTCGCCGCCGAGCGCGGCGTCGGACGGATCGGCGACGAACACGTCGTACGCGAGGCTGTCCGGATCCACGTCCGGCGGCGGCAGCTCGAGGGCGCCGGTCTCCGTCGCCCACGCGCGCTCGAACGCCTCGAGCACCGCGAGCGCGACCTGCTCCTGCCCCCGCGACCGCGCGTGCACGCACACCGGCGTGCGGGTCGAGCAGAGCCTGGCCTCGTGCACCGGCCCTGGCCGCGCACCGTAGAGGATGCGCGGGCCGGGCACGACCGACGGGTCGACCGCCGGCTTCTTCGGCGCCTCCTCGTCCTCGTCCGGACCGGACGCAGCCGGCGGCGCGGGCGCGGCGGCCGCGATCGCGGGCGCCAGCGCGACGAAGACCGTTGCCAAAAGGGCTGCCATCCAGCGCACGATCCTCATCCTAAGCCGAATTGACACCCTCTTTCGCGGACCTCTATAACCGTGGGTCGCGAGGAAAAATGGCGGGTCCGGCATTCGATCCCAATGGCGCCCTGCGCTTCGATCTCCATCGAGGTGCGGCGTCCGACGCGCGTGGCGCGCGGCTCGTCGTCCTCCCTGCGGCCGCGATCGAGGCGCTCGAGCGGACCCAGGCCGGGGCGGTGGCCGCGCTCGGCGCCGAGCTCGGCCGCGCGCGCGGCGCGGAGATCGCCGCCCGCCTCGGCGGGGACGGCGGCGTGCGCAACGCGCAGCTCGAGGTCGTCGTCTCGCACCTCGCGGGCGAGCTCGCCGTCGCCGGCGTCGGCGCGATCCATCTCGAGCGGTGGGGCCGCGCGATGGTGTGCGTCGTCACGAACGCATCGGTGCCGAGCGACGTGTTCCTCGGCTCGGTGATCGGAAATGCCATCGGCGCCGCGTCCGGCCGCGAGGTGGTCGCGGCCGCGATCGGGCGCGACGGTGACGCGGCCCGCTTCTTCGTCGGCACGGCGAAGACGGCCGAGCGCGTGCGCGGCCTCGTCGCGCAGGGCAAGCCGTACGCGGAGATCGTCGCGAGCATCCAGGAAGGGGCGTCATGAGCGCGAACGAGAAGGTCGCGAAGCTCGAGGCGCTCCTCGCGCGCGTGCAGGCGCGAGCGGGCGAGGCTCGTCCCTCGACGAACGGCGGGACCAACGGCGCCGGCGTGATCGCGATGGCCCCCGCGCCGTCGCCCGCTCCGGCGCCCGTCGCCGTCGCGGCCGAGCCGGTGTGGACGCCTCCCTCGGCGCCGCCGCCCTCCACCCGCCAGCAGCCGCGCTTCTCGAGCGTCCCGCCTGCGTCGCGGCACGACGTCACGAGCTACGATGCGGACGTCGACGTCGAGATCGGCACCGAGGAGGTCGACGTCGACATCGACGTCGACGACCAGGGCCTCGGGCTCGAGGGCGGCATGTCCGGCGCCGACGACGTGACGCAGGAGCCGGCGCCGGTGCAGGCCGCGGCGAACGAGATCGTCGAGCCCGCGCCCACGTCCTCGCCCCGTCCGATCGCGTCGGAGCAGCCGGAGGCGTTCGAGGAAGAGAGCGCGCCGCGCCACACGCCGCCGCCCGAGTCGGGCAAGCAGGTGGCCGCGCCTTCGGTGTCTCCGCAGGTCCGGAAGAGCAGCATGCCGCCCCAGTCGCTCGAGGGGCACACGCTCATCGGCGGCTGGCGCGAGCCGGGCATCCCGGCCGCGGGAGCCGGTGGCGCGGGCGTCCGCGTGCCGGGACCGCCGGGCATGGCGGCCGAGCCGGTGACGGCGACGCGCACCGCGAGCGTCCCCCCGCGTCCGTCCGATCATCCGGCCGCGCTCGCGCCCGAGGCCACGCATGCCGAGCTCCCGGGCGAGGGCGCGAAGGTCGCGTCGTTCCAGGGCGCCGTGCCGGCGTTCCAGCCGTCGACGTTCGGCGAGCTCCTCGACGCCACGCTCGGGCTCTGATCCGGCTCGCCGTCGCGGCGGCGGGCTCACAGCCACTCGACCGCGGCCTGCTTCAGCCACGTGCGCTGCCGGCGCGCGAAGATACGTGTAGATTGCACGATGGCGTCACGGAGCGACTCGCGCGCGAGCTGCCCCTCGACGTGCGCGCGCACCTCCTTGTAGCCGACCGAGCCCATCGCCCGCGCCTCGCCGTAGCCCTTCGCGAGCAGCCCGCCCACCTCGTCGATCCAGCCGATCGCGAGCCAGTGATCGACGCGCGCGGCGATCCGCTTCGTCAGCTCGTCGGGCTCGCACGACGGCGCGATCATCGCGTGCTCGAGGCGCCGGTGGCGGAAGCCGTGCTCCGCATGCCACTCCGACATCTTGCGCCCCGAGAGCTCGTGGATCTCGAGCGCGCGGCTGACGCGCACGACGTCGTTCGGATGGAGGCGCTTCGCCGATTCCGGATCGATCTTCGTCAGCTCGTCGTGCAGGGCCTGTCGGCCTCGCTCCTCGACGAGCGCTCGATGCCGCGCGCGGATGTCGGGATCGCCTGCGGGCGCATCGACGAGGCCGAGCACGAGCGCACGCACCCAGAAGTACGTGCCTCCGCAGAGGATGGGCACCTTGCCCCGCGCGCGGACGTCCGCGATCGCCGCCTCGGCCATCCGCGCCCACGCGGCGGCATCGACGAGCTCGAGCGGATCGAGCACGTCGATCAGATGGTGGGGCGCGCGGGCCTGCTCCTCCGGCGACGGCTTGCCCGAGCCGATGTCGAAGCCGCGGTAGATCTGCACGCTGTCGGCCGACACGATCTCGCCCCCGACGCGCTCGGCGACGGCGATCGCGAGGTCCGTCTTTCCGCTCGCCGTCGGGCCGACGACGCAGAGCAGGCGGTTCGGGGCCTCCTCGATCAGCGCGACTCCGCGCGCGACCCGCGCCTCAGCGTCCAACCTTCTTCTCCAGCTCGTTCCACGGCATCCGCATCACCAGCGGGCGTCCGTGCGGACAGTGCCCCGCGAAGTCGACGCCGTCGAGCGCGACGAGCAGCGCCTCGACCTCCTCGCGCGCCATCGCATCGCCCGCGCGCACCGAGCCGTGACACGCCATCGTCGCGAGGACGAGATCGATCGCCCCGCCGAACGCCCGCGCGCCCGGCCGGGCGAGCTCCGCCGCGAGATCGCGCACGAGCCGCGCCGGCTCGGCACGCCGCGCGAGCAGATCGGGGACGCCGTGCACCGCCACGGCGGCGTCGCCGACCGCGCGCACCTCGACCCCGAGCTGCGCGACGTGCTCGGCGTTCTCCTCGAGGAGCGCGACCTCGGTCGGCGCGAGCTCGACGACCTCCGGCACGAGCAGCCGCTGCATGCCCATCGCACGGGTGGCGTGTGCGCGGCGCAGGCGATCGAACGTCACGCGCTCGGCCGCCGCGTGCTGGTCGAGCACGTACAGTCCGTCGTCTCCCTCGCACACGAGGAACATCGAACGGACCTGCCCGATGAAGCGGAGCGACGCGTAGAGCCCGCGATCTCCGAACGGATCGGAGCCGCCGAGCGCGGTCGTCGCGCCGCCGGTCGCGCTGGAGAACAGGTTGCGCTCCGACAGCAGCGCGGCCGGCGACATCACCGGCGGCGTGTACGCGTTCGCGGCGATCTCGCGTGCACGCGCGGCGGCATCGCCGAGCGCACGGAGCGTCGGCGTCGAGCCGGGCAGCGTCGCAAACGGGTTCGCGGGCAGCTGCGGGAGCGCGAACGCGCGCGACAGACCCGCGTGGAGCTCGCGGGTGATCGCGTCGAACACGCCGCGCGCGTCGGCGAAGCGGACCTCCGCCTTCTGCGGGTGCACGTTGACGTCGACGACCTCCGGCGGGACCTCGATCCACACGACGCCCACCGGATAGCGCCCGCCGTCGAGCACCGAGCCGTAGGCGTGGGCGACGGCACGCGCGAGCATGCGGTCTCTCACCGGGCGGCCGTTGACGAGGAGCGCGAGGCCGGTCGCGCCGGCGCGCGCGCGCTCCGGCGGCGCGAGCAGCGCCTCGATCCGCATCGGTCCGCGCTCGGCCTCGAACGCCGAGAGCGTCTCGCCGGACAGCGCGGCGCGCGCACGCTCGGCGCGGTGGGCGACGCGC
>JBDHVD010000256.1:0-12232 GCA_039809525.1 Labilithrix sp. | reverse complement strand
CCGGGCAGGCGGTGGCGATCATGGACCGCGACGGACGACGGCTGCCGGCCGGCGAGACCGGGCTCGTCTACGTGCGGAACGAGCAGACGATGACCGGCTATCTCGGCGACGCCGCGGCGACGGACGAGACGCGGCGGGGCGCGTGGATCACCGTCGAGGACCTCGGGCGCGTGGACGCGGACGGCTACCTCTACATCTCCGGACGCGAGCGCGACATGGTCAAGTCCGGCGGGGTGAACCTCTATCCGGTCGAGATCGAGGAGGTGATCGCGCACCACCCGGGCGTGCGCGACGTCGCGGTGATCGGCCTGCCCGACCCCGAGTGGGGCGAGAGGCTCGTGGCGATCGTGGTCCCGCGCGGACCGCTCGATCCGGCGGACGTGGAGCGCTTCGCGCGGACGAAGCTCGCCTCGGTGAAGGTCCCGAAGGAGTGGCACCTGGTCGACGAGCTCCCGCGCAACCCCACGGGCAAGGTGCTCAAGCGCGACCTCCGCGCGCGCTGGCTCGACACTTCGGGACGGTGACGCACGATCGCCGGACCTCGCGCCCGGAGAGCGCGACGAACGACGTGAACTTCGGCGCTTCCGATCGCGCCATCCACGCCTTCGGCATGGCGAACGTCTTCATGTCCGCGGCGAACGCCCACGGCTTGAAGCGCGGATCGTGCGACGCGATGTGCAGCGGCGAGGTGCCGGCGGGGGGCGCGCCGAACGAGCCGCACATCGACCCTTCGCACGTCATCGTGCCGTCGGTGCGCGCGCCCCGGACGTCGGTGGTCCACGTGAGCGTGCGGCCGGCGACGACGCCGCTCGAGACGACGCCGCACGCGTCGTGCGCGACGGTGGTCTTCGAGTCGTTGATCAGGTGCGTCTTCCAGAAAAGCGTGCGCGTGTCGATGCGGAACTTCTCGGTCATCTCGTACGAGAGGAGCTTCGCCGCGCCGCCCGGCTCGAACCGGACGACCGCCGAGCCGGGGCCGATCGCGTAGACGCCGTCGCCCTGCCCCATCGGCGTGTCCGACAGCTCGAGGTTGGCCGCGAGCGCGTACTCGACCTCGTACGCCTCGCAGGGCGCGCCCTCCTCCGCGCGCGCGACGGAGACGTCGGTGGTCGCCAGCGCCGCGCAGGCGACGAGGACGGCGGCGCGCTTCATTGCCAGCCCACCTTGGCGCGGATCTCGGCGGCGATCTCCTTCGCCACCCGCTGGTGCCAGGCCGGCGTGCCGTGGCCGTTGCACGCGGTCAACTCCTCCCAGGTGTACGGCTTGGCGAGGAACGCGTGCATCTTGTGATCGCCGGCGGCGGCGCGCTCCGCGATGATCTCCTGCGCGACCTCCGACACCTCGCCGCGCGCGCCTGCGCCGACGACGCCCATGAAGATGTGCGTGTCGGGCCCGCGCGCGCGGAGCACGTCGATGACGAAGTGGCGGTACGCGGTCCGGAAGTCGGAGAAGCTCACGCCGCCGTCGAAGTCGCACGATCCCTGGGTGAGCACGATGACGTCGGGCACCCACGACTTCAGATCGAACAGCGGCGGATTGCTGTTCGCGATCTCCGGATCGGGATCGGCCCGCGGATAGTAGGCGCGCAGCGGATCGTCGTCGGTCGGCCAGATGTTCTTCAAGAGGCCCTTGCCGGAGTACACGATGCCGTGGACCTCCGCGTCGAACTCGACGCCGAGGAGCGCGCCCCACGACTTGCGGAAGTTCTCCCAGCGGCCGCCCCAGTCGGCGCCGGGACAGTCGGTTCCGGGCGCGTCGATGTTCTCCACGCCGAACCCGGTGGCGAACGAGTCGCCCATCACCTCGATCTTCCGCTTCTGGTGCTCGGGCGAAGGCAGGGACGTGCCGCCGTGGAAGTCGAAGCCGAGGAACTGCGTGATGCCGGTCTGGGTCTCGCTCCGCTTGTAGAGCTCGACCTCGTGCGCGCCCTTCGGCAGGTCCTGCGCCAGCGCGAAGTCGTGCGGCTGGTCGTCCGCGATCATCGCGAGCGCGGTGAAGGGCCCGTGATCGATCGACACCTCCCAGTAGCTCGGCGCGCCGTCCATCCACGTCTCGGCGAACTCGCGCATCTTCACGGAGACGGCCGTGCCCTCGAAGCGCGCGAGGATGCGCGTGCCCGGCCACGAGGCCTTCGGGCCGGCGGGATCCCGCGTGTCGAACCGGCCGACGAACGTAGGTGCGTACGCCGGAAGAGCTCCTTCGCCGCCGCTGGATGCCGCCGGTGCCGGCCCCGCCCCGCCGGGCGTGGAAGGATCGCCCGGCCCCCCGGGCTCGCTCGGCGGGAGCGAGGCGCTCCCCGTGGTGTCGCCGCCCGAGCTCGAGCACGAAGCGGCGACGGCGACGAGGATGCAGATCGACGCGAACGAGCCGACCGACGTACGCATGCCGGCGCTCCTCGCAACGTCGAGACCACGGCCCGATCGCGGCGGGGACGGTGCATCGCGCGACCGCGGTCGCACGTGCGCGCCGAAGCGCGGCGCCGGATGGAGGCGTCGGGCGACGCGTGCGGGCGCGCACGCGCGCGGTCAGAGCACCAGGCGGCTCAGGATCGCCAGTGTCGCAACGAGGCCGGTGCCGAACGCGACGGTGCGCAGCCCCTTCACGCCGCCGATGTAGAGGAGCGCATGGACTGCGCGCGCGACGACGTAGACGATCGCGGCGGCCGCGCTCGTCCGATCGGCACGACCCACGACGTGCACCACGAGCACCGCCGTGAGGAAGAGCGGGAAGTTCTCCTTGTGGTTGCCGAGCGCGCGCGACGTGCGATCGATCCACGCGGGGAAGTCGGGCGACTGCTCGCGGTTGCCTGCGTTCCATGCCGGCCCGGCCACCCGCGTCTTGCCGCCGATCTCGAGGAGCACGAGGAGCAGGCCCCAGAGCGCGTTGATCACGAGGCACGCGAGGTCGGTCGTCATGCTCGACGGTTATCACCCGCGCTCGGCGGCGTCTCGCAGCGGTTCGAGGACGTAGCGCTTCATCCGCGAGCGCACGAGCGGCCCGAGCAGCGGCGCGAGCAGCCGGAGCGGTCCGCGCAACGTGACGTCGGCCACGAGCGTGTAACGGGTGCCGCCGTCGACGGGATCGAAGTGGTTCTCGAACCGGGCCGAGAAGCGGCGCTTCCACTCGAGCAGATCGATCGCGTGGGGTCCGGCGACGTGCATCACGTTCGTCACCTTCCCCTCGACGTGGTCGATCTCGAGCGTCTTGTCGGCGCCCTTTTCGTGGACCAGCCGGACGCCGCGGATCGTCCGGGGGAACGTGCGCGGCCAGGCGGCGTGATCGGCGTACACCGCGACGACGCGCTCGGCCGGTGCGCGGATGAAGCCCGCGATCGTGGCGTGCACCGTCCCGCGGCCCATGCCCCGATCGCGAGCACGGCGCGTGCCGCCGGTTCACTTCCTCGGGCCGCGCTTCGGCCAGGTCCGCTTCTCGCGGGGTGCGGCGGGCGCGTGGCGGGCGGGCGCGGGCGCCTGCGCCTGCACGGCGGAGCTCTTCGGCGGCGGCGGAGGCGGAGGCAGGGCGTTCGGATCGAGGGTGACGTCGAGGCCGCGGACTCCGGGATCGGCCGTCGCGGTCGCGACGCGGCCGTCGGTGCCGGTGACCACCACCCGGAGCGACTTCCCGCGCTCCGGCTCGAGCAGCTCGACGTCGACCGTGTTCGCGGCGACCACGTCGATCACGCGCTCGCCGATCATCACCTTCGCGATCGGTCCGTCCGCGGTGATGTGGAGCGTGCGCGACGCGCGCGCGTCGAGATCGATCGCGGGCGCGCCGGCCGACGCGCTCGCGAGCGTGGCGCTCGCCGATGCGCCGGCAGCCGCGTCCGTGCCCTTGCCGCGCAGCGCGAGCACGAGGACCACGACGAGCAGCGCGGCCCCGGCCGCCGCCGCGATCACCACCTTCTTCTGCTTCCACAGCGGCGCCGCGGGGACCACCGGCGAGCGGTACACCGCCGGGTCGTCCTCCGCCGCGACGGCCGCCTGCGCGGACGCACCGAGGACCGTCTCGCTCGCCCGGTCGGCGGCGCCGCCGAGATCGACCTTCAACGCGAGGAACGTGAGCGGGGCATCGGGCACCGCCACGGGCGCCGGCGGCACGTCGGGCAGCGGCGGCAGCTTCTCGTGCGAGGGCGGCGGCGGAGCGGCCATGCCGATGATCGTGCGCACCTCGGAGGCGCCGGCGGCCGGCCGCGCCTGCGCGAGCCGCTCGCGCCGCTTCGCGAGCTCCGGCCCCACGAGGCGGTTCACCAGCGCCGCGACCTCCTCGGTCTCCGCGAGCATCCCCGCGTCGCGCGCGGCCGCCGCGAGCTCCCGGGCGAACGCCGCGGCGGACGCGGTGCGCGGCTCGCGATCGATCCGCAGCGCGGCGGCGACCGCCGCGTCGAGATCGACCGACACGTTCGTGCGCGGGGGCTCGTCGAGCCACGTGCGCGCCTCCTCGCCCGTGAGGACCTCCCACGCGATCACGCCCGCGGACCACACGTCGCTCCGCCGATCGGCGGCCTCGCCCCTCGCCTGCTCCGGAGAGACGTACGCGTCCTTCGCCTCGACGCCGGCGCCGCCCGCGACGCCGAAGTCCGCCACGCGGGCGATCCCGTCGGTGCCGACGAGCACGCTGCGCGGAGAGAGGCCGCCGTGGACGATCGCGAGCGGCTTGCCGCCGTCGTCCGCATGCTCGTGCGCGGCGTGCAGACCGGCGAGCGCATCGACCAGGATCCGGAGCTCGATCGCCTTCGGCAGCGGCTCGCCCTTCTCTCGCGCGAGCCGGCGGAGCCCCGCGAGCGAGTCGCCGGGCACGTACTCGGTCACCACGAAGACGCCGTGCGGTTCGTCCTCGCCGACGTCGTACACCGGGACGACGTCGGTGTGGCGGAGGTTGGCGATGCGCTTCGCGTCGTCGACGAGCGCGCTCGCGTACCCCGCGTCGCCGCGCACGCCCTCGGCGGCGAGCTTCAACGCGACGAAGCGATCGAAGCCGCCGAGGCCGGTCGCACGCGCAAGCACGACGAGGGCCCTCCGGCCTCGTCCGATCGGGAGCACGATCTCGTAGCGCCCCACGCGCTCCGGGAGGGCCACGCCGTCCAGGTCCATCCGGACCATGGTACGGCAAAGCCCCGTCCGGGCCCAAAACCGGCGTCAGGTACCCCCGAGCGATCGGATCCACTGCTCGACGATCGCCGCGCCCTCCTGATCGACGACGTTGCGTGCCAGGGGCGGCATGCGAAGGTCCGGGTTGTTGCTCTTGATGCGCTGGAGCAGGATGCTGTTCTCCGGCTTGCCCGGATCGATCAGCGGGGCATTGCGGATCCCGAGGGCGGTCGCCATCGGATCGTTGTGGTGCGGCGCGCCGATCAGCCCGCGCTCGCCGAGCGGCACGTCGGGATCGGCCATCCACGTCTGGCCGCCGCCGAGGTAGCTCGCCCCCTTGTGATGGCATCCGGAGCAGTTCGCGGTGAGGTAGGCGAGCGCGCGCGCCTCGATCGACGCGCTCGTGTCCGACGGACGCGTGAGCGCCGCCGGCATCTTGGCGATCGCCGCTGCGTCGAAGATCCCCTTCGTCGCGAGCGTCTCGAGCTGCGGCTTGCCGTCGGCGGTGGTGAGCGCGAGCTGCCGCGGGGTGAAGCCGAGGACGCGATAGTCCGAGCGGTGACAGGACCAGCACTGCCCGAAGCTCGGGTAGTGCCAGTTCCGCTTCTCGCCGGTGGTCGCGTCCACGATCGGCTCGTCGGCGCCCTCGAGCACCAGATCGGCGTCGGTGCCCTGCGTGTTCCAGCGGTAGGTCAGGCCGTACGTCGTCTGATCGGTGACGACCAGCACGCGCGTCTCGAGCCGGCGCGCGCGGCCGACGGGATTGATCGAAGGCGGGAGATCGAACTGCTTCACCAGCAGCGATCCCGGCGGGAGCTTCAGCGTGCCGTCGTCGGCGAGCTCCGCCTTCTTCCCCGCGGGGACGTGGA
The DNA here is from genome assembly GCA_039809525.1 of Labilithrix sp. Classification (GTDB taxonomy): domain Bacteria; phylum Myxococcota_A; class Polyangia; order Polyangiales; family Polyangiaceae; genus Labilithrix. Next base: position 6,276 of record JBDHVD010000256.1, on the reverse strand, counting down.
TCCAGCGCTTCTTCACCGCGCCGTCCGACCAGAGCGGCGAGTTGATCTCGTAGGGCACGAGCTTCGGCTCGGGCACGAGACCGGCGACGTCGGAGAAGAGGGTCGTCTCGCTCAGCCGCTTCGGGACGTCGGGCACGTTCTTGTCGCGGACCAGCTTGCCGACGCCGCCGAGGTAGAGGAGATAGAGCTCGCCGTCGTTGTCCTCCGCGATCGCGAGCGGCTGGAGCTTCCACTGGTTGTCGAAGAGCGTGGTGCGCGTCTTCTTCGTCTTGCCCACGTCGACCGCCCACACGCGCGACGACGGCCAGTCCGAGTAGACGTACTTGCCGGCGAGCTCGGGCAGCGCCTTGCCGCGATAGACGAAGCCGCCGAGGATCGCGGTGAGATCGCCCATCGACGCGTGGCTGTACGCGTAGACCGATCCGTGCGCCGTCCCGATGGTCGGGGGCTGCGTCCCGCGCAGGAGCTCGCCCTCGCGGTACGGCCACTCGTAGTTGCCGCCCTTCACCACGTGGTCGATCTCCTCGCGCCACGTGTCGCCGACGTCGCCGACCCAGAGCGCGCCCGTCTGCCGATCGAAGGAGAAGCCGAACGGGTTGCGGAACCCGAGCGCGTAGTACTCCTCGAGCGCGCCGGGCACGCCGACGAACGGGTTGTCGTTCGGGATGAAGTACCCGGCGGTGAAGCCGCCCTCGGGCTGCTTCGGCGGCGGATGGCTCACGGTGCCGCCCTTCGAGTCGACGTCGATGCGGAAGATGCCGGCGAAGAGCGCGCGATCGATGCGCTGGTGGTTCGCCGTGTTCAGGTCGTCGCCGTTGCCGAAGTAGAGGAAGCCGTCCGGACCGAAGGCGACGGTGCCCGCGTTGTGCTCGTACGCCTGCTCCGCCTCCTCGACGAGGACGAGCTCCGATCCCGGATCGAAGACCTTCGTCCCCGGGTTCCAGGTGAAGCGCGAGAGGCGCTGCTTCTGCCCGTTCGCGTTGTACCAGACGTACGCGTACGGGTGGCCGCCGCCCCCGTCGCCGAAGTCGGGATGCAGCGCCATGCCGAGCGCGCCGCCCTCGCTGATCATCGAGACGTTGCCGGAGAAGTCGAGGACCGGACGCGCGGCGCCGTTCGCGATCTGCACCACCGTCCCCATGCGCTGGAGGACGAAGGGCGCGGCGCCCGCCACCTTCGGCCACACGAGCGCGCTCGGGACCGGCAGATCGACGCCGGGGAACGCGTCGGCGAGCGCGTAGCCGCCGAGCGACGGGACGGCGAGCGGGAAGTCGCGTCGCGGCCCGGGCGGCGCCGGCGCGTCGGTCGACGCGTCGGGTCCGTTCGTCCCCGGCCCACCCGACGATCCGGGACCGCCGTCACCACCGGGCGCGGCGCCGTTGCCGCCGCCGTCGTCGTCCGAGCCACACGCGAGCACCGCTGCACCGACGAGCACGAGGAACGACGCGAGGCCTGCAAACGTCCGCCGCATTCTTCTTCCTTGGAGTGGGTTGCACCATCTCGTCTCGACTGTGGAGCTTCGCGACGCTTCGCGGCGCGATCAGCCGGGCGGAGACGGCGAGCCCGCGCGGTGTGCAAGCGGAGCGCCACCCCTCACCGCGGCACGAGATCCGCCTTCGCGGTGCCTCGAACCCGCGCGCGGACCTCGCGCTCGCTCTCGAGCTGGGCATCGAGCCTGCGGAAGCACGAGAGCCATCCCTCCGCGTTGCCGTCACGGCGCGGCCCGGGCTCGAAGCCGGTCTGGCGGAAGCCCATCTCCGTCTGCGCGCCGCGCTCCTCGAACGTGACGGTCACCACCGTGCGCGGCCCCGATCGCCCCTCCCCATCGACCTGCGTCAGCGTGAGGACGAGCCTCGCCGGAGGATCGAGCTCGCAGATCTCGCCCGACTCGGTGAACACCAGGCCCTCGGGCGAACGGTACGCGACCTGCCAGCGCCCGCCCGGACGCGCGTCGATCGCGCACGACGTCACGGTGAATCCCTCGGGCGCGAACCACGCGCCCAGGCTCTCGGCGTCGACCCAGTTCTCGAAGACGCGCGCGCGCGGCGCGTCGAACCGCCGCACGATCGCGATCTCAGCCGTCCCTTCGCCGTCGCTTCTTCGCGGTGCGCTCATGGTCCTTCTCCTCCTTCTGCTGGGCCGACAGGCGCTCGGCCAGGCGATCGAAGCGCGCGTTCCAGAGCCGGCGGTAGTCCTCGAGCCAGCGATCGACGTCCCGCAGCGGCTCGGCGCGGAGGCGGCTCGGCCGGCGCTGCGCGTCGCGCCCGCGGGAGACGAGCCCCGCCTCCTCGAGCACGCGCACGTGCTTCGAGACCGCGCGCGGCGTCATGGCGAACGGCGCCGCGAGCTCGGCGACGGATGCCTCGCCCTCGCGCAGGCGCGCGAGGATCGCCCTCCGCGTGGGATCGGCGAGCGCCGCGAAGGTCGCGCTGAGCGGGTCGGTCGTCATTTATCGAACCTCTTGGTTCCGGAACTACTCGGTTCCATAACACGCCGCGCACGACCGTCAAGGACGGTGCCCGCTCACTCGGGGCAGCGGAGGTGCATCTCGACCCAGAGCCGCCGCGCCTCCGGCGACTGCCGCGACCGGGACTGCGGCTGGCGGAAGCCGCACACCACGCACTCCATGAAGAGGCCGCCCATGCGGAAGCGCAGCGTGCCGTCCGGCGCGACGACGTCGTGCGTCGTCCTCGGCGCGGGCCCGCCGTTCGCGTAGATCGCCTCGACGGCGGCGAGCACGGCGGCGACGGCGGAGGGCTCGCGGACGGCGCGCGCGCGCATGCCGTCACCTTACTCGCTCCGGGCGCGTTTGCGCCGCCGGCGCACGCGGCCTATGCATGGCGCGTGTTCGTCCCCAGCGCATCCGCCACGCTCGAGCACGAGCGGCGCACCTGGCTCGTCGTCCACCCGAAGGGGCTCGTCGCGCGACGCGAGGGCGAGCGCATCGTCTTCCCGACGGAGGACGACGTGGCCGCGCTCGGCCTGCGCCGCGAGGACGCGCACCGGCTCGGCACGCTCGACGACACGGACGTGCTCGCGCTCCCCATCGCGGGGCGGATCGAGCCGCCGTTCGAGCTGCTCCCGCTGCGCGCGCTGGCCGGGCTCCTCGATGCCACGCTCTTCGGCGTCGTCGGGCGCGCGATGCACACGTGCGACTGGCTGACCACCAGCCGCTATTGCGGGCGCTGCGGGACCGCGACCGCCCGCGTCGACCGCGAGCGCTCGCTGGCGTGCCCCTCGTGCGGCCTGCACGTCTACCCGCGCATCTCGCCCGCGATCATCACGCTGGTGCGCAAGGGTGACTTCGCGCTGCTCGCGAGCAACGCGAAGTTCCCCGGCGCGTTCTACAGCACGCTGGCCGGCTTCGCGGAGATCGGCGAGTCGCTCGAGCAGACGCTCGTGCGCGAGGTCAAGGAGGAGGTCGGCGTCGAGGTCCGGGACGTCCGGTACTTCGGCAGCCAGCCGTGGCCGTTCCCCAACTCGCTCATGATCGCGTTCACCGCCGAGTGGGCCTCCGGTGACATCGCCATCGATCCGTCGGAGATCTCGGACGCGAAGTGGTTCGCCGCCGACGCGCTGCCGATGATCCCGCCGCCGCTCAGCATCGCCCGGCAGCTCATCGACGCGTGGGTCGAAGAGGTCACCGGAAAAAAGCCCTGACCCTTGTCGGCTCGCCGGCGGGTCGTCCGTCCTCGTGCGAAGACGGAGAGAAGAGAAGGGAGAGCCGACATGCCGATGCGCAGGATCCTCGCCGGGAAGTTCATCTGGTTCGAGCACGTCTCGAACGACGCGAAGAAGGCTCAGCCGTTCTACGCCGAGGTGCTCGGGTGGAAGGCGGTCCCCTTTCCCATGGAGGGCGGCACCTACGAGATGGTCTATGCGGGCGACGCCATGGTCGGCGGCTACGCCGCGCCCGACGGCGAGCACACGCGCGCGCACTGGCGCTCGGCGGTGTCCGTCGCGGACGTCGATGCCGCAGTCGCGGCCGCGAAGGCGAAGGGCGGCCGCGTGCTGAAGGCGCCGTTCGACGCGCCCGGCGCAGGGCGCATCGCGCGCATCGCCGATCCCCAGGACGCGGTGATCGTCCTGTTCACGAAGGCGGACGACGATCCGGCCGACGGGCCCGTCGTCCCCGGCCGCTTCTTCTGGAACGAGCTCCACACCCCCGACACGGAGAGCGCGGTCGCCTTCTACGAGGCGGTCGTCGGCTACACGCACCGCTCGCTCGACATGGGGCCGGCCGGCAAGTACCACCTGCTCGCGCACGGAGGCGTCGATCGCGCCGGCGTCAGCCACCACCTCCCGGAGGGCGCGCGCCCGCACTGGCTGCCGTACGTCGCGGTGGAGGACGCCGACCGGACGATCGACCGCGCGCGGGCGAACGGCGCGACGATCCGCGTGAGCCCGCACGACATCCCCGGCGTCGGACGCTTCGGGGTGTTCGAGGATCCGACGGGCGCGCTGCTCGCGGTGATGAAGCCCGCTCCGCCGAGCGCCTGATCCGCGGCGCAGCCCGTGCGCGCGCGCGGAAGCGTTTGCGCGCGCCGGAGCGCGCCGTCCCGCTCGATCCCGCGCGGCGTGGAGATTGCTCGCATCGCGGTCCATGGCCGCCGAGCTCGAGATCTCCTCCGCGCAGCAGGACACCATCGACGCGATCGCCCACGACGCGCGGGTGATCCCCGCGCCGCTCGCGCTCGCGCGGAGCGCGTACCTGCCGAACGACGCCGTCGAGCGCGCCGAGGCCGCCGCCGACCTCGGCGCGTTCTGGGCCGAGCGCGCGAAGCTCGTCGCCTGGATGGAGCCGTGGAAGGAGGTCTACCGCTTCGATCCGCCGGACCATGCGTGGTTCCTCGGCGGCAAGCTGAACGCGACGTCGAGCTGCATCGACCGCCACGTCCACAGCGACCGCCGCAACCGCGCGGCGATCATCTGGATCGGCGAGGACGGCGAGGAGCGGACGTACACGTACGCGCGCCTCTACCGCGAGGTGAACCGCTTCGCGAACGCCCTCCGCCGGCTCGGGGTGAAGAAGGGCGATCGGGTGATCGTCTACATGCCGCTCGTCCCCGAGGGCATCATCACCATGCTCGCGTGCGCGCGGCTCGGCGCGATCCACTCCGTGGTCTACGCGGGCATGGGCACGCAGGCGCTCCGCTCGCGCATCGAGGACTGCGGGGCGAAGGTGGTCGTGTGCTCGGACCTCACGTTCCGGCGCGGCAAGCAGATCCCGCTCAAGCCCACGGTCGACGAGGCGGTGCGCGACCTCGTCTCGGTCGAGCACGTCATCGTGCATCGCCGCGGCTCGCGCCCGGGCGACGCGCCGTACGCGTTCGAGTCCGACCGCGAGAAGGACTTCTACGACGTGCAGGAGGGCCGCGAGATCCACTGCGCCCCCGAGCCGATGGATGCGGAGGACCCGCTGTTCATCCTCTACACGTCGGGCACGACGGGGAAGCCGAAGGGCGTGGTGCACGCGACCGGCGGCTACCTGGTGGGCGTCACGTATCTGTCGCGCGCGTTCTTCCAGATCGGCGAGCGCGACGTCTACTGGAGCACGTCGGACATCGGCTGGATCGTCGGCCACTCGTTCATCGTCTACGGGCCGCTCTCCGTCGGGGCGACGGTGCTCTGCCGCGAGGGCGTCCCCGACCATCCGTCGCCGGAGGTCACCTGGGAGCTCGTCGAGCGCTACGGCGTGAACGTGATGTTCACCGCGCCGACGGCGGTGCGCATGTGGATGAGCCATGGGCACGAGGCGCCCGAGCGCTACGACCGATCGAGCCTGCGCCTCCTCGCCTGCGCGGGAGAGCCGCTCAATCCGGAGGCGCACGGCTGGGCGCAGGAGCACCTCGTCGGCAAGGGCGGGATGGTGGTCGACAACTGGTGGCAGACCGAGATCGCCGCGCCGGTGCTCGGGACGCTGCCCACGTTCGACGCGCGACCGGGCAAGGTGGGCAAGCCCATGCCCGGCGCCGACGTCGCGGTCGTCGATCCGCGCGGCGTCCCTGTCCGGGCCGGGACCGGAGGCCTCCTCGTGATCAAGCAGCCCCTGCCCTACATGCTGCGGACCATCTGGGGCGATCACGCGCGCTACGCGAAGTACTGGGAGCAGATCCCCGGCGTGTACTCCGCGGGCGACGTCGCGGTCCGCGATCAGGACGGCTACTTCGCCGTGCTCGGCCGCGCCGACGACGTGATGAACGTCGCCGGTCACCGCATCGGCACCGCGGACGTCGAGGCCAGCCTCGCGCGGTACGGCTCGGTGGCCGAGAGCGC
>JBDHVD010000255.1:0-12294 GCA_039809525.1 Labilithrix sp. | reverse complement strand
TCGGCGAACGTCGCCCAGTCGACGGTGCGGAGGAGCGGCCACTGGAGGTGGTTCTGTCCGGTCTTCACCAGCCAGTCGACGAGCTTCTTCGCCTCGGCGAGGTTCTGCTCGCCGGGCTCGAGCAGCGGGCGGAGCCACTCGAGCGGATGGAGCACGTGCACCTGGAGGCCGCGCGTCTTCACCCACGCGTGCCGCCGCACGTCGAGCCGGCGAGGGAAGCGCGGCGCGTCGTACGCCGGCACGAGCTCCTGCATCGGGTGGAAGAAGCGGATGCCGAGCTCCTCGAGCAGCGCGTACGCGCCGGCGACGAGATCCGCCTTCGTCCCCGCCGCGACGACGAGGCGCTTGGCGCCGCCGTCGTCCGCGCGCGTGAGCGCGTAGCCCTCGAGGCCCGCGTCGAGCCGGAGCACGATCGCGTCGCCGCTCGGCGCGCCGCCCGTCACCTCGACCGGCGTCGACCAGAGACGTCCGAGGTACGACGCGAGGTCGGCGCGCACCTCCGGCGGCACCGCGTCGTCGGCGAAGACGCGCACGCCGGTCGCGCGCTCGAGCGCATCGTCCGGCGGCGCGAGCGAGCAGGGGATGACCGGCTCGTCCTTCGCCTCTTCCGTCGTGCACGCAGCGGCGAGGGCGAGCGCCGCGACGGCGGCCGAGAGCGTCCGCCTCATTTGCGACCGTAGTGCTTCTCGAGGGCGAACAGATCGAGGTCGCCGAGGTCGTCGTCCACCACGCCGGCGCGGACGTCCTCGACGATCGCGCGATGCACCGGCAGGTCGAGGCCGACGTCGCCCGCGAGCTCGGACGCGAGGAGGCAGTCCTTGAGCGCGAGGGCGAGCGAGAACTCCGGCGCGTAGTCGCGCGCGAGCACCTTGTCGCGCTTGCCGGCGTAGCTCGGCGTGGCGAACGCGCCGCCGGTGAACGCGTCGAGGAGCACGTCGCGTGCGAGTCCGGCCTTCTCGCCGAGAGCGAGCATGCTGGTGAACGCGACGAGGTGGTGCGCGCCGAGGCCGTTCAGCACCGTCTTGAGCGTCTGGCCCTGGCCGATCCCGCCGGCGTGGATCATCCTCTTGCACAGCGTCTCGAGCACCGGCCGCGCGCGCTCGACCGAGCGTACCGTGCCTCCGACGAGCGCGAGGAGCTCGCCGCGGCCGGCGGGGCCGACCGATCCGCTGACCGGCGCGTCGACGAAGCGGGCGCCGTGATCCTCCGCGCGCTTGGCCACGAGGAGGGTGGCGCGCCGGCCGATGGTCGACATGTCGACGAGCACCGGCCTCGGCTTGCGCCGCTCGGCGGCGAAGCCCGCGAGCACGCCGTCGGGACCCTCGAGCAGCGATGCGAGCGCCTCGCCGTCGCTCACCATCGTCACCACGATGTCCGCGCCCTTCACGCAGTCGCGAGGGCTCGTGCACGGCGTGGCGCCGAAGATCGAGCGCATCGTGCTCTTCGTCCGGTTGAAGACGCGCACGGGGAAGCCGGCGCTCACGAGCCGCGCCGCCATCGGCCGGCCCATCGCGCCGAGGCCGAGGAAGGCGACCGGCGGCCTCTCGTCCGCGGCGCGCGGCGGGGGCGCGGACGACTTCGTCTTCTCGTTCCGGATCGAGCCGAGCGGGAGCGTGCCCGCGCCCGGCTTCTGGCCGAGCGGCTCCAGCCGTGGCGGCGGCGGGCGCGTGCGGCGCGTGGTGCCCGGCGGAGGTAGCGTCCTGCCCTTCTTCGTCGAGCTCACTCGGCGGTCTCCCGAAAACCTGACAATACCCCGACAAGAAACGTGCGTGTCGATGCGGTTCGACGGGGAGAATACTCCAATGGGCCTTGCGGTTTGTGGGTTCGAGTAGCAACCTGTCACGCTCGGAAAACGCCGGAAGACGATGCCGACGAGCCCCTTCAAGCTGGTTTCGGAGTTCGAGCCGAAGGGGGACCAGCCCCAGGCCATCGAGCAGCTCATGCGTGGGCTGCATCAGAAGGAGCAGCACCAGGTGCTCCTCGGCATCACCGGCTCGGGCAAGACGTTCACCGTCGGCAACGTGATCGCGAGATGGGGCAAGCCCACGCTGATCCTCGCGCCGAACAAGACGCTCGCCGCGCAGCTCTACGGCGAGATGAAGGAGCTCTTCCCGGAGAACGCGGTCGAGTACTTCGTCAGCTACTACGACTACTACCAGCCCGAGGCGTACGTCCCCGCGAGCGACACGTACATCGACAAGGACGCGATCATCAACGACCAGATCGATCGCATGCGCCACTCGGCGACGCGCGCGCTGCTCTCGCGGCAGGACGTGATCATCGTCGCGTCCGTGAGCTGCATCTACGGCATCGGCTCGGCGGAGAGCTATCACGGCCTCCTGATCGACCTGAAGGTCGGCGAGGACTTCCGGCGGGACAACCTCCTTCGCATGCTCGTCGACATCCAGTACGAGCGAAACGACGTCGACTTCCACCGCGGGACCTTCCGCGTGCGCGGCGACGTCGTCGAGGTGTTCCCCGCGTACGAGCACGAGACCGCCGTGCGCATCGAGTTCTTCGGCGACACCGTCGAGGCGATCAAGGAGGTCGACCCGATCCGCGGCAAGGTGAAGGGCTCGATGGATCGCTACGCGATCTTCCCCGGCTCGCACTACGTCACGCCGCAGGAGCAGATGCGCCGCGCGATCAGCCAGATCCGCGACGAGCTCCGCGAGCGGCTCGACTTCTTCGACAAGGAGGGCCGCTTCCTCGAGAAGCAGCGGCTCGAGCAGAGGACCCTCTACGACATCGAGATGATGGAGCAGATGGGGTTCTGCAACGGCATCGAGAACTACTCGCGCCATCTGTCGAACCGGAAGGCGGGCGAGCCGCCGCCGACGCTCATCGACTACTTCCCCAAGGACTTCCTCCTCATCCTCGACGAGTCGCACCAGACCGTGCCGCAGATCGGCGCGATGTACCGTGGCGACCGCGCGCGCAAGGAGACGCTCGTCGAGTACGGCTTCCGTCTGCCGAGCGCGCTCGACAACCGCCCGCTCAAGTTCGAGGAGTTCGAGGAGCACATCCAGACGTGCATCCACGTCTCGGCGACGCCGGGCGAGTACGAGATGCAGAAGGCCGGCGGCGTGTTCGTCGAGCAGGTCATCCGCCCGACCGGCCTGATGGACCCGATCGTCGAGGTGCGGCCGGTCTCGGGGCAGGTCGACGACCTCCTCGTCGAGATCCGCGACCGCGCGTCGAAGAACGAGCGCGTGCTCTGCACCACGCTGACGAAGCGCATGGCCGAGGACCTCACGGACTACTACCGCGAGCTCGGCGTGCGCATCCGCTACCTCCACTCGGACGTCGACACGCTCGAGCGCATCGACATCCTGCGCGACCTGCGCCTCGGCGAGTTCGACGTGCTCGTCGGCATCAACCTCCTGCGCGAGGGCCTCGACCTGCCGGAGGTGTCGCTCGTCGCCATCTTCGACTCGGACAAGGAGGGCTTCCTCCGCAGCCCGCGCTCGCTCATCCAGACCATCGGCCGCGCCGCCCGCAACGTGAACGGGCGCGTCATCATGTACGCCGACAGCATCACGCCGGCGATGAAGGGCGCGATGGACGAGACCGCGCGCCGTCGCGAGCTCCAGGAGAAGTACAACACGGAGCACGGCATCGTCCCGGCCACCGTCATCCGCGCGGTGCGCGACATCAACCCGGCCGCGGGCACCACTGACTACTTCGAGGTGCCGAAGGTCCCGCGCGACGGCAAGGGCGCGAAGGCCGGGAGCGGCGCCGCCGATCTCACCGAGCAGATCCGCGCGCTCCGCACCGAGATGTTCACCGCGGCCGAGAACCTCGACTTCGAGCGCGCGGCCCGGCTGCGCGACGAGCTGAAGCGCCTCGAGGGGCTCGCGGGCAAGGAGGGCGCGGCCGCGGCGGCCACCTCCATGGACTCGCTCTACGATCCGTACGCGGGGGCGCCGAAGAAGACGCGCGGCGGCGGACGTGGCGGCAAGGCGGGCGGGGCGAAGGCCGCGCCGAAGGCGACCGCGAAGGCGAGCGCCGGCGGCGCGCGCGGCCGCTGGAAGCGTTGATGCGGCTCGCCGCGGTGCTGCTCGTCGCGGCGTGCGCCGCGTGCGGGCATCGCGTGAGCAGCTCGGCCACCGCGAAGCATCCGGAGAAGCCGGCGCCCTGCGGGATCCGCTTCGAGAAGGCGGGCGGTCAGGAGCCGGCGTACGAGTCGATCGGCACGGTCACGCTCTACACCGTCGACTCGGACGTGGTGACCGACGAGATGAAGCGCGATCTCGAGCGCGAGGCCTGCAAGATGGGCGGCGACGTCCTCACCATCCTCGGCCCCGCGCCGCACGGCGTCCGCTACACGGTGTGGCGGAAGAAGTGATCGCCGTCAGTCGGCGATCTTCACGTACTCGACCGCCGCGGTCTCCTCGCGCACCGTGAGCGTCCCCTTCGCGAGCTCGAAGCACCACTTCCGCTCGCTCGCGAGCTTCTTGAGATCGCACTGCGGGAGGACACCCGCGTGCACGACGACGCCGCAATAGCTCGAGCCGATCGGCTTCGACGCGCGGACCTCCTCGGGGAACTCGAGGGTCGAGGGCGACACGTTCGCCTTGCCGGTGGTGCCGAGCACCGTCGCGTCGTCGCCGTTCGTCGGCATGCAGCGCGCGGCGGCCACGACGCGGTCGCGACGGAGCTCGAGGCGGATCATCGACTCGAGCCCGGACTGCACGCGCGCGGACTTCGTCTCCCAGATGCCCTCGATCGCCGACGTGTTCACCGTCGACGAAGAGCCGACGGAGAAGACGCGCTCGGCGTCCGTCGCCGGGGCCGAGGCCTCCGGCTCGTCCTCACCGCAGGCGAACGTCGAGACCACGAGGGGCAGCACGAACATCATCGCGAGGTGGCGCATGCATCGTGCGGTAGCACGCGCGGATCGCTCGGCAACGAGAACCCGATCGTTGCGGTATACACGACTCAGGTGATGCCACTGGGCTCGCGCAACTTCGTCGAGCGACGGCGGAAAAGATCGCCGACGGTGGGAGTGGCGCGGGCGAGGCATGGGAGATCGCTCTCCCATGCCCCCGCACCGCGACCGCTAGGTCAGCGGACCCAGACGTAGCCGAACGCCGTGAGGCTCCGGTCGCCGTTGTCCGGGGTGCAGCCCGCCATGTTGCCGACGTAGCGTGCCGGGCCCGGGCCGCACGGCGCGGCGCCGTTCGAGCCGACGCCGAGCCACGAGTCGGGCGAACCGCAGTCGTTCTCCTGGTTGCTGACGATGCCGATGCGGACCTTCGGCCAGCCGCCGCCGGCCGGGTCGGAGTTGAACCCCTCGCGGTTGCAGTACGGCTGGAGCGACGCGTCGGTGAGCGTCGCCTTCCAGGCATCCCGGCCGAGCGTCGTCTCCGCGTAGGCCCCGGTGAACAGGTCGTAGAGCGACGTCGACGCCTGCGGGATGACGAGGCTCTTCACCGCGTTGACCCCGTCGTCGAGCGTCACGCGCACGTTCGTGAACGCGAGGTTGTTGAACGACTGGAGCTTCGCCTCGTTCTTGTCGAGATCGGGCTTGTCGGTGGCGAGCAGCGTGTTGTCGGTCCAGAGCGCCGCGCTGAACGCGAACGTGGTCTGATCGCCGTTCGCCTTGATCGCGAGCGTCCAGCCGCCGCCGTCGTTCGTCATGTCGCAGTAGGCCTGGAACGGATCGGCGCCGCCGGCGCCGTCCGGATCGATCGTGTAGACGCCGCTCGCCGCGCCGGCGTTCTGCGTCTTGATCTCGTTGCAGCTCTTGGCGACCACGCACGTCTTCGTGGTGCCGTCGCATGCGGCCTTGTCACAGTCCGCGCCCACCTTGCACGCCTTGCCGAGCGCGCACTTCGTCGTGCAGGTGCCGCCGCAATCGACGTCGGCCTCGCTGCCGTTCTTCACCGTGTCGTTGCACGCCGGCGCGGTGCAGGTCTTCGCCGTCGCGTCACACACGCCGCTCTCGCAGTCTGCCGGCGCGCTGCACTTCTTCGTGTCGGCGCACTTGGTCGTGCAGGAGCCGCCGCAGTCGACGTCCGTCTCGCTGCCGTTCTTCACCGTGTCGCTGCACGCAGCCGGCGTACAGGTCTTCGCCGTGGGGTCGCACACGCCGCTCTGGCAGTCCGCCGCGGCGCTGCACTTCTTCGCGTCGGCGCACTTGGTCGTGCAGGAGCCGCCGCAATCGACGTCGCTCTCGCTGCCGTTCTTGCTGCCGTCGGTGCACGTCGCCGGCGCGGCGGAGTCCGTACCCGCGTCGGTGGTCCCGCTGCTCCCGGAGCTGCTGCTGCTGCTACTGCTTCCGCCACTGCTGCTGCTGCTGCTGCTGCTGCTGCTGCTGCCGCCGTCGGCGCCGGTCGTCGTCCCGCTGCTGCTGCCGCCCGTGGCGCCGTCGCCACCGCAGGCGGCGAGGGACGGGACGGTCACCGCCGCGACCGCAACCAGCGCCTTCAGCGCACCGCCCCAGGAAGTCTTTCCGAGTCGATTCATTCGATCCTCCACCCTATCTCGCCCTGTGCAGGGCTCTCCCGCGCGCGATCGTGAAGTGCGCGCATAGGCCGCAGGATCACCCGCCGAGACGGCGCGCGTCAACGAACGATCGCGAATCGACTCGGGTGGAGGTACGGAGTGGCGCCGGACGCGCGCTCACCGCGTCGGACTCACATGTCCGCCCTCAGTCGGCGATCTTCACGAACGTCTGCGCGCCGGACTGGTAGATCGTCAGCTTCCCGCCGCTGAGATCGAAGCACGTCGTCCGCTGCGTCGTGGGCACGTTGGGGTCGCACTCCGGCAGGACGCCGGCCGACGCCCGGACACCGCAGAGCGCGCCGTCGCCGATGTACTTCGTCGCCGAGATCGCCTCCTTGATCTCGACGAGGCCCGGCGACACCGTCGCCGCCGCACGTCCGCCCACCACGACCGGCTGCTCGCTCGGCATCGTGCACCGCGCGGCCGCGACGACGAACGTGTCGCGGAACTCGAAGCGCGACTTCGACTCGAGCGTCTGCGTCTTCTGGACCTGCTCGGCCTCCCAGATCCCCTGGAGGACGGCGGTGTTCGCGCCCGTGCCGGTCGCGGCGAACACGCGGTCGGCGTCCGTCGCGGCCCCGGAGCCGCTGCTGCCGCCGCTGCTCGACGCGGGCTGGCCGACCTGATCGAACGTGCAAGCGGAGAGGACGAGCGAGAGGAGGAGGAGCGCGCGCATGCGAAGCGGGTAGCACGTCGCGCGCGCGAGCTCTAGCGGTCGGGCTCGGTCGAGCTCGGCTTCTTCGCGCGACGCCGCGCCTCCGCGAGCGCCGCTTCGTCGGCGACGTCGGCCTGCGCGCGCTTGCGTCTGTGCTCGGCGACGACCTCGAGCGCGACCGTCATCGCGAGACAGCACCGGGGAACGACCAACGGCTTCGATCGCGGTGGCATCGAAGGGACATTTAAGGCTCGCATGCGCGAATGCGAGCGCGGCCGTGACCTTCAGAGAAGGTCTTTCTTGCCCTTCGCCTTCAGATCCTCGACGACCAGCCGCACGTCCTGGGCCCGCTCGCGCGGCATGACGAGGAGCGCATCGTCGGTGTCGACGACGACGAGCCCCTCGACGCCGACCAGCGCGATCACCTTCTTGCCCTTCGCGGCGCCGAGCGAGACGGCGAGGTTGTCCCTGGCGTCGATGGCGATCGCGCCCTCGTCGAGGGCGTTGCCGCGCTCGTCCTTCCGGCCCAGCTCCCACGCCGACTGCCAGCTGCCGACGTCGTTCCAGCCGAACTCGCCGGGCACGACCGCGAGGCCCTCGGCCTTCTCCATCACCCCGTGGTCGATCGAGATGCTCGGCAGGGTGGGGAACACGCGCGCGAGCGCGCTCGCGTCGGCGTCGATCGTCGCGATGCCCGCGGCGAGCTCGGGCAGGTGCTTGCCGACGAGCGCGGTCATGTCCTTCACGCGGAAGAAGAACATCCCCGCGTTCCAGAGGTGCTGCTTGCCGCTCACGAACTTCTCCGCCGTCGCGCGGTCGGGCTTCTCGACGAAGCGCGCGACCTTGCGTACGCCGTCGCCCAGCTCCTCGCCGAGCTCGATGTACCCGTAGCCGGTCTCCGGGCGGTTCGGGACGATGCCGACGGTCGTGACCCGCCCGCCCGCGGCCGACGCGATCGCGCGCTCGAGGACCTTGCGGAACGCCGGCTCGTCGCCGATGAAGTGATCGCTCGGCAGGACGGCGACGACCGCGTCGGGATCGAGCTTGGCGATCACCGCGTTCGCCCATGCGATGCACGGGGCGGTGTTGCGCGGCGCCGGCTCCTTGAGGATCTGAGCGCGCGGCACGTTCGGCACCGCCTTCGCCGTGCCCTCGGCGAGGTGCTCGCCGGTCACGATGACCACGCGATCCTCGGTGACGAGCGGCGCGAGCCTTCGCACCGTCTCGGCGAGGAGAGGCGCCCCGCCCGTGAGGGGCAGCAGCTGCTTCGGGCGCAGCGCCCGCGACGCCGGCCAGAACCGAGTGCCCGCCCCGCCCGCCATGATCACCGCATAGACCTTCGACATGGCGGAGCAGAATAGCCGAAAAGTCGCGGGAAATTGGCGACTCGCCTATTTGGATCGACGTGCGCCTCGTGCTGCTCTTCCTGATGCTCGTTGCGGCAATCGGTCTCGCAGGATGCCAGCGGGATTCGGTCCCCCCGCTCGTCGAGGTCACCGAGCTCGCGCCACGCGCGGTCGAGGTCGGCGATCGGCTCGAGCTGCGCGGCACGGGCTTTCCCCAGGGACGCCCGGCGCGCGTGACCTTCGAGGGCGTGATCCATCGTGCCGGCGAGGGGGACGCGTCCGCGTCGATCGACGCCGACGGGACGGTCGCGACGACGGAGCGCATCGAGGTCTCGTTCGGCGAGGCGCTCGAGGAGCGCTTCTGCGGCCGCGGCGACCGCGCCGCTCACGCGACCTTCGTCGGCGACGTGTCGGTCGCGTTCGCGTCACGCAACCCCGGCGCTCCTCCCCTGGTGGGCGTGCTCCGCGGCATCACCCTCGACGTCCGCCCGACCTCGGTGCGCGCGGACGTGCTGAAGGCGCGTGCCGACGAGGGCGCGCGCGTCCTCGCGTTCCTCGGCATCACCACGGGGGTGGCGACCGCGCGCGGGCTGCCGATCGAGGAGGTGAAGCGGGGATCGATCGCCGAGGGCGCCGGCATCCAGATGGGCGACTTCCTCGCCGCGGTCGACGGCGTCCACGTCACCGGGCTCGAGGACGTGCTGCCCTCGTCTTCGCGCGATGCGCGCCTCACGCTGCGCCGCGCCGAGGAGGCGACCGAGGACACGAAGGTCGTCCCGCTCACCGGCTACGCGGGCCGGCGGATCCCGCGCGAGCTCGAGCCGGCGCTGATGCTCGTGGCGCTCGCGCTCGCCGCGCTGCTCCTCCTCGTCGTGCCCGGGCCGGCGGTGCTCACGCGCCTCGAGATCGGCCTGGCGTCGCGCCTGCGGACGCGATCGCCGGGGGCGCTGCTCCGCGGCGCGCTCGGCGGACGTGCGGACGCGGCGGCGGCCGTCCTCACGACGGCGGCGCTCGCGACGTTCGCGATGGGGCCGCACGTCTTCGGTCCGGACGTCGACGGCGTCGTGCTCGTGGTCGCGGCGCTCTCGCTCTTCGTCGCGTCGCGGGCCGCGGAGGCCCGAGGCTTCCTCGCCACGCTGCGCGTCTCGGTGGAGACCGCGCTCTGCACCATCGCGATCCTCGCCGCGCTCGCGGAGCTCGTGTGGCTCGGCGGCGCCGTGCACCTCGCGGAGCTCGTCCGCGCGCAGGGCGGCGCGCCCTGGCAGGCGGCGGCGGCGCAGAAGCCGGCGGTGCTCGTGATCGCCGGCACGTACCTCGCGACGCTGGTCACCATCCTCCGCACGCACGTGGACGACGCGAAGCGCTCGACGCGCGCGCGCATCCTCGAGCGCGTCGGCCTGCTCTGCGCGTCCGCGCTCGCGGTCGCCGCGTTCTTCGGCGGCTGGCAGCTGCCAGGGGTGGGCGAGGCGAGGAGCACGCTCCTCCGAGCGCTCGGAGCGGCGGTCTTCGTGCTCAAGACCTGGACCGTGGCCGGCATCGTGTCGGCCGTCGCCGGGCTCGCCACGACGCATCGACCCGCCGACGCGCGCCGCTTCGCGCTCAAACGTCTGGCGCCCGCGCTCCTCGTCGCGGCGATCCTCGTGGTCGCCGGCCGGCGCGCGACGCCGAGCGCGGCGCTGGAGAACGCGTTCGGCGCCGCGGCGTTCACCGCCGTGGTCCTGCTCGCGGTCCGCTCGGTCGGGCGCGTCAAGAGCGCGCTCGCGCGACGCGAGCCGCACGCGAGCCCGTTCATCTGATCCGTTCGTAGAGCGTGCGCGCCCGTCTCGCGATACGCTGGCGGCGCGCATGTACGAGACGACCGGCGCGCTCACCGTCACGACGCCGTCGACGCTGCTCGTGCTCGTGATGCTGCCGCTCCTGTGGAGCATCGGCGCGGCCACCGCGGGTCGTCGTCCGTCGCTCGCGACGCGCATCGCCGTCGCCGGAGCGGCGGGCGCCTTCGGCTGGTCGTGCGTGCTCGCATGGAGGCTCGCCGGCCTCCCCCGCGGGCACGTGCTCGGCGAGCACGTCGCGTCGCTGCTGCGCGTAGGGCAGCTCGATCTCACGCTCGACCTGGTGGTCGATCCGATCGGCGCGACCGCCATCCTCCTCGTGTCGGTGGTGACGCTCGCCTCGGTCCTCCACGACGTGTTCTCCGGGCGAGGCGATCGCGGCCTCGCCTGGACGGGCCTGCTCTCGGCGGGCGCGCTGCTCGTGGTCATGGCCGATGGGCTCGCGCCGCTGGCGATCGGCCTCGGGATCGCCGCGGCGGGAGGCTTCGCGATCGCGCGCGACGCACGCGCCGCCGCGCTCGCCTCGACGGTGGGCGCGGACGTCCTCGTCGTCCTCGCGTTCTCGTTCCTGTTCTGGTCGCTGGGAGGATCGTTCGGCGGCGGCGGATACGAGCCCGAGCCGCTCGCGCGCTTCGTCCTGGTCGGTACGCCCGCGCACGCGCCGGATGCGAAGCCCACGCTCGCGATGACGACGACCGCGGGCGCGCTCGTGTCGATCGACGACGGTCCGCCTCTGCCGAACGAGCCGCTGCGTGCGCCGTTCGAGCTGCCGGTCGAGCCGAGCGTCTACACGTTCCGCATCCAGCCGGGCGCGGCGTCGACCGAGGTCGTCGTGCCGCACGTCGCGCTCGCCCCCGGGCACGCGTACACGCTCACGCCGTCGGGGCCCACCGCGACGTTCCGCACGCTGTTCGATCAGATCATCGTCCCGCGCCCGACGGTCCAAGGCGCGACGCTGGACGCGCGCGCGCTCCTCGCGACGCGGAGCATCGCCGGCCTGCGGTCGACGGTGATCGTCGCGCTGCTCTTCGTCATCGGGCTCGCCGGGAGGCTCTTCGTGGTCGCGTCGCGGCGCGGGACGCGCGCGCTCGTGCTCGCCGTCGAGGCGCTCGTTCCGGCGGTCCTCGCGCTGCGCTTCGCGCGGCTGTTCGATCCGGCGGCGGCCGACGGCGCGGCGCTCGGCGTCGGGGGCGCGCTCCTCGCGGTCGTGCTCGCAGGGAGCGCCGCCGCGAGCTCCGATCACGCGCGGGCCGCGCGCTCGATCCTCGCCGCGGGGGCGGCGACGGTGATCGCCGCGGCGGGGATCGGCGAGATCGCCGGCGGGCTCTCGCTGCTCGTCGCGGCCGTCCTCGCCGGCGCGGCGGTGCTCGCGGGGATCGCCGCGCCGCGCGACGTCCGCTGGCTCGGCGTCGCGTGCGCCGCATCCGCCGGCCTGTTGCCCGTGGCCGGCGCCTCGTCCGGCATCGCGACCGTCCTCGCCCGGGCGATCGCTCCGGCCGCGACCTGGCGCGGGACCGGGCTGCTCGCGGCGGTCGCCGTCGTCGCCGCGACGGCGCTCTCCGCGGCGACGCTCTTTCGCATGTATGATGCAATCATCGCCGCGCCGCGGCGCGGACCTGCGGGCACGCGCGGGCACGGCGCGATCACCCTCGTCCTCGCGGCGATCGCGCTCGCGAGCGGCGTGGTCCTCGGCGCGGGGACGTCGCCCTTCGGCGGTCGCGTCGTCCCGCTCGCCGCGCGCATCGTCGGATCGAGCGCGGTCGGCACGCGATCCGACGCGGGGGTCGCGCTCGCGATCGGCGTGCTCGCCGCCGGCGCCGGACTGCTCGCGGCGCGCCGCGCGCCCGTCGCCGCCGCCGCGTTCGCGTTCGCCGCCGCTCCGGCGCGCGCGCTCGTGCGTGTCGCCCGCGCCGTCGGCGGGGCGGCCGCGTTCCTCTCGCGCGGCGTCGTC
>JBDHVD010000254.1:0-12331 GCA_039809525.1 Labilithrix sp. | reverse complement strand
GGCGGCGGCGGCGGCGGCGCCGGCTGCCATCGCTTCTCTGCAAAAGCGGGCGCGCGCGGCGGTGCCGGGCGACGCGCCCGTCGCTTCTCCACGGAAGGCGATGGCACACCGTGCGGTGCCGGGCGACGTGCCCGTCGCTTCTCTGCACAAGGCGACGGCACACCGCGCGCTCTGTCCGTCGCGCGGCCGTGGGCGGGGACCGTCGCTTCTCTGCAGAAGCGTGCTTGGGTTGAGGAGTGAATCGTCGGGGGCGGTCTCGAGCGATCTCGAGGGGTTGCGACACGTGACTTTCGCGGTGAAATAAGGGGGGCGGCGCGGCTCACCGGCCCCCCGGGCCCGACGGCGGCAGCGCCGCATTCGCGTCGACGCGGGCACGAGGCATGACCAGCGCGGCGCGACCAGCGCGGAGCGAGCCGCGCGACGCGGCCAGCACCACCGGCGCCGCGCGGCACGCTCAGCGCAGGAGGCGGTCGAGCGAGACGTCGATCTGACTGAGGCAGAGACGCGCGACGCTCGCCATCTCCGTCGCGGACAGGGAGAGGCGATCGCGCAGGATGGCGCGCGTCCGCGTGTGGAGCTGCTCGCGCGCATCGCCGAGCCAGCGCGAGACGCTCACGCGGTGGACGCCGTAGGCGAGCGCGACTTGCTCGACCGAGAGGCCGTCGACGTAGACCAGTCGAAGCACGTTGCGATCGCGCGGAGGGAGCTCCGCCAGCGCGTCGTAGAACGCTTGCTTGAACGAGGCGCCGTAGCGCGCGCGGATGCCGGCGAGCTCGGGATCGTCGTCCGAGGCGGCGTCGCCGATCGCGGAGTCGCCGTCGTGATCGTGTCGCTGCGCGCGCCTCGCGCTGATCGCGGCGTGCACCACGACGGCGCGGAGGAACGCGCCGAGCGGGCCCTTGCCGTTGTACGACGCGATGCCCGGCGCCTTGCCGTCCTTGCCGTCCTTGCCGACGAACAGCTTCTCGCGCACCGCCTGGCGGATCTCGTCGGCGAGCGCCGCGTCGATGCGGAGGCGCGCGAGGGCGCGGGTGACGTCGCCGGCGAAGCGCGTCTCGACCTCCGCGATCGCGCGGGCGTCGCCCGCGGCGCATGCGCGTGCGAGCTCGAGGTCCGCCGCATGCGTCACGTCCGTCATCCGGCATGGGATGGTACACTCGAGGTCGTGCAGTGTCTCGACGCGACCGCGCTCGCCGATCTGTTCGGCCCGTCGGGGGACACGGCGAGCCGCGAGATCGTGGAGCGGCACATCGACGACTGCGGCGCGTGCCGCTCGCTGGTCGCGCTGTATGCGCGCATGCAGGACGAGACGGACGAGACCGTGCTCGAGCCGACCCTCGCCAGCACGCCGCCGGGGCGCGGCGATCGCCCGCTCGCGAGCGGCGACCCGATCGGGGGCCGCTACGTGCTCGACCGCGTCGTCGGCGAGGGCGGGATGGGGGTCGTCTGGGCGGCCGTCGATCGGGCGAGCGGGGAGCGCGTCGCGATCAAGGTGCTCAAGTCGCCGAGCCCCGAGCTGTGCCGGCGGTTCGTGCGGGAGGCGCGCGTGGCGTCCGCGATCGGCCACCCGAACGTGCTCGAGGTGCGCTCGGTGGTGCCGCTCGCGGACGGATCGCCGGCGCTGGTGATGGATCTGCTCGAGGGGCGTTCGCTCGGCGCGGAGATCGCGGCGCGCGGAGGCAAGCTCGATGCGCGCACGGCGGTGGAGCTCCTCTTGCCGGTGGTCGCCGCGGTGCGGGCGGCGCATGCCAAGGGGATCGTGCACCGCGACCTGAAGCCGGCGAACGTGCTGCTCGCGCGTGACGGCGGCGCGGCGAAGCCGGTCGTGATGCTGCTCGACTTCGGGCTCGCGAAGCTCGTGGCGGTCGACGACGAGGCCGCGGAGAAGATCACGCGGAGCGGCGCGGTCGTGGGGACGCCGCACTACATGGCGCCCGAGCAGCTGTTCGGCGAGCGCGGGGTCGATGCGCGGGCGGACGTCTGGTCGATCGGCGCGATGGCCTACGAATGCCTGTCGGGGCGGAAGCCGCTCGACGGCAAGTCGTACGCGCAGCTCGTGAGGAGCGCGACGAAGGGCAGCGTCCGTGCGCTCGCCGAGATCGCGCCGGAGGCGCCGCCGGCGCTCGCCGCGATCGTCATGGCGATGCTCGCATTCGATCCCGCCGCACGGCCGACCGTCGCCGCCGTGCACGCGGCGCTCGATGCGATCAGCGCTTCGGGATGACCTCGGAGTAGGTCACGAACGCGATCAGCGTGAGGAACATGAGGAGGCCGATGGCGTGGACCTTCGCCTCGAGCTTCGCGTCCGCGCGCCGGCGCGACGCGGCCTCGAACAGGAGGAAGATGAGGCGCCCTCCGTCGAGCGCGGGGAACGGCAGGAGGTTGAACCCGCCGAGGTACGCGCTCAGCGCGCCGAGGAGCTTGAGATAGGTGTGCGCGCCGTCCTTCGCCGCCGCGGCCATCTCCTTGCCGATGCCGACCGGACCGCTGAGCTCGGGCTTCTCCTTGAACGAGAGCATCCGCGCGAGGCCCTTCACGAGACCGTAGACGACCTTCGGCGGCTCCTTCACCGCGAGGACGGCGGCCTGGCCGACGGTGACCGGCTGGACGGTCGTGTGGGGCCCGACCATGATCTTCGCCTTGTGCTCGCCCGCGGCGAGCGGCGTCGGCTTGAAGTGGAGGTGCTCGGCTCCGCGCTCGACCTCGACGTCGACGGCCTCGCCCGGCTTGCTGCCGATCATGCGCTTGAGCTGCTCCCAGTCGTGGACCGCCTCGCCGTTGACCGCCACGATGCGGTCGCCGTCGAGCATGCCGACCTCGGCCGCGGGGCCCTTGCCGATGCTGACCTTCATGCTCACGTCGTCCACGACGGTGTTCCCGCCGAGGAGGAAGCCGAAGAACATGAGGACCGACGCGAAGAGATAGTTCGCGAGCGGACCGGCGCCGATCGTCGCGATGCGTCCCCAGAGCGAGGCGTTGGCGTAGCTGCCCGGGTCCTTCGGATCGATCTCCTCGTACGGGTTCATGCCCGCGATCTGCACGTACGCGAGGAACGGGATGATCGCGATCTGGAAGGTGGTCGGGCTCTCCTTCGGCCGGTGCTTCCAGATGGTGGGACCGAAGCCGATCGAGAACTTCGTCACGCGCATGCCGAAACGGCGCGCGGCGAGGTAGTGACCGCCCTCGTGGACCACCATCAGGATCGCTAGCCCAAGGATGGCGATCACCACGTACGCAACGGACATGTTAGGAGCTTAGCGTAAGAGCGAAGGCGCGTCCCGTCACCGGCTCCTCCGCTCGGGATCCGCGCTAGAGCTCGCATGCGTCCGCTTTCCTTGCTGATCGTCGTGGCAGGTATCGCGGCGGGCCCATCGGGCTCGGGCGTGGCGCGCGCGCAGGAAGCACGAGCAGGAGGAGCACGAGCAGAAGAAGAGGAGGAGGTCCTCGTCCGCGGAGCCGCCCAGGCCGGCGGCTTCGTGTCGCGGACCAGGGTCGAGGACGCGCCCCGCGAGATCACCGACGCGGCGAGCCTCGTCGAGCCGATGCCCGGCGTGCACGTCCGGAGGCTCGGCGCCGACGACTCGTTCGCGACGCTCTCGGTCCGCGGGACGAGCTCGACGCAGGTCGCGGTCTTCCTCGCCGGCGTGCCGCTCACCGGGGGCGCCGATCCGACGCTCGATCTCGCGACGCTGCCGGTCTGGCCCGGCGCGCAGGCGCGCGTGTTCCGCTCGTTCGCTCCGGCGGCGCTCGGTCGCGGATCGCTCGGCGGGACGCTGGTGCTCGATCCGCCGTCTCCGCGCGCCCCGGCGCGGACCGACGTGTGGGCGGCGATCGGATCGTTCGGCTCGCGGCGCATCCGCATCGGCGACGTGCGCGACGAGGGCGGCGTGCGCATCGCGACCGCGCTCAGCGCCTCGCGCTCGGACGACGACTTCACGTACCTCGATCCGAACGCCACGCGCTTCCGGGGCGAGGACGTCTTCGCGACGCGGCGCAACGCGGGCCACGCGCAGGTGAGCGGCCTCGTGTCGGTCGCGCTGCCGGTCCGGATGCCGAACGGCGAGCAGGGGGCGCTCACGTCGACGACGCTCGCGCAGGCGCGCAAGCAGGAGCTGCCGGGCACCATCTCGGTGCCCACCATCGACAACGAGCTCCAGTCGACGCGGCTCGTGTCGGCGCTCGAGCTCACCGTGCCGAGCGGACGCGGCGCGTTCGGCGTGCGCGCGTGGGGGCGGCGCGACGGGCTGCACGTGCGCTCGGGCCTCGAGACGGTGAAGCGGGTGCTCGGTCCGCGCGCGACCGACGACGCGATCGTCGCCGCCGGATCGAGCGTCGGGTGGCGCGGCCGGCCGAACGAAGCGACGATGATCGAGGCGCGGGTCGACGGCAGCCTCGAGCGCTTCGCGCCGGGCACCTGGGTGGGCGCGGTCCAGCCTCCCGGCGCGCGGCGCACGAACGGTGGCCTCGCGCTCGACGCGACGGTGCGCGCGGCCGAGAAGACGACGCTCGCCGCGAGCGGTCGCGGCGACGTGTGGTTCGACGCGTCCGAGGACGGCGCCTCGACGAGCGACGTCCGCCCGACCGCGCACCTCGGGCTCGAGCAGGGCCTCGGGCCGATCGTGCTCGCGTCGCACGGCGGGATGCTCGCGCGCCCGGCGACGTTCGTGGAGCGGTACGGAAACCGCGGCACGTTCATCGGAGATCCGTCGCTCCGGCCCGAGTCCGCGGTCACCGTCGACGCCGGCGCGCGCACCGCCGCCAAGATGGGTGCATTGCGCATGCATTTCGAGCTCGCCGGCTTCACCACGTGGGCCGACGACCTCATCGTGTTCGTGGTGCAGGGCGCGCAGGGCCTCGCGCGCGCGACGAACATCGGACGGGCACGGCTCGCCGGCCTCGAGGGGCTCGCGCAGGCGAGCGCGTGGGGCTTCGATCTGCGGCTCTCGTACACCGGCCTCGCGACGGCGAACCTCGCCGAGATCGATCGGCCGCCCTTGCCCGGCCGGCCGGAGCACGACCTCGTCGGCGACCTCGCCTGGCAGCGCGGCCCGGTGCGGCTCCGCTACGGCGTCGACGTCATGACCGGCATGCGGGCCGACATCCGCGGCGAGATCCCGGTCCCTGCACGTGCGATCCACGGCGCAGGCGTCCGCGTCGCAGTGCCGGGCGTGCGAGGCCTCAGCCTGTCGTTCGATGTCCGGAACCTCTTCGACCTGCGGGTCGGCGAGGTCCCGAACGCGCTCGGGGGCACGGATCGGGTCCCGATCGGGGACCTCTTCGACTACCCGCTGCCGGGCCGCCGCTTCCTCGCGACGGCGCGGTGGGTGAGCGACTGAGGTCCCGCGGGAGACGGGCCGACGACCCGAAGGGCCGAGATGGGACGCCTGGGATTCAGGCGCAGAACCAGGAAGAAACCCAGGGATCGCCTTCGTGCATGGGGCGGTCGTTCAAGCATGCGCTCCCCGACCGAGCCGGTCTCAGACACGTCTCGGATGACCTTCGACCCTGCCGGCACTTTTCCAGGGCGTGCCCGCCGTCCGTCCATTGTTCGTGCCGTCCGTGCTAGGGTCCGCGCCCTTCCGGAAGAAAAAAATGAGCCAGAGCACCACGCCCGAACCGAAGCCGAAGGCCCCCGTCCCGACCCCCGACGCCGCGAGCGGCGAGGGCGGTATCGCCGTCCAGGGCGGCGCCGCGATCCTCGCGCCGATCACCGCGTTCCCGAACGGCGTGCCCGCCAACGCGATGGTCCTCATCCCGCTCGGCCCGAACGGCCAGCAGGTCGAGAAGGAGGTCGTCGACGGCCCGGTGGCGCTGACGATGGAGCAGGTCTGGAAGCTCCTCGGCTTCAACGGTCCGGCGGTGCAGGTGCAGGACGAGCAGGGCCGCCCGATCGCGATCGGCCTCGAGGACCTCCTCTCGGGCCTCGAGAAGCACTGGAAGGAAGGCGGCGACGACCTCGATCGCGGCCGCATCTTCGCCCAGGAGCTCATGAAGTACGGCCGCCACGAGAAGGCCGAGCAGGTCCTCGCGAAGATCGTCGCGCGTGGCGGCGACGGTCAGGACTGGCTCGCGCTCGGCGTCGCGCAGCTCTCGCAGGACAAGCACGACAAGGCCGAGGGCACGCTCAAGGGCGCCCAGAACCTGATGAAGGACAACCCGTATCCGGCGCTGCACCTCGCGAAGCTCTTCGCCGCGAAGAAGGACGCGAAGCAGGAGCGCGAGTCGGTCGAGCGCGCGATCCAGATCCAGCCGGGCAACGTCGACGCCTGGGCGTACCTCTTCAACTTCATCAAGGAGTCGCAGGGCGAGGACAAGGCGATCGCGCAGATCGAGGAGCTCGCGAACGCGCCGGTGAACGCGAAGACGGCCGCGCCGTACGTCGCGCTCCAGGGCTTCTACGCGAGCGACGAGAAGACCCGCGACAAGGCGATCGGCTTCGCGAAGAAGGGCGTCGATCGCGCGCCGACCGATCCGATCCCGCTCATCGTCCTCTCGGCGCTCTATGGCCAGGCGGGCAAGATCGAAGAGGTCGTGAAGCTCCTCGCGCCGCACGAGGCGCTGATGCAGCAGGACGTCCGCCTCGCGCACAACTACTTCGAGGCGCTCTTCCAGGCGAAGGACATGCAGAAGATCACCGCGCTGCTGAACAAGCTCGCGACGTCTTCGAACCGCGAGGTGAAGCAGTTCGCCATCGAGCGCAGCCGCGCCATCGCGCAGATGCTCCAGCAGCAGCAGCAGGCGCTCGCCGCGGCCACCGCGCAGAAGTGATCGCGCGCCCGCTCGTACGAGCGGCGAAGACGAGCCCCACACTGAACAAGGGTGTGGGGCTTCGTCGTTCCATGGTGGGGCCCTCGGCCCGCCGGCTACACTCGAAGCGTGGCGCCGGGGGCCCAACAGAACGTTCGCGTCGTCGGACGCTACGCCCTCTACGGCGCGATCGCGGCCGGCGGCATGGCCACCGTGCACCTCGGGCGCCTGCTCGGCCCCGTCGGCTTCTCGCGCACCGTCGCGATCAAGCGGCTGCACGCGCAGTTCGCGAGCGATCCCGAGTTCGTCTCGATGTTCCTCGACGAGGCGCGCCTCGCCGCGCGCATCCGCCATCCCAACGTGGTGCCGACGCTCGACGTCGTCGCCACGGGAGGCGAGCTGTTCCTCGTCATGGAGTACGTGCCGGGCGAGTCGGTGTCGCGCCTCTATCGCGCGCTCCGCGATCGGCACCAGACCATCCCGCTGCGCATCCTCTCGGCGGTGATGGCAGGCGTGCTGCACGGGCTGCACGCGGCGCACGAGGCGAAGGACGAGCGCGGTCATCCGCTCGGCATCGTCCATCGCGACGTCTCCCCGCAGAACGTCCTCGTGGGGACCGACGGCGTGCCGCGCGTCCTCGACTTCGGCGTGGCGAAGGCCGCGGGCCGCGTGCAGACGACGAAGGAAGGTCAGATCAAGGGCAAGCTCGCGTACATGCCGCCCGAGCAGCTGAAGGGCGCGGCGGTGAGCCGGCAGACGGACATCTATGCGACGGGCGTGATGCTCTGGGAGCTCGTCACCGGCCAGCGCCTGTTCGCCGGCGACAACGAGGGCGCGATCGTCGCGAAGGTCCTCGAGGCGAAGATCGAGCCGCCGAGCCGCGTGCTCGTCGCGTCTCGCCGGCAGACGTTCACCGATCCGGTGATGCGCCAGCTCGAGGCGCTCGACCTGACCATCCTGCGCGCGCTCGCAACGCAGCCCGAGCAACGGTTCGCGACGGCGCGCGCGATGGCCGTCGAGCTCGAGCGGACGTGCCCGCCGGCGACCGCCTCCGAGGTCGCCGACTGGCTCGAGAGCGTCGCGCGCGAGGTGCTCGATTCGCGCGCGCAGATGGTCGCGGAGATCGAGAGCAGCGCGTCGGCGCTCACCGAGGGGCGCGAGAACAACCACGTGATGGCGGTGCTCCACGGCGACAAGACGTACGTCTCGGCGCCGCCACCGGCGATCGCTTACCCGAGCGAAGGACCGCCGGTCACCCAGCCGTCGTCGATCTCCGTGGCGACCGGCGCGCAGGGACAGCCGTACGGCGCGCAGCCTCCGTCGAGCCGCGTGCCCATCGCCGCGGCGCTCGGGATCCTCCTCGGGCTCTCCGTGCTCGGAGGCGCGTTCGCGTGGAAGACGACGCACGAGCCGCCTCCCGCGAGCGCGCCGGCCGCCGCCGAGCCGTCGGACGTCGCCCCGCAGCCGCCGGCTCCGCTCGCGACGAACGCTACCGCGCCGGTCGTCGTCGTCGTCGAGGACGCATCGGCCCCGGCGACGCCCGCGGTCGCGGCGGTGATCGACGCCGCCGCGCCGAAGCCCGCCGCGCCGGTGAGGCGCCCGGCGGCGACGAAGCCGGCGCCGGCGGCGGACGACTGCGCGACGCCGTACTGGTACGACGCGCAAGGGGTGAAGCGGTACAAGCCTGCGTGCCTCGGCAAGTGATCACGAGCTGACGTAAGATGGCGCCGTGCATCGCAGGGCGTTCGTCAACGGCGTGGCGATCGCGGCGCTCCTCGCAGCGCCGGATGCCGTCGCCGCTTCGCGTGCACAGTGCATCGCCGCGTCGGAGAAGGGGCAGCAGCTCAGGAACGCGGGCAAGCTCTCGGCGGCGCGCGATCAGCTCGCGATCTGCGGGCGGACGGAGTGCCCGAAGCTCGTCGCCCACGACTGCACGCAGTGGATGAGCGAGGTGCTCGCGGTCCTGCCGACCGTCGTGCCCGGCGCGAAGGACCGCAGCGGACGCGATCTCGTCGACGTGAAGGTGTCGATCGACGGCAAGGCGGCGACCGAGACGCTCGACGGCAAGCCGATCGCGATCGATCCGGGCGTGCATGCGTTCCGCTTCGAGACGAAGGGCGCGCCCGCGATCGAAGAGAACGTGGTCGTGCGGCAGGGCGAGAAGGACCGGATCCTCACGGTGACCTTCGCGATCGGAGACGAGCCCGCGCCGGCGAAGAAGCCCGCGCCCGCGGAGCCGCCCGCGGCGTCTTCCCCTCCCCTCGCCGCGTTCCTCGTCGGAGGGCTCGGCGTCGCGGCCCTCGGCGCCGGACTGTACGTCGCGCTCGACGCCGACGCCGACGCGCGCCGGCTCCGCGGCGAATGCGCGCCGCGATGCGACCAGGCCGACGTCGACGACATCGCCGAGCGCCGGGTCGTCGCCGGCGTCACCGCAGCGGCGGGCGCCGCGCTGCTCGCCGCCGGCGCCGTCCTCTTCTTCGTGCACGGAAGCTCCGAGTCACGCGCGAGCGCGTCCTTCGGCGTGACCCCGCTCCCCGGCGGCGCCTCCGGCGCGGCCGTCCTCCGGTTCTGATGCGCATCCTCCGACTCGCCGCCTCCGTCTCCACGATCGTCGCGCTCGCGTCGGTCTCGTCGACCGCCGCGGCCGGCGACGTCCAGGCCTGTCTCGCCGCATCGGAGAAGGGACAGAAGGCCCGCGCCGCGGGCAAGCTCCGCGAGGCGCGCGAGCAGTTCCTCCTCTGCGGGACCGAGAGCTGTCCCACCATCGTTCGCCGTGACTGCGCGCAGTGGACGTCGGAGCTCACGAGCGCGCTCCCCACCGTCGTGTTCGGCGCGAAGGACGAGGCCGGACGCGATCTGTTCGACGTGCGCGTCTTCGTGGACGGCGAGCGGCTCATCGACAAGCTCGACGGAAAGGCGGTGTTCATCGATCCGGGGCCGCACACGTTCCGCTTCGAGACCGCCGGCGCCGCGCCGGTCACCGAGAAGGCGCTGATCAAGGAGGGCGAGAAGACGCGCGTGCTCGCGGCCACGTTCGACCTCGGCGCGAGCGACTCCGCGCCGGCGGCACCGTCGCGCGACAAGGGGAGCGACACGATCACGACCGAGGGCGGAGGGCACGGCGTCCTGCCGTGGGTCGTCGTCGGCATCGGCGCCGCGGGGATCGCGACCGGCATCGTGCTCGTCGCCACCGCGCCGTCGCGCCCGGCCAACTGCAACGTCGACACGAAGACCTGCACCCGCATCGCCGGCGAGTCCGACGCGCAGTTCGAGGACGAGCAAGAGAGGGCGGGCAAGGCCGACTCGCAGCCGGTCCTCGGCTGGGCGGTCGCCGGGATCGGCGCGGCGTTCGTCGCGGGCGGCCTGCTCTGGCACTTCCTCGAGCCCGCCGGCGACACGCCGGCGAAGGCGAGCCGACCGCACGTCTTGCCGTGGACGACGGCGACCGCGGGCGGCCTGTCCGTCGGCGGCTCCTTCTAGGCCGGCGCGCGGCGGCGGAGGAGCACGAGGAACAGCGGCCCGCCGACCAGCGCGGTGATCGCGCCCACGGGGAGCTCGCGGTAGAGGAGGCGGAACGCGCCGCGGCTCGCGACGTCGCAGATCACGAGCGTCGCCGCTCCGAGCACGAGCGACGCGGGCATGAGCAGGCGCGCATCCGATCCGAGCAGGCGCCGGAGGATGTGCGGGACGAGCAGGCCGACGAAGCCGATGAGCCCGGTCACGCTCACGATCGCGCCGACCACGAGCGAGCTCGCGACGAAGATACGCAGCTCGACCGCGCGCACGCGGATGCCGAGGTGCTCGGCGGCGGCGTCGCCGAGCGAGAGCACGTTGAGGCGCGCGGCGTCTCCGAGCGGCACCGCCGATCCGATCGCGACGTACACCGCGATCGCGATCAGCGACGCACGCGAAGGCACGTCGAGGAAGCCCATCAGCCAGAAGAGGAGCTCCTGCGCCTTCGACGGCGTCACGAGCGTCTTCACGAACGTGATCGCCGCCGACGCGATC
Organism: Labilithrix sp.; assembly: GCA_039809525.1. GTDB lineage: Bacteria > Myxococcota_A > Polyangia > Polyangiales > Polyangiaceae > Labilithrix. The sequence goes on along the minus strand of JBDHVD010000254.1, from coordinate 1,576 downwards.
GCGTTCACCACCACGCCCGCGAGAAGCACGCTCGTCCCGCGCGAGCCGGGCGCGGCCGCCGCGAAGAGATGCACGAGCGCGGTCGCCCCGATGCCGCCGAGCAGCGCGGCGATCGGGACGAGCGACGCCCCCAGGACCGTCGTGGACGACAGCCCGACGAGGATGGCGACGGTGGCGCCGAGCGCCGACCCGCCGGAGACGCCGAGGACGAACGGCTCGGCCAGCGGGTTGCGGAGCAAGCCCTGGAGCGCCACGCCGACGATCGACAGCCCCGCGCCCGCGATCGCCGCGAGCAGCACGCGCGGCAGGCGCACCTCGAACACGATGTCGTGGTCGAGCGAGCTCGCGTCCGAGACCGCGCGCGAGAGCGACACCGGATCGGTCCCGAAGCTCACGCCGAGCACGATCGCGAGGACGAGCGCGATCGCGCAGCCCGCGAGGATCGTGCTCGTCCGCCGCGCGTTCACGCCTTGTTGCGCTCGTAGAGGATGCGCAGGCCGTCGAGGGTGAGGTCCTCGTCGACCTCCTGGATGGTGCGCGACATCGGCGCGATGAGCGTGGAGAGGCCGCCGGTCGCGACCACCGTGTGCTTGGCGCCGAGCTCGTCGACCAGGCGCTCGACGAGGCCGTCGACCAGCGCGACGTAGCCGTAGACGATGCCGGACTGCATCGAGTGCTGCGTGTTGCGGCCGACGACCTTCGGCGGCTTCGCGATCTCGACGCGCGGCAGCTTGGCCGCGCGCGCGAACAGCGCATCGGCGCTGATCTGGATGCCCGGCGCGATCACGCCGCCGAGGTACTCGCCCTTCGCCGACACGCAGTCGAACGTGGTGGCGGTGCCGAAGTCGACGACGATCAGCGGGCCGTGGAAGCGCTCGTAGGCCGCGACCGCGTTCACGATCCGATCGGCGCCGACCTCCCGCGGGTTCTCGTACAGGATCGCCATCCCCGAGCGGATGCCGGGACCGACGACGAGCGCCTCCTTGCCGAACGCGCGCCGTACGAGCGCGAGCATCGGCTCGGTGAGCGACGGCACGACGCTCGCGATGATCGCCGCATGCACGTCCTCGGGCCTCACGCCGCTCATCGCGAGGAGCTGGCGGACGATGACCGCGTACTCGTCCGCGGTGCGCCCGCGGCTCGACTCGACGCGGAACTGGTGGACGAGCTTCTCGCCGTCGAAGAGCCCGTAGACGATGTTCGTGTTGCCGACGTCGATCGCGAGCAGCATCTTCTCTTCCGTTCAGGCCGTTCCTGGGGGCGCACTCTATCACTCGGCAACGCGCGCGTCGGTGATCACGTCACCCTGCGCGAGCGTCGCCCAGTCGCCCTCCGCGCGTCCGACGCGCGTGTACTCGCCGTCGAGGTGCGGGGTGCGCGAGAGGGTGACGAAGAGCTGGCTCGATCCGGTGTCGCGTCCGGCGAGCGCCATGCCGACGTCGAGCGCGGCGAAGGGCACGGGCGAGGTCTCGCACCGGAGCGAGCCGTCGGATCCGCCGTAGCCGTCGCCGTCCGGGTCGCCGAACTGCACGACGAAGCCGGGCACCACCCGGTGCACGACGAGGCCCTTGTAGAA
>JBDHVD010000253.1:0-12360 GCA_039809525.1 Labilithrix sp. | reverse complement strand
CTCCCACCCCCTCGTCAGGTCCCCAAGATCGTCAGCATGCTGACGATCTCACGCCTGGCACGGGCCAGCGTCACGCCTGGCATGCGCCAACCGACCGAACGACCGTGCGGAGAACGTCAGCATGCTGACGTTCTCGGCGAGGTAAGCAGGGGGGGCGCGCGGGCACGCGGGCCGCGGGGGGCGCGCGGGGGATGTCGGGCGCGCCGCGGCGCAAGGACGGGGCCGCGCGGGGCAGACGACGGCGGGGATCAGTTGCGGAACGTGCCGCTCTTCTTCGCCTGCGCGACGGTCTCGACGTCCTGCTCCTTCTTGAGGAGGACGCCGAGGAACGGCAGCTCGCGGACGAAGCGCTCGCCGCCGACGCCGGCGCGGCGGAGCACGGCGATCCAGTCGATGAGCTCGCTGGTCGAGGGCCGCTTGCGGATGCGGGGCAGCTCGCGGAGCTGGTAGAACGCGACGACCGCCTGGTCGACGAGGTCGCGATCGATGTCCGGATGGTGGACGCGGACGATCCGCTTCATCAGCTCCTGGTCGGGGAAGTCGATGAAGTGGAACACGCAGCGACGGAGGAACGCGTCGGGCAGCTCCTTCTCGTTGTTCGACGTGATGATCACGATCGGGCGCTCCTGCGCGACGACCTCGTCGCCCGTCTCGGTGACCACGAAGCGCATCCGATCGAGCTCGTGGAGGAGATCGTTCGGGAACTCGAGGTCGGCCTTGTCGACCTCGTCGATCAGCAGGACGATCCGCTTCGGCGCGGAGAACGCGCGCCCGAGCGGACCGAGCTTGATGTAGCGGCGGATGTCCTTCACGTCGCCGTCGCCGAAGCGCGAGTCGTAGAGGCGCTGCACGGTGTCGTAGACGTAGAGGCCGTCCTGCGCGCGCGTCGTCGACTTGACCGGCCAGTGGATCAAGGGGACGTCGAGCGCCTCGGCCACCGCCTCGGCGAGCAGCGTCTTGCCGGTGCCCGGCTCGCCGCGAACGAGCAGCGGACGCTCGAGCGCGAGCGCGGCGTTCACGGCGGCCTCGATGGCGTCGTTCGTGAGATACGTCGCCGTGCCCTTGAAGCGGATGAAGTCGGTCACCCTCGTTCGATAGAAGATGCGCGTGCTCCACGCAAGGAGCGTGTCGAGCGCAGCCATGCCGAGAGCGCGGCGGTGCGGGGCTGCTCGGGGTCGAGCTGGGAGGCCGCCGTCCGGATCGCCGCCGCGCGATCGACGGGGACGCGGCGCAGGGCGCGGACGAAGAGCGCGACCGACGGGACGTCGTGCATCGCGTCGTAGAGCGCCGCCGCGGCGGGAGGCGGAGCATGGCGGACGACGAGCGAGACGATCTCGCGGAGCCGCTCGATCGAATCGACGGCGAGCGCCTGCGCGGGGACGGTCGCCAGCTGCGCGAGCACCACGGCACGGGTGAAGCCGTCGAGCGGGAGCCCGGCGCGAGCGGCGGCGCGCTCGACCGCGTCGAGCGATGCGCCGAACGGCGCCTTGCCCTTCGCCAGCGCCGAGGCGATCGCCGGGCGGAGCGAGGGTCGCTGCCAGAGCGCCGCGACCAGATCGGGCGCGAGCGCCGAGCGCGCGCACTTGCCGAGCGCGGTCGCGATCGCGCCGTCGACCGCGTCGCTCGGCGGGGCGGCGAAGAGCTCGCGGAGGACGTTCGCCGCGCCGAGGAAGGGGATCCCGCCCGCGGCGAGCACGGCGGCGGCGTGCGCATCGCGATCGAGCGACCGTCGCGCGAGCTCGACGTAGAGGCGATCGAACGCCGGCGCCTCGGTCACGTCGAAGCGCCCCGCCGCGGCGGAGGCGACCTGGTCCGCGAGCGCGCGATCGCCTTCGAGCTCGCCGCGGCGACGCAGGTACGAGAGCTCCCAGGGGCCGGGCTCGCGCTTCGCCGCGGACGGTCGGGGAGCACGCGCGATCAGGCGGTCGACGTCCGCGCACGAGAAGAGGAGGGGACCGAGGCCCTCGTAGGGGAGCGCGCTCGGCGCGGGCAGCTTCTTCAGCACGGCATCGGTGATCCGATCGACGTTCGCCTGGACGAGATGCGCGGCGAGGCCGTCGGGCGACGCGGCGGAGGCCGGATCGATCGTCGCGAGGCGCGTGAGCGCACGCGCGCCGTTCGCGAGCACGTGCCGCGAGGCGATGCGCAGCGCGGCGCGTCGCGCGAGCGGGCTCCGTCGCGGGCTCATGAGCGCGGCCACCACCGCGTCGTCGTCGCGCGCGCGGAGGAACGCATCGGTCACCGCGCGCACCGCGCCGATCTCGGCGACCTTGCGGCAGTCCGCGCAGCCGGAGAGCCGCTCGACGATCGCCGCCCACAGGCGATCGAGCCGGTCGAGGATCGCGAGCGACGAGGCGACGTCGTCGAAGAGCGGCGCCACCTCCTCGAACGTGCGATGCACCATCCCCCACTTCGCGATCCACGAGGCGCGATCGAGCGCGTCCTCGGCGGCGCTCACGAATGCGGACGCGATCTTGGCCGAGCGCGGGAAGCGCGCGAGGAGCCACGGGATCGCGTGATACGCGGGGCTCTCGCCCGCACGCGCCGCGAGGCCGAGCGCGCGCACCGCGCCGTCCTCGCCCTCGTCGCCGAGCACGCGCGCGATCGCCGGGAGGAGGTGCGTCGTGTTGCGGAGTCGCCGGATCGCCTCGCGCGTGCCGAGCCGCTCGACGATCCAGCGGCCGAGGACGACCGCCGCGGCGTTCGTCTGGGTGACGGTGAGCGCGGCGATCGCCGCGTCGACGTCGCCCGCCTCGCACGCCGCCCATCCGCGCGCGTCGTTGCCGAGCCCGTCCCACGCCTTCGCGGGCGGCTCGAGGCCGTGCGCGCGGCAGTACGCGGCGAGGACCTCGTCCTCCGCGAAGGGGACCGTGCCGTCGTCGTACCAGAAGCCCGGATGGACCTGCGGAGGGGTGCCGGTCGCCGCGAGCGGCGTGCCGGCGTCGCGTGCGAGCGCGATGCACATCGCGTCCACCGCCACGCGGATCGCGGCCTCGTCGCCGCCGCGGACCGACAGGTAGAGGTTGTAGCCGAGCATCTGCAACGTCTCGCCGAGCGCGACCAGCTTGCGCGCGACGACCTTGCCGCTCTCGCCGCGCACGTAGATGACGCGCTTGTTCGCGTCGAAGGCGTTGAGCACCGTCGAGGCGGCGTTGCATCCGTCTTCGAGCGAGAGGCACGTGCCGAACGGAATACCCATCCGCAGCACCTCGAGCGGGTCCTCCTCGACGCGCACCGTGAAGCGCGTCCCCGACGGAGCGACGAGGATCTGCTCGCGCGGCGCGAGCCAGGCGGCGACGTCGATCGTGCGCGACGCCTGCTCCACCCATGCGCGGTTCTTCGCCGAGGTGAGCTTCACGTCCTGGCCCGGCGCCTTCGCCGCCTCGCGCAGCAGCTTGCCGAGGAGCTCGCGGTTGTCGTCGACCACGAGCCAGAAGCGCACCGCGTCGCGCCACGCGGGCGTGAGCGAGGGGACCTCGATCCCCCACGCGTCGCGCATGATCTCGCGGAACGTGGCGTCGAGCTCCTTGCGATAGGCGATCGGCAAGAGCGCCTCGATGCGCTCGGCGAGGCGGCGCTTCGTCCGTCCCTTGGGGGCGTCCTCGATCCGGCGCGGGCCCTGACGGAGGAGCGCGAGGCGTCCCTCCTGCGGGACGTTGCGCTTCGCGAGCGACTCGAGGTGCGCGCGCTCGCGCGCGGTCTTAGTCGCGTGCTCGAAGTCCTCGCGGATGCGATGGGTGAGCGCCGAGGTCTCGCCCGCGAGACGCGTGACGTGCACGTAGCGATCGAGCAGCTCGTCCTCTCCGAGCCACGCCGCGAAGGCGGGGAACGCGCGCGGGCCGGCGCCCTGCTCGGTGCCGCGCAGGCGACCGAGGATGCGCGTCGCCTTCGCCGGCAGCTTCTGGAACAGGCCGAGCGTCGCGTCGAGCAGCGCCGCCGGGTCGTCGACCTTCGCCGCCTCGAGCAGGCAGATCGCGAGCACGCCGAGGTCGGCGTTCTTCGGGAGCCGCGCGAACAGCTCGGGCGAGAGCGAGAAGGGGATGCCGAGCGACTCGTAGTGCGGCACGAGCCGCGCGGCCCACGTCGCGTACGCGCGGGCGGCCCGGACGTCGGGGACCTGCGCGAGCGACGCGGCCCAGCCCTTCTCCGCGGCCTCGACCACCTGGGCGAGATCGAGCCCCTCGGCGACCCACGTCGCGAGCGTCTCCTTCGTGACGGTGCCGAGCTTCAGCGGCGCGAGGGCGACCGCGCGCGCCGCGTCGATGCCGGTCGTGGCGAGCGCGAGGAGGTCCTTCTTCTTCTCGAGGAGCTTCGCGCCCTCCTCCGCCGAGAGCACGGGGACGCCTCCGTCGCCGAGGGGGAACGCGAGGGCGAGGAGGGCGACGAGCTCGAGGGCCTGCGCGCGCTGCTTCGGATCGCGCACCGCGGGGAGGCGGTCGGCGAGGGAGAGCCCGGCGGCGAGCACCGACTCGGCGAACGCGTGCTCCGCGCCCCGCGCCGACAGCGCCGCGACGGCGTCGGCGGGCGCATCCGGCCAGCCGATCGCGTGACGGAGGACGTCGAGCGCGCGCCGTCGCCGCGCGCGGCCGGGGAAGTCGCGCGCCGCATCGAGGCGCTCGGCGAGACGCGCGAGCTCCGCGTCGCCGGGCGGCTCGCCCGTCTCGAGCGCGGTCACGATCGACGCGACGCGCGCGCGCGCCCGCTTGCGCCGCTCGGCGGCCGCCGCGAGGACGTCGTCGTGTGCACTCTGCACGCGATCCGCCGCGGCCGAGCCTTCGCGCGCGCGCACGAGCTCCAGCACGCGCGCGAACCACTGGGCCGGCGCGGGATCGGTAGGCGCGACGAGCGCGGCCGCCGCCGCGGCCACGTCCGCCTCGCGCGCGCGGAGCCACGCCTCGTCGATCGCGCCGTACCGCGCGAGCGCGCGGCGACGGTCGCGGGCCATCGCGAGCGCGGGCGGGGAGGCGAGCGCGCGGAGCTCGCGCCGCGCCGTCGCGACGAGCGCCGCGTCGAGCCGGAGCGGCGGCTGCGCCGTCTGCACGTGACGGGTGAACGTGGCGAGGTCGAGCACGCCCCGCTCGTGCAGCGCGTGGATGACCTCGTCGGGCCCCGTGATGCGCTCGATCGCGACCACGTGCGGGCCCTCGGCCAGCCGCACGATCGCGCCCGTCATGCGCGCGAGCAGCTGAACGCGGCGCTTCAGGACGACGAACCGATCGTCCTCCGGAGCTCCGCGGCGGCGTGAAAGGTCGCGGGTGCTGTCCCTCGGCATGCCCGTTCGAATCTAGCAGCCGTGCTATGTGACGAGGGTGAGCCCGCGCGAGCAGTGCCTCGTCGATCTGGAGCGGCGGCTCGGTCCGTCGAAGGTCGACACCCGCGAGGCCTCGCGCGAGACGCACGCGCACGACGACAGCGACTTCCACGGCAAGACGCCGGACGCGGTCGTGCACGCTGCGTCGACGAAGGACGTCGCCGCGGTGCTCGAGATCTGCGAGCGGCACGGCGTGCCCGTCACGCCGCGGGCGGGAGGCACGGGCCGGACCGGCGGCGCGGTGCCCGTCGAGGGAGGCGTCGTCCTCGCCACCGGCGCGATGAACGGCATCCTCGGCATCGAGAAGGACGATCTGCTCGCCGTCGTGCAACCGGGCGTGATCACCGCCGCGCTGCACGAGGCGGTCGAGGCCGAGGGGCTCTTCTACCCGCCGGATCCGAACTCGCTCGCGACGTGCATGATCGGCGGGAACGTCGCGGAGAACGCCGGCGGCCCGCGCGCGTTCAAGTACGGCGTCACGCGCGAGTACGTGCTCGGCCTCGAGACGTGCCTGATGGGCGGACGCGTAGTGCGGAGCGGCAAGCGCACGGTGAAGGGCGTCACCGGCTACGACGTGACGGCGCTCCTCGTCGGGAGCGAGGGGACGCTCGGGGTCTTCACCGAGGTCACCCTGAAGCTGGTGCCGCGCCCGCGCGAGATCGCGACCGCGCTCGCGCTCTTCCGCGACGTGCGCGCCGCCGCCGACGCCGTGCAGCGGGTGATCGCGCGCGGCCTCGTCCCCCGGTGCATGGAGCTGATGGACGCGCTCACCATCGAGGCGATGAAGCGCCAGGGCTTCGCCGCCGATCCGCGCGCGGGGGCGCTCCTGCTCGCCGAGATCGACGGCAAGGCCGATCTCGACGAGGAGGTGGCCATCCTCGGCGAGGCGCTCTCCGAGGGCGACGGGACGATCGACGTCGTCGCGGCGCAGGACGCGGCGCAGCGCGCGCGGCTGTGGGAGTCGCGGCGGATGCTCTCGCCGGCGACGCGAAAGCTTGCAAAGTACAAGCTGTCGGAAGACGTGGTGGTGCCGCGCTCGAAGCTCGTCGCGCTCCTCGGAGAGGTCGACCGGATCGGCGAGGCGACCGGGGTGCGCTACCTGACGTACGGCCACGCGGGAGACGGCAACATGCACGTGAACTTCCTCTGGGACGATCCGAGCGAGCGCCCGGCGGTCGAGGGGGCGATCGCGCGGCTGATGCGGGCGACCGTGGCCCTCGGGGGGACGCTGAGCGGCGAGCACGGCATCGGCCTGAGCAAGCGGCCCTACCTGCCGATCGAGCAGTCCGCCGAGCTCATCGGCCTCCAGCAGGACGTCAAGCGGGCCTTCGATCCGAAGGGCCTGCTCAATCCGGGGAAGATCTTCCCCGATCGCGGCGCCGGCCACGTCGCGTGCTGACGCGTTGCGTAGCAGACAACGTCTTTCTGCGCGCTCGCCCCGCTTGATTCCGGCGCCACAAACGACGATCAACGTGGCGTGCAGCAGAACTTCACGAACGGATCGAACGGAAAACACGGAACGAACGGAACGCAGGGCGCCGCCACCCGCGGGCGCACGCGCGAAGCCGAGCCCCGCGACATCCTCGACTTCGATCCGGACGCGCTGTCGAAGACGGAGCGTTTCCAGATCCGCTTCGTCCAGCGGACGTTCGAGCCGGGCACGCCGCTCGATCGGACGGTGCGCGTCCTCCAGCGCCACGTGGGCGCGAACTGGATCGAGCAGTCGATCAAGAACCTGCGCCACGTCCAGGGCCTCGAGCGCCTGCCGCCGTGGGATCCGAAGACGAGCTACATCGTGGTGTCGAACCACCGGAGCTTCTTCGACCTGTACGTCGTGACCGCGTACCTGGTGAAGCGCGGCATGCCTCACCGCCTGCTGTTCCCGGTGCGCTCGAAGTTCTTCTACGACCACCCGCTCGGGCTGTTCGTGAACGGCGTGATGAGCTTCTTCGCGATGTACCCGCCGGTGTTCCGCGAGCGCTCGCGCGCGGCGCTGAACCTCGCGAGTCTCGACGAGACCACGCGCATCCTGAAGCGCGGCGGCACGTTCCTCGGCCTCCACCCCGAGGGCACGCGCAACAAGGGCGACGATCCGTACGAGCTCTTGCCCGCGCAGGGCGGCGTCGGACGCATCATCCAGTCGGCGCGCGTCCCGGTGATCCCCGTGTTCATCAACGGGCTCGGCAACGACATCGTCAAGCAGGTGGCGAGCAACTTCACCCGCACCGGCGGTCCGGTCACCGTCACGTTCGGCGCGCCGGTCGACTTCGGCGACATGCTCGACGCGCCGCCGAGCCCGCGCCTCCACAAGAAGGTGTCCGAGCACGCGCTCGATGCGATCCGGAAGCTCGGCGAAGAGGATCGCGTCCTCCGTGCCTCGCTCGGTTGAGCTCGCGCCGCGCGGCGACTCGTGCCATGCCGACGTCATGCGAACGCTTGCCGTCGGCTTCTTCTCGCTGGTCGCCCTCGCAGCCTGCAACGGTCCGAAGAAGGACGCCGCGCCCGCCGCCGCCACGGTGAACGCGGCGCCCGCGGCCGCATCCGCCGCTGCGCCCGCGCCCTCCACGATGGAAAAGGCGGAGGTCGGCAAGCCCGCGCCCGACTTCGCGTTGAAGGACCTCGACGGCAACGAGGTGCGCCTCTCGTCGTTCAAGGGCAAGGTCGTCGTCCTCGAGTGGTTCAACCCGCGCTGCCCGTTCGTGAAGGCCTCGCACACCAAGGGCTCGCTGAAGGACGCGGCGAAGCGGCACGGCAAGGACGGCGTGGTGTGGCTCGCGATCAACTCCTCCGGGCCGGGCAAGCAGGGCTACGGCGTCGACGAGAACCGGCAGGGCGCGAAGTCGTTCGGCATCGCCTATCCGATCCTCCTCGACGAGGCGGGCGACGTCGGCCACGCGTACGGCGCGACGAACACCCCGCACATGATGGTGATCGACGAAAAGGGCGTCCTCGCCTACCGCGGCGCGATCGACAACTCGCCCGACGGCGAGGGCGAGAGCCCGACGGACGGGAAGCTCGTCAGGTACGTCGACGAGGCCCTCGCCGCGGTGAGCGCGGGCAAAGCGCCCGCGACCGCCGAGACGAAGGCGTACGGCTGCGGCGTGAAGTACGAGCGCCGGTAGCGCTACGGGTACTCGACGAGCACGTCGTCGAAGCGCGCCTCGAACGGATCCTGCGGTCCGTACACGTAGAGCGCGCCCACGCGGATGGTCGGATCCTGCGCGACGGGCGTCGTCGCGATCGCCGCGCCGTCGAGCGCCTTCGTCGCGTCCCACGACACGCTCGCCTTGCCGGTCGCGAGATCGACGTCGACGACGATGCGCGTCCAGGTGTTCGCCGGAGGGGGGCTGCCGAGGACATGGCGCGTGGTGGTGCCCGGCACGCTCTCCTCGAGCGTCGGCCCGGGCGCGTCGGGATCGGTGTCGCGGAGGAACAGCGTGAAGAAGTGGTTCTGCGAGACGTCGATCGTCGCGATCGCGAGCGAGCCCTTCGAGAGCGTCGTCACCGGGAAGAACGCGGTGAAGGACATGCGCACCCGCGCGGGCGCCCCGGTGAGCGTCGTGCGCAGGTGCGCGAACGCGGCCTCCTGCGCGACGATCGCCTTCGTCCTCGCGGCGAACGAAGCAGGCGCGCTCGCATGGGCCGACGTGTCGAGCGCCGCCGAGGATCCGACCGACACGTTGAGCACCTGCCAGTCGTCCTTCAGATCGCCGTCGTCGAAGTCGTCGCAGAACGCCGGGGCCGGCTGGAGCGAGGCGCAGGGCGGCGCCCCGCCGTCCGGCTTCGGAGGGATGACCACGTCGGGCGCGGCATCGGCGGCGTCCGGCGCCGCGGCGTCCGCGGCGTCCGCGGGAGATGCGCCGTCCTCGATCTCCGCGGCCTCGGCGATTCCGGAATCGACGCCCGGAGCCGCCTCGTCGTCGTCGGTCCCCCCGCAGGCGGAGAGCCCGAGGACCACGGCGAGAACCATCCACCGGCGCCCCATTCGGAGTAGGATACCGGCATGAGCAAGGAAGCGCTCAAGGACGCGCTCAAGCAGATCATGGCGCAGGCCCGCGGCGGCGACGTCGAGGGGTCGTACGACGGGTACAAAGCGTTGTTTTCGGACCCGATCTTCGCCGCCAACAAGCCGGAAGATCAGCGCCAGGTCCTGAAGCTCCTCGTCCTCGCGAAGCGCACCGGTCAGCCCTCGGCGAAGCTCGTCGACGCGCATCGGGCGGCGATCCCCGCGCTCACCGAGCTCGTCTCCACGCACAACGATCCCGAGGACTACGAGCTGCTCGGCGTCTGCCACCTGATCGTCGGCAACGAGGAGGCCGCGTCGAACATGTTCCGCCAGGGCCTCGCCCTCGAGCGCGAGCGAAACGCGCAGTCCGATCTGTGCGGCCGCCTCATGACCCGCGTCTCGCAGATCTGATGCGCCGCGCGCTCGCTGCGCTCCTCGCCGTCGTCTCGGTCCTCGCCGCCGCCTGCGAGCCGCAAGAGAAGCCGGCGCGCAACCCGCGCGCGCCTGTCTGCCCGCCGCCGCCCGAGCCGCCGCTGCAGGCGATCGTCGTGGGGACCATCGGCAAGTTCCACATGGTGGAGAGCCGCTATCCGATCTCGCGGCTGGGCGACGTCATGGCGACGTTCAAGCCGGACCTCGTGCTCCTCCAGGTGCGCGTCGATCCGTGGCGCCAGGGCGACTACGAGGACGCGTCGTTCGAGATGACGTACCTCGCCGCGCTGGCGAAGAACCGCGCGATGCCGGTCGAGCCGATCGACTGGTTCCGCGAGCAGGATCTCGGCGCCGCGCCGCCGGCGGTCGATCCGTCCGACGAGGTCGAGATCGCGAAGCGCGAGGCCGAGGTGCTCCTCCAGCCGAAGCTCTACACGTTCGAGCAGGCGAACGGCGTCGAGCTCGAAGAGAAGGTGTTCCTCGCCGAGAACGCCGAGCAGCGCCACCGCTCGGGCAACGGCCCGTGGACGCGCCGCACCGCATGGATCCAGCACCTCGCGACGAACGCGGTCATCCGGCACAACCGTCCGAAGAAGGTGCTCGCCTTCGTCGACGTGCTCGATCGACCGGGCGTCGACCTCGCGCTCCGCGGCGTGGGCTACGAGCCGAAGGACCCCGTCGCGCTGGTGGCCAAGTCGAACGAGGTCATGGTCTCGGACCTGCCGCCCGAGGTCCTCTCGCAGTACAAGAACCAGCTCGGACGCGTGCGCGAGCGCATCGAGAAGACGAAGGGCGCGGAGAAGGCGTTCTGGCAGGACCGCGAGCGCGTCCTCGAGGTGGTCGTCGACAAGCGCGCGACCTGCTGCGTGACCCAGTCGGCGATCGGCGTGAAGTGACGGCGCTGTTCGAGACGGTCCGCGCGGCCGTCGATGCGGAGCACGCCGCCGCCTGGGTGCGCGGCGTCTACGAGGGCCGCGCGTCGTGGATCGACGACTTCGGCAAGGCGCAGCACAGCCTCGGTCGTGCATGGTACACGCATCTCGAGCAGGGGCGCACGGGCGAGTACTTCGCGAACGCCGCCGCCTCCGACGCGCTCGTCGAGCGGCACTGCCCCGGCCTCCAGGCGGCGATGCTCGCGCTCGCGTCGCGCGCGGTGGGCGCCGGCGTCGTCCGCCGCGAGGGCTGGTGCGGCCCGGGCGTGCACGTGTTCCCCGCCGGCGGGCTCTGCTCGCGCCGCGGCGGCGACATCCACTTCGACACCGAGGGCCTCACGCCGGCGCACGCGAAGGAGCGCGCGCCCGCGACGACGCTCGTCCTGATGCTCCAGCCCGCGGAGGAGGGCGGGGGCCTCCGCGTCTGGGACGTCCTGCACCGCGGCAGCGACGCGTACGAGGACGAAGACCTCGCGCGCGAGAGCGCGATCGCCGATTACGGCGTGGGCGACCTCGTGATCATGGACAGCTACCGGCTCCACCAGATCCAGCCGTTCGGCGGATCGCGCGACCGCATCTCGGCGACCTGCCACCTCGCGTTCGTCGACGGGCGCTGGGAGGCCTGGTTCTAGGGCGCTTCGAGCACCTCGCGCTCGAGCACGTCGAGCGGCAGCGGGCCGTTCCGCAGCACGGCGTCGTGGAACGCCGGGAGGCTGAAGCGCGCGCCGAGCGCCGCCTGCCGCTTCTTCCGCAGCTCCTCGATCCGCAGCGCGCCGATCGCGTACGAGAGGGCCTGCCCCGGCCAGACGACGTAGCGATCGACCTCGTTGACCACGTCGAGCTCCGGCTTCGGCGCGTTCTCGAGGAAGAAGTCGATCGCCCGCTGCCGGTCCCACCGAAGGTGATGGATCCCCGTGTCGACGACGAGGCGGACCGCGCGCCACATCGCGTAGGCGAGCCTGCCGAAGCGCGCGTAGGGATCGTCGTAGGCGCCGAGCTCCTCACCGAGGCTCTCGGCGTAGAGCGCCCAGCCCTCGATGAACGCGTTGTAGTCGGCGTGCCGGCGGAACGGCGGGAGGTTCTCCTGCTCCATCGCGAGCGCGATCTGGAGGTGATGGCCCGGCACCGCCTCGTGGAGCGTCAGCGCGACCATCTCCCATGTCGGACGCGCCTCCGGCCTGTAGAGGTTCACGAAGAAGGTCCCGGCGCGCGATCCGTCGGCCGCGGGCTCGCGGTAGTAGGCGGTCGTCGTGTCGGGCGCGACGTTGTCCGGGATCGCCTGCACGCCGTACGGCGTGCGCGGCAGCTTCGCGAAGACCTTCACCAGCAGGGGATCGATGCGCTTGGCGAGATCGCGATACGCGATCAGCAGCGAGGCGGCGTCCCGGTGGAAGAAGCGCGGATCGGTCCGCAGGAACGTGAAGAAGTCGGCCAGCGATCCGGCGAACCCGATCGTGCGCTTCAGCTTCTCCATCTCGCCGCGGAGGCGGGCGACCTCGCGGAGACCGATGGCGTGCACCTGATCGGGCGTCAGCTTCGTCGTCGTGTGGGCACGGACGAGGTGCGCGTAGAGCCGCTCGCCGTCCGGCAGCTGCCACGCGCCCACCGCGTCCTTGCAGGCGGGCAGGTACCTCTCGCTCCAGAACGTCCGCAGGGATCGGAACGCGGGCACCACGCCC